>CADAPH010000131.1 GCA_902789745.1 Oscillospiraceae bacterium | reverse complement strand
GGTATCTATGGAGCTGCAGGGCAGCGAAGCCCAGATTGACCGGGTGATCCGGACGCTCGACCGGGCGCCCTGGATTCGGATCGACGGTATCAATGCACGTATCATCCCCGCCGCTCCCGATGAGCGCGGCTTTGAAGTTCTGGATGATGAATGGTAACACAATCAACGTGAAACGATTACAGGAGGATATGACCATGAATCTGCATGAGAAGCTTATTCTGCATGATTGCCCCTACTGCGGCGGCGCGGGTCTTCTGGAGGAAGAGCAGGGCTGGTGCTGGTACGTGATGTGCCTGGACTGCGGCGCGCAGACCGCGCAGATCGAGTTTAAGACCCCCCAGGAACGCGACAAGGCTGCCGGCCTCGCTGCCGACCTTTGGAACTTCGGCAAGATCATGCGCAGCGGCATCGGCGACTGAGATGGATAATTCCATTTTTCCGTTATCACGGGATTGAAAAAGCTGAAACACTATGTTAAAATATTATTTTGTAAACGACGCCTGTTTCAGCGAGCAGATCCCATGCCGCCGCTTTGATAGATAAAAGGAAGGAAACTTGCGCATGATCGGATTCTACGACTATACCGTAATACTGACCTACTTTTCGCTCCTGTCCGCCACGACAGGGATTGTTGTGGCGCTTTCGGGCAGCGGCCACCCCTATTACGGCTGTCTTTTCCTGCTCTTTTGCGGTCTGTGCGACGCTTTTGACGGCAAGGTCGCGCGCACCAAAAAGGGCAGAACGAAGATGGAAATGGATTTTGGCATTCAGATCGACTCTCTGTCCGATCTTGTGGCCTTCGGTGTGCTCCCTGCATGCATCGGCGCGGCGCTTATCCGCGTATCCCCCTATCTGACCCGCGTGCTTGACGGTATGCCCGTCCGTTGGGAAATTGCCTCCGGCAAATTCATTCTGCACGCTTTTCTCGTGTTGTATGTGCTGGCTGCAATGATCCGCCTGGCCTACTACAACGTGACCGAGGAAGAGCGTCAGGAGACGGAGAGCGGCGCAAGGAAAGAATATCTCGGCCTGCCGGTGACTTCGGCGGCGCTGATTTTTCCCTTTGTCCTGCTGCTGCAGTATATGACCAAGGCCGATATCACGCTCTTGTATATTGCCATGAGCATTCTGACCGGGGTTTTGTTCATCACGCCCATTCGCGTCACCAAGCCCGGACTGCGCGGCATTTTGATCATGGTAGCAATCGGGGCGATGGAGTTCTTCCTGCTCCTGTTCTGGAAGGTGATCATCCGATGAAAAGAACCGGTATTGCACCGCCGCCCGAAGGGGCGGCGCTGCGTTTTTTGTATGGACGCCGGGAAGGGCGGGTGCTCCTGAAGCTTGCCGCTTCCCGTCCCGTGTCGCAGCTTGCGGGCCGCTTTATGGATTCTCCTCTGTCAAAGCTGCTGATCGGGCCTTTCGTCCGAAAGAACAATATCCGCATGGAGGACTATCTTCCTCTCCCCTATCCCTGCTTTAACGACTTTTTCTGCCGCCCCATTCGGAAAGAGCTGCGGCCGATCCCGGAAGAGGGCGCGGTCTTCATGGCCCCCTGTGATGGGCTGCTGAGCGCTTACCGGATCACGGACGGACTGCTGCTGCCGATCAAGCAGAGCAGCTATACAGTCTCCGAGTTGCTGGACAGTCGGGAAGAGACGGCGCTTTTCCGGGACGGGATCTGTCTCGTCTTCCGTCTCTGCGTCAACCACTATCATCGCTATTGCTACCTTGACGACGGGCGCGTCGTCTCCAAGCGCTTTATCCCCGGCGAGCTGCATACCGTGCGCCCCATCGCGCTTGCGGCGCTGCCGGTCTTTGCGCGCAACTGCCGGGAGGTGATGCTCCTGGAGACAGCGCATTTCGGAACGGTCGCGCAGATCGAGGTCGGCGCGATGCTGGTAGGGAAGATCGAAAACCACGGCGGCCCCGGTATGCCTTTCCGGCGCGGCGCGGAGAAAGGCCGCTTCCTGTATGGCGGCAGTACTGTGGTCGTTCTGATTGAAAAGGATCGCGTGACGCTGGACGAGGCGCTGTTTGAAAACACGGCACAGGGCCTTGAGACGCCGGTCGTCATGGGTGAGGCGTTGGGAACGCGGGCATAGTCTTTTCGATTCCTTGAGTGATGTGTCATTCTGAACGCAAAAACGGGGCTGTCTCAAAACGCATGTTTATACATCACCGTAGGGGTCGATCCCCAGATCGACCCGCCGATCAGCGAAATGCTTCGTTCAACGGCAGGCCGATGAGGGCATCGGCCCCTACGAATCGTATGCTTATACGTTTTGAGACAGTCCCGCTTGTATTATCCAAATATCAGATCAGGTACTGCCTGATCGCCTCGGGGCATTTTTCGCGGTCGGAGCTCATGGAGATCACGAACTCGATCTTCTCGCGCTCGGCATAGGCGGCCAGCCACTGAATAAAGGCGACCACTTCCGCCTCGTCCCTGCTGTTAACCAATTTATAGAAATTATCAATGAAGAAGTGTGTAATGTCATAGTTGCCGGCGTGCAGGCCGGAGATGAAACCCTTGAGAAATTCATAGCTGCCGATGTCGTAACTGCCGGCGTCGATCAGGCGCGCCTGATACGGGATATCATACGTGAGCTTGCGCTCCTTCTCGATGACAATGACGTCGCCCTCGCCCTCGCTGACAGCCTTGCATACCAGGCCGACCAGCTCCTTCGTCTTTCCGGACCCCTTCAGGCCCATGATCAGTTTAACCATAATGACATGCACTCCTTTGTTTTAAGTATTATATGGGGATCATATTTCTTGTTCATAGCTTACCATTTTTCCGTCTCATGCGCAAGGGGGGAGTTGTTAAGGCGGCGTAAATTTTGTCCCATGCAGATTTCCATGTCCGCCCCAAAACTCGCCCTTGTTTTTCCCGGTGCGACATGCTATAATTTCCGCATGGAGAACCCCGCGCATTGTATCCATTCAAAAATCTATTTATGGAGGAAAGAACATGAAAAAGATTCTCGCAATGGCTCTCGTACTGTGCATGGTCTTCGCGCTGACCGCCACTGCTTCCGCGGCGGGCGACAAATTCAAGGTCGGCATGGTCACCGACGTCGGCGGCGTCAACGACAAGTCCTTCAACCAGCTCGCATGGGAAGGCCTGCAGGCTCTTGCTGCCGAAGATCCCAGCTTTGAGGTCAATTACCTTGAATCCAAGACCGACGCTGACTACCAGACCAACATCAACACCTTCATCGACGAAGATTATGATCTTATCATCACCGTCGGCTACATGCTGGCTGACGCCACCCGCGAGGCTGCCGAGGATAACCCCGACCAGTACTTTGCCATCGTGGATGACAGCTCCTGCTCCGATCTGGAGAATGTTGCCTGCCTGATGTTCGCTCAGGAAGAGTGCTCCTACCTCGTCGGCCTGGTTGCCGGCTCCGTCACCAAGAGCAACACCGTGGGCTATGTCCAGGGCATGGTCTCTGATCCCATGAATCTCTTCGGCATCGGCTACATCACCGGCGTTCTCGAGGCTTGCCCTGAGGCCACCATCCTCCAGTACAACGCCAACAACTTCGGCGACATTGCCGGCGGCAACACCGCAGCCAAGGACATGATCACCAAAGGCGCTGACGTTATCTACCATGCTGCCGGCGGCACCGGCAACGGCGTTATGAACGCCTGCGACGAGGCCGGCATCTACGGCATCGGCGTTGACAAGGATCAGCGTGTCGAGCTCGGTCTCGAGTGCATCATCACCTCCGCCATGAAGCGCGTCGACGTTGCGTGCCAGGACATCTCCAAGGCTGTCAAGGACGACGCTTTTAAGGGCGGCGTGCATCTCTACAACCTCGCCAACGACGGCGTGGGCATCGCCCCCACCACCGACGTTGTCTCCGCTGAGACCCTTGAGAAGGTCGAGGCTGCCAAGAAGGCCATCATCGCCGGTGAGAAGACCATTCCCACCTCTGCCGCTGATTGCCCCGCTTTCACCCTCGGCTGATATTCCGCTTTCAAGCACCCCGCAAATTTGCGGGGTGTTTTTTTATTGAGGTTTTTTATTGTCATTTGGAAGAAACAGTGGAAAAGCGGCTTTCTATATGATATAATATCTTATCTTTGTAGTCTTCGTGAAAACAAATAAAGCTGAAAAGGAGTTGCCGCCTATGGCTGTTTTTTACCAGATCAAAAGCCCGCTCTCCCAGATCACGGAGGAGCGGATGCACCGCTACATTGATTCCCTGTCCGACGCGCTGGGCGAGAAGCTGGAAAAGGTCTCTCTTGAGCAGTATCTGGCCGATGATTTTGCCCTGCTCTATGTCGCCTCCGGCGGCAGTGAGGGTTATTTCCTTGAGGTGTTCGATCAGCTCAAGTCCAGGCACTGCTACATTCTCACAAGCGGCGACAGCAACTCTCTCGCCGCCTCGATGGAGATCCTGAGCTTTTTGAAAAAGCACGGCGGCAGCGGCGAGATCCTGCACGGCGATATCGAACAGGTCGCCGGGCGCATCCGCGCGCTGAAAAACGCCCACCGCGCCAAAGCGTCGCTGAAGGGCAAAAAGCTCGGCTGCATCGGCAAGCCCTCCGACTGGCTCATCGCCAGCGATTACTCCCCCAGGGCCATGATGGACAAGCTCGGTATGGGCTTTGTTTCCATCGAAATGAGCGAGCTGCTGGCAGAGATCGTGAAGGAGAGCTATCCCGAGAACGAATGCACCGCGCTCTTTAAAAAACAATCCTTTGACAAGGCCGAGATCGAGAAAGCCCTGCATGTCTACGGCGCGTTCAAGCGGCTTGTGAAGGAATACGATCTCTGCGGCGTTTCCGTCCGCTGCTTCGATCTGCTCGATACGGTGAAAACCACCGGCTGCCTCGGCCTGTCGATCCTGAACGCGGAGGGGATCTGCGGCGGCTGCGAGGGCGATGTGCCCGCGCTTCTTTCAATGGTCGTGCTCGGCGCCGTTACGGGTGAGCCGCTTTTTATGTGCAATCCCAGCCGCTTTGATACGAAGGCCGGAACCGCCGTCTTCGCCCACTGCACCATTCCCGTCACGATGCTCAAGTCCTTCTGCTTCAACACGCACTTCGAGTCCGGCATCGGCGTGGCCGTCCAGGGCACGTTTGAGGAGGGCCCCTGCACCATCTTCAAGTGCGAGGGCGATCTCTCCCGCTTCCACGCGCAGGAGGGCACAATTCTCGACATGCCGTGGAGCGATATGCTCTGCCGCACGCAGATCAAGGTAAAGCTCGACGATTTCAGCTATTTCCTCACCGATCCCATCAACAACCACCACATTCTCTGCCGCGGCAATCACGCCGCCGACATGGAGGCGTTTTTCAAGCTGATCGGCTGAACAGGAGATGCACAATCCGTAGGGGTCGATCCCCAGATCGACCCGTCTCTTACTGCATTTTCGCGGGCCGATGAGGGCATCGGCCCCTACGGCACACTCCAAACTCAACACTATTTTACATAGGGGGCGGTCAATTTGGCAAAACAGTACGTGGACATGAATACGCCCGTCATCGAAATGCGCAACATTGTCAAGCGCTTCGGCAATTTCACAGCCAATGACGGCATCAATCTCACCGTCCACAAAGGCGAAATCCACGCGATCCTCGGCGAAAACGGCGCGGGCAAATCGACGCTGATGAACCAGCTCTACGGTCTGCTCAAGCCCACCTCCGGCGATATCCTGGTCAACGGCAAAAAGATCGTCATGAATAACCCCCGCGACGCCATCGACGCGGGCATCGGCATGGTTCACCAGCACTTCATGCTGATCCAGCCCTTCACCGTCACGGAGAACATTGTCCTCGGCACCGAGCCGACAAAGGGCGTCAAGCTCGACATGGCCACCGCGCGCAAAAACGTGGTGGAAATCTCCGAGCGCTACGGCCTGTCCATCGACCCCGACGCGAAGATCGAGGATATCTCCGTCGGCATGCAGCAGCGCGTGGAGATCCTGAAAGCGCTCTACCGCGGCGCTGACATTCTGATCCTGGACGAGCCCACCTCCTCTCTCACGCCGCAGGAGATTACCGAGCTCATCGCCATCATGCACAATCTTGTCAAGGACGGCAAGAGCATTATCATCATCACCCACAAGCTCAAGGAGATCAAGGAATCCGCCGACTTCTGCACCATCATCCGCATGGGCAAGTAC
>CADAPH010000130.1:8790-11878 GCA_902789745.1 Oscillospiraceae bacterium | reverse complement strand
ACAGGGGCCGGGGAACCGGCCCCGTTTTGAAAGACAACAAAGGAGGAACACACCATGTCCAAGAACCCTTACGCCGGAACACAGACCGAGAAGAACCTGGAAGCCGCCTTCGCGGGAGAATCCCAGGCCAGAAACAAGTATACCTACTTTGCCTCCAAGGCCAAGAAGGAGGGCTTTGAGCAGATCGCCGCTCTCTTCCTCAAGACCGCCGAGAACGAGAAGGAACACGCCAAGCTCTGGTTCAAGGAGCTGAACGGAATCGGCAGCACGGCTGAAAATCTCGCCGCCGCGGCCGACGGGGAGAACTACGAGTGGACGGATATGTACGAGGGCTTTGCCAAGACCGCCGACGAGGAGGGCTTCCACGAGCTTGCCGAGAAGTTCCGCGGCGTCGCCGCCATCGAGAAGCACCATGAAGAGCGCTACCGCGCGCTGCTGAAAAACGTCGAGGCGCAGGAAGTCTTCAAAAAGAGCGAGGTCAAGGTTTGGGAGTGCCGCAACTGCGGGCACATCGTCGTCGGCACCCAGGCGCCCGATATCTGCCCTGTCTGCGCACATCCCCAGGCCTACTTTGAAATCAACGCCGAGAACTATTAAGGTCAGCGCATGAAAGAGATCGAACTCTTCTATCTGAAAAGCTGTCCCTATTGCCGCAACGCGAAACGGGCTATCGACGAGCTGATCGGGGAAAACCCCGCCTACGCCGATATTCAGATCGACTGGATCGAGGAAAGCGAGCAGCCCGAAATCGCGGGGGCGCGCGACTATTACAGTGTGCCGACGATCTTCTGGCAGGGCGAAAAGCTCTATGAGGCGCACTTTACCCACAGCTATGACGTGATCAAGCAGAACATCCGCGCCGCCTTCGATAAGGTGCTGGCGGGGTGATTACCTCCCTCAGAGAGGGAGCCGATGAAATTCACAGGCCGCTGTCAAGATTTTCTTGACAGCGGCTCTTTCTGTTATTAAAATAAGGACTTGTTTTTAGAGGAAGGAGGCTGGAATCGTGAAACGGCAGAATCTGCATTGCCATACCAGCTTTGACGACGGATGTGACGCGCCCGAAATCATGGTCATCGCCGCCGAAAACGCGGGGCTTGATTCCCTCGGGATCAGCTTGCACAGCCCCATCCCGGGCGAAGACGCCTGGTGCTGCTCCGACGCGGATGAGCCCGCCTTCCTTGCCGAGATGCGCCGTCTGCGCGAGAAATACGCCGGACGCTTCAACGTTTGGTGCGGGCTGGAATACGATCTTAATTCCGACAGACGGAGCGTGCCGCCCTATGACTACATCATCGGCTCCTGCCATCTTCTGAGTGGCCTGCCCATCGACTATGACCCGGAGACTGCCGCCCATCTGATCGCATATCACGGAGGCTCCGAGCGGGCGGCGCAGCTCTATTATGAGCGCCTGTGTACCATGGCTGACATACCGGAGATCTCCATCGTGGGACATTTTGACCTGCTCACAAAATATAATGAGCGCGTGCCGCTTTATGACACCGCCGCGCCCGTATACCGAGACGCCGCCGTCGCCGCGATGGAGAAGCTGAATGCGGCGGGTAAGATTTTCGAGATCAACACCGGCGCCATCAGCCGCGGCTGGCGCACAACGCCCTACCCTTCCGAGGAACTGCTGCAGCATCTGAAGAGCATCGGCGGACGCGTCTGCATCAGCTCCGACGCGCACAAGGCCGAAAACATCGCCTTTGGCTTCGATCAGGCGGAGGCGCTGGCGCTGCGCTGCGGCTTTACGGAGCTCTGGCAGTTCGACGGTACCGGGTTCGCGGCGGAGAAGCTGTAGAATACCGCTGTCATCTCGACCGAACGAAGTGAGCGGAGAGATCCGAATTGACCTGTGCAGAGCTTCTCAAGATCTCTCGACTCCGCTTCGCTGCGCTCGAGATGACAGGAGCAGAAAAAGCAAAATTCTATATTGGAATGGGGAATAAAACATGAACAACTATCTCGAAATGAACAAGGACGAAATGCGCGCCGAGCTCGACAAGCTCATGGCGAAGTATGAGATCGTGAAGGGCCGCGGGCTCAAGCTCGACATGTCGCGCGGCAAGCCCGACCCCACGCAGCTCAACCTCAGCATGGATATGCTGAGCCTGAATCCCTACGAGCTGATCTACAGCCGCAAGGGCACCGATGTGCGCAACTACGGCGAGCTCGCCGGCGTCGACGAGGCCAAGGAGCTCTTCGGCGAAGTGCTCGGTCTGCCGATGGAGAACATCATCATGGGCGGTCAGTCCAGTCTCGCGCTGATGTACGACTGCGTGATCAAGGCGCTGGTGCTCGGCGTCTACGGCGGCAGCCAGCCCTGGGGCCAGCAGGGACAGATCCGCTTCCTCTGCCCGGTGCCCGGTTACGACCGCCATTTCCGCATCTGCCAGGAGTTCGGCATTGAGATGATCAACATCCCCATGACGCCCGAGGGCCCGGACATGGAGCTAGTGCGTCAGTATGTGGAGTCCGATCCCTCCGTCAAGGGCATCTGGTGCGTGCCGAAGTACTCCAACCCCCAGGGCTACACCTACTCCGACGACACCGTCCGCGCCTTTGCGGCCCTCAAGCCCGCGGCGGACGACTTCCGCATCTTCTGGGACAACGCCTATATCGTCCACGGCTTCCGGGAGGTGGACGACGAGCTGCTGAACATCTTTGACGCCTGCAGGGAGTACGGCAGCGAGGATATGGTCTACGAGTTCATGTCCACCAGCAAGGTCACCTTCTCCGGCGCGGGCGTTGCCGTTCTCGCCGCGAGCAGGCACAACGTTGACTTCCTGATCAAGCAGATGGGCGTGCAGACCATCGGCTACGACAAGATCAACCAGATCCGCCATGTCCACTATCTCAAGAGCATGGACGGGATCAAAGCGCACATGAAGAAGCAGGCCGACTACCTGCGGCCCAAGTTCGACTATGTTCTCACCGCGCTTGACACCGGCCTGAGCGAGTACGGCATCGGCAGCTGGACCAATCCCAACGGCGGCTACTTCATCAGCTACGACGGTCTGCCCGGCACGGCCAAGCGCTGCGTCGCCCTGTGCGCCGACGCGGGCGTGAAGCTCACCAACGCGGG
>CADAPH010000130.1:0-8759 GCA_902789745.1 Oscillospiraceae bacterium | reverse complement strand
CTCTGCCAGCGCATCGCCGCGCTGGAGACGCTTCTGAACCAGGCATGAAAACGATCATAGCCAGCGATATCCACGGCTCGGCTTACTACTGCCGCAAGCTGCTGGAATATGTCCGCACGGAAAAGGCCGACACGCTGCTCCTGCTGGGCGATACGCTGTACCACGGGCCGCGCAACGACCTGCCGCGGGACTACGCGCCGAAAGAGGTCACCGCCATGCTGACCGCGCTGAAGATTCCGGCCTTTGGCGTGCGCGGCAACTGCGACGCGGAGATCGACCAGACCGTGCTGGGCTTTCCCATCATGGCCGACTACAGCCTTCTGATCGCCGGGCGGCATAAGATTTTTGTCACCCACGGCCATCTCTATACGCCGAAGGATCACCCCGTGCTCTGCCCGGGCGACGCCTTTCTCTTCGGACATATCCACGTCCCGGTCTGTGAAGAGAAGGACGGCATTCTGATCCTCAATCCCGGCTCCGCCGCGATTCCGAAAGAAAACAGTCCCCACAGCTTCATGCGCTATGAGGACGGCGTGTTCCGATGGATCGATCTGGAGAGCGGAGACGTTTATAAAGAATACCGCTGGGAGATATGAGGCGTATGAATTACGATCTTGACCGCTTTGTAAAGGCGCAGGCATACGACTATGACGCCGCCCTGGGAGAGATCCGCAGCGGCCGCAAGCGCAGCCATTGGATGTGGTATATCTTTCCGCAGCTCCAGGGCCTGGGCTTCAGTTCCACGACGCAGTATTACGGTATCCGGGATCTGGAGGAAGCGAAGGCATACATGGCGCATCCCGTGCTTGGCCCCCGGCTCACAGAGATCAGCGAGGCCCTGCTCGGGCTTGATACCTGCGACCCCTCCGCCGTGATGGGCTACCCGGACGATCTCAAGCTGCGCTCGTGCATGACGCTGTTTGAGCTGGCTGCGCCGGAGCAGCCGGTTTTCGGACGTGTATTGGAGAAATACTACGCCGGCCGCCGCGACAGCCGCACGCTCGAATTGCTGAAAAGAGCATAACAAACGACACACGCCGCCCCGATCAGGGCGGCGTGTGGTTTTTTTGTTATGTTTTACGAAAGCTCAGCCGAGATAGCCGTCGCCGCTGTCGCTGCCGGTATAACCGAAGTCGCCGGTGTTGTTGACCGGACCGCCATAGTAATTGTTGTCGGCATAGATGTCGTAACCGGGGACAACGTAGTCGTTGTAATCAGGCTCGGCGGGCGCCTGCTGCCGTGCGGGCTGCTGGGCGGGCGTTTCGCTCGGCTTCGGCGTAGCCGTGGCGGCGGGCGCTGCGGTCGCGGCCGGTGCGGGGGTTGACGCAGCCGCCGCATTGCCGGGCGCGGCAGAGGCCGGAAGAGACTTGGTGGTTACGACGCCGGAGTTGTTGCTCTTCGATTCGCCTACGTCGATCCAGGCCATGTCGAAGAAGTCCTCATCCGTCATTTCAAAGCCGACCATCAGGATATGCGTCCAGTCCTCCAGGCAGGTATAGCAGACGTAATCTGTTTTATGGTTCCAGCCGCCGTCCTTGTCGGTGATCCCGTAGCCGGTATTGACGCCGTCTGCCACAAAGTTGCAGGTCAGGGTGACGATGCGATCCCCGGAGAGCATATAGGCCTTATCTCCCACCTTGACGTTCGACAGAGCGGAAAAGTCCTGTGTGGAGTGGTCGGCGATGATGTTGCCGACAGGATCGTCGTTATACAGCAGGGCGCTGTCGAGATCGTCGACCACGGCCTGACGCACAAGCTCAATGATCTTGTCCTGATCGTAATCTCCCGCGGGCTCCTTGCCCCAGCTCAGCAGGGCGACATTGATCCCGGCGGAGGGGATCACCAGGCGGCCCTCCATGTATTCGCGGTCGTGCATCTCCGACCAGACCTTTTTGTTCTGCGCCTCCAGTTCCTGCACCTCAGGTGAGATGGGCTTGGCAGACGACGTCGGCGCCGGGGCTTCGGTCGGCGCGGCGGTCGGTGTGGGTTTCGGCTCTGCGGTCGGCGCCGTCGTGGGTGCGGGCGCGCTCCCGCCCGCGCTGCTGCAGGCGCACAACAGCAGGGCCATGATCAGGGTCAGCAGAAGAATCGTTGTCTTTTTCATTGGCTTCATTTCTTTCTTCAATATTATGTTAATTGCTGAGTTTTTCACATCATACCACATTATTCCGGCAAAAGCCATAGAAAAAAAGCATTTTAACAAGCTCGTAACAATTTTGCGCTTTTATCTGTAACAACTGTGCGGTATATTATAAATGCAAGCAGCGAAAACCCTTCATAAAAAGAATCCTTCTTAACTATGCAGAGCGGTCAGGCGCTCTGCTTTGTTATTTACAGAAAACGCTGAACAAATTCCCGCGCACATCCTGACGGCATATTTTCCGTCTGGCTTTGCCTGAAAATCTTGAAATACACAAAGTATTCCTGCGCTTTTCAGGCTTTGCCATACAAAAAATCTGCTCGCCAGTCTGCGCACGTTGATTTGTTCAGCGCTTTCTTTTTTCCCGCCGCGTTTACGATTCCTCTTCCACGTCGATCTCCAGCCCCAGCTCGCGCGGGCGGAAGCGGGGGCAGACGTTCTCCGACACCTTGATGACACGGAATCGCGCATACTCTTGCCGTAGGTCAGGCCGACCGCAACCCCGGCGCAGAAGGCGTCGCCCGCGCCGGTCGTGTCGCGAACCTTGACATGTTCCGCCGGGAAGAAACCCACCTCTCCGTTTCGGTTCGCGTACACCGCGCCGCGGCTGCCCATGGTGACGACGATGGAGGGAATGTTCGCGCTCTCAAGCCGGGCGGGGAGGTCGGCACACAGCTCGTCCGGGGTGATATTGGCATAGTCCGCCACAAAGAGGATGCCCGCCTCGGCCTGGTTGCAGACGAAGCAGTCCATGCGCTGGAGAAAATCACGCCGCTCGGACGCGATGCCCATATTGGCCACGACGCCGTACACCGGCTTGCCGTACTTCTCCGCAAGGTCGAGCGTGCGCTTGACGATATCCTTGCCGATGTCGGCTTCAATGACCACGCTGTCCGCATTTTTGAAAATCTCGTCGCCCTTCTGATCCAGGATGTCGCAGATGCGGCTGAGGTCGGGGCGCTGGGAGATGGAGCCTGCAAGGTCGCCGTACTGGTCAAAGACCGCCAGCCACATGCCCATCCCGTTCGGGACAGCGCGGATATAGTCGGTGTTCACCTTGTGCCTTCTGAGCTGGCGCACGACCTCCTCGCCCTGGGCAGACTTGTCTACAAGGCTCACAAAGACGGGGCGCAGTTCTACATTCGCAATGTCCTCCGCCACGTTGCGGCCCACGCCGCCGTGGACAAATTTGATTTCCCCGGCGTTGCGCCCGGTGGGCAGATACAGATCCTCCGGGAAGCCCTTGACGTCCACAAACACCGCGCCGATAACCACGATCGCCATTGCCGTATCCTCCTGTATTTCAGAATCCTATGAACCTGTGTTTGCTTAACTATAAAAAGAATGTGAATATTTGTCAATGGGTGTCGAAAGGCATTTTCTTTTTTACTCAAATGTGATACAATCCTTTCAAACATTTTGACAGGAGGCTGCTCTATGTCTGTTACTGTTTGCCCCTTTGGCTTCACCCGCGCGGGGGAGGAGGTTCACGCCTATACCATCACCAATGAGACCGGCGCAAGCTGCACGCTGCTCGACTATGGCGCGATCGTTCAGGCGCTGTGCGTCCCGAACAGGGACGGCGGCTTTACCGACGTCGTGCTCGGCTATGATACCGTCGCGGAGTACGAAGCCGGAAACCTGTTTCTCGGCGCTACCATCGGCCGTTTTGCCAACCGCCTCGGCGGCGCGAAATTCGAGCTCGGCGGAAAGGAATATGCCCTCGCCAAAAACGACGGGGACAACTGTCTCCACGGCGGCCTCAAGGGCTTTGACCGCTGCATGTGGCAGGCAGAGTTCAAGGCGGACGGCTGCGCCGTGCGTTTCTCCCGCCTCTCGCCGGACGGGGAGGAGGGCTTCCCCGGAAATCTGAATGTCTCCGTTACCTTCCGTCTCACACGCATCGGCTGCGGGCTGGGCATCGGCTATGAAGCCGAGGGCGACGCTGATACCATCGTAAACCTTACCAACCACAGCTACTTTGATCTCTCCGGCTGCGGCAGGGCCTTGGAGCAGACACTTTGGATCAACGCCGACCGCTATCTTGAGCTGGGCGCGGGCACGCTTCCGAACGGCAGGGCCGAGATGGTCGTCGGCACACCCTTTAACTTTACCGAGCCCAAGCCTGTCGGCCGGGATATCGACGCCGACGATGAGCAGCTCCGCCTCGGCAGCGGCTACGACCACAACTTCTGCCTCAACAACGGCTTCAGCGCAGCGGAGCTGTCAAGCGACGTGACCGGTATCCGCATGTATGTCTCCACCTCCATGCCCGGCATGCAGCTCTACACGGGCAACTTCATCACCGATCAGAAGGGCAAGGGCGGGCGCATGATGCACAGACGCGGCGCGGTCTGCCTGGAAACCCAGCTCTGGCCCGACGCGATGAACCACTGGGGCTTCCCCTCGGCGATCCTGCGCAAGGGGGAAAAGCTTCTCAGCGGCACCAGCTATATCTTCTCCGTGGATAAAGAAGGATAAAAGAGGGGGACATTATGGAAAACAGACCTCACAGCAGAGAGAAACGGACAGGCGAGGGCTCCGTCAGCGCGGAGAGAGGCCGCCGCGTCAACACCGGCGGGCCGGTCGGCGGCAGCAGCCAGAGCGGCAGACCCGGGCCTTCCGGCTACGATGCATCGCAGCGCGGACAGCGTCCGCGGCGCTTTGGCAGCTACAACGGCTCGCAGCGCGGCCGGGGGCCCAGACGCTCCGGCGGTATCGGGATTATCGGCATCATAGTGATCGTGCTTTTCATGTTCCTGCACGGCGGCTCAGACGATACACAGAGCCTTCCCGCCGCGACGCCCAGACCCACATCCTACGTCACCGCCGCGCCCAGCCACACCCTCGCCCCGCAGAATGAGAGCGTGGAGGCCATCGACGATTCCAATATGCCCTTCTCCGGCAGCGGGCTTTTGCAGGATCTCCCCGGCGTGCAGTCTACACCCAAACCCGCCGCGACGGCGAAGCCCAGCGCCACGCCCAGACCCGCGTCGGCTGCGTCCCCTGTACGGGATAAGCGCTTTGTGCCCCTCGGCGGCGGAAGGGATACCGTCACCGTCATGATTTACATGTGCGGCACGGATCTTGAATCCAAGTACGGCATGGCGACCTCCGACCTGACGGAGATGGCCAAGGCGAATCTATCCGACAAGGTCAATGTCATTGTTGAGACCGGAGGCTGCAAGAACTGGAAAAACAACATCGTCTCCAGCTCGACAAACCAGATTTACCGGGTACACGACGGCGGACTGGAACGGCTGGAATCCCGCTTCGGAAATGCGGCCATGACCGATCCTGAAAACCTCTCGAAGTTTATCCAGTACTGCAATAATAATTACCCCGCCAACCGCAACATCCTTATCCTCTGGGATCACGGCGGCGGCTCCATCAGCGGCTATGGCTACGATGAGAAGACCGGCGGCCGCGCCTCCATGACCCTGCCGCAGATCGACAAGGCCCTCAAGGACGGCGGCGTCACCTTCGACTGGATCGGCTATGACGCGTGCCTCATGTCCACGCTGGAGACGGCGCTGGTCTCCGCCGAATACGCCGATTACCTCATCGCCTCCGAGGAGGTTGAGCCCGGCACCGGCTGGTATTATACCGACTGGCTCAACAACCTCTCGCGCAACACCTCCATCTCTACCGAGGCGCTGGGCAAGAACATCATCGACACCTATGTCAGCGCCTGCCGCCAGCGTTCTTACAACGCGCAGGTCACGCTGGCCATGACCGATCTTGCCATGCTCGAGAGCAGGCTCCCCGCGGCCTTCCGGGATTTCTCCCTTTCCACTTATGAAATGATCTCCGGCGACGAGTATCAGCAGGTCTCCAACGCCCGCGCCGGGGCGAGACAGTTTGCCCAGTCCACGCGCATCAATCAGGTCGACCTTGCCGACCTCGCCCTGCGCATGGGCACCGACGAGGGCAGGGCGCTGGCCCAGACCATCCAGGACTGTGTGAAGTATAACGGCACCACCATTACCAAGTGCTACGGCCTGAGCGTTTACTTCCCCTACGAGAGCATGAGCTCCGTCTCCTCCGCCATCAACACCTACGACACGCTGGGGCTGGATGAGGAATACGCCAAGGTCATCAAGAGCTTTGCAAGCCTCGAGTACGGCGGACAGGTGGGCGGTTATTCCACCCAGGGCAGCTATGGCAGCTACGGCGGCTACGGCGATCTGCTGGAAGCCCTGCTCGGCAGCTATTCCTATGCGGGCAGCTCGTCCTACGGCGGCTCCCCCTACGGCAGCAGCAGTCCTGCTGGCTCCCTCTCCGGCAGCTATACCAACGCATACGGGCAGAACAGCGCGGGCTATACCATCGACATGAGCGATATCTTCGGCCTGCTCTCCGCCTTCTCCGGCCGCAGCCTCGGCGGAGACCGCGCCTGGGTCGATACGCAGTTCATCGCGGATCACGCGAAAACCGTCGCTTCAAGCTTCCTTGACCCCGGCCGCATCGCCGTGACGAACAAAAACGGCGTTCCCGTTCTCAAGCTTACGGAAAAGGAATGGGCCCTGATCCAGACTGTGGAGCTCAACGTCTTTGTCAACGACGGGGAGGGCTACATCGACCTCGGCCTTGACAACACCTTCTCCTTCGACGACGACGGCGACATGCTGCTCGACTTCGACGGCACCTGGCTCACGCTCAACGGAAAACTCGCGGCCTACTATCTCGTCTCCGACGCCGAGAACCCGGACGGAAGCTGGACAACCATCGGCCGCATCCCGGTGCTGCTCAACGGCGATCTGATGAATTTGCAGGTGGTCTTCGACGAGGAGAATCCCTACGGCGCGGTCACCGGCGCCTATCCCTTCTATGAAAACGGCGAGACCGAGACTTCCCCGAAGAGCCTTGTGCCGCTGCAGAGAGGCGACAAGATCGAATTCCTCTGCGACTTCTACGGCTATGACGGCAGCTATCAGAGCAGCCATGTCCTCGGTACGGCGCTCACGGTCACGGGCAATCTGAAGCTTGAAAACTTCAAGATCACAAATCCCACCGTGCCCAGCTACCGCATCACCGATATCTACGGCAACCACTACTGGCTCGCATTTTAATCCGATTCAAAACAGAGTTTTCAATCACATCAATCCAAAAACCATTTTTTGGGAGGTATATACAATGGGTTTAATTTCCAAAATGATCAAGACCTGCTTTGCCATCGGCGCGGGTATCACCGCGTATCAGGCGTCGCAGAAGACCAAGCAGGAGACCGGCAGCATGACCGGTGAAACCTTCTCCCGCAATTTCATGGATCAGGCGAAGGTAAACGTCAAGCGTGTTGTCGATTTTCTCAAAGAGAAGCTCGGCAAGCAGAGCGACGACTACCGCGTCTCCGACAAGGGCGAGAACGGCTACACCTATGACGGCGGCGAGCCCGCCGAGGACAAGGTCAGCAAGGTGTTCGAGACCATGAAGGAGAAAGCCCCCGAGGTCATCGACAAGGTACAGGACATTGTCGATGATCTGCGGGACAACGCGCCCGAGTACAAGGCGAGGGCACAGGAGTTCGTCGAGGATGTCAAGGAGGCCGTCAAGAAAGCCGTCGATACCGAGGGCAATGACAAGGACGGCAAAGAGGTCAAGGCGGAGGAAACCAAGGCAGACGCCGCTGAAGAATCCAAGCCCGCTGACAGCAAGGACAGCGAGTAATAAAAATTGATACGGAGGATAAAAAATGGGTCGTAAAATCAACCGCTTTCTCAAAAGCGCCGTCGTAGTCGGCGGTCTGGTCACCGCCTATCAGGCAGCGCAGACAACCAAGAAGGAGACCGGCGGCTTTGCCGCAGACAAGTTCGTGGGCAATTTCAAGACGCAGGCCGCCAAAAACATCCGCTTTGTCGCAAACGCCGCAAAGCCCCTGGCCGGCAAATACTTTGCGCTTTTCACCGGCAAATCCGGCAAAAAGTCCGCCGTTGCGGAGAATGAGACTCTCAAGAAGGCTTATGAGACCGCAAAAGCCGTCGCGCCCGATGCCGTCGAAAAGGTCGAGGAATATGTAGAGGACGTGCAGAAGAACGCGCCCGAATACCAGGCCCAGGCCGAGAAGGCCATTGACGACGCTGCGGAGTCCGCCATCAAGTTCCTGGATCTGGAGGACGAGAAAGAAAAAGAGGAAGAAAAGCCCGAGAAGGTCAAAAAGGCCGACAAAGAGCCCGAGGCCAAAAAGCCCGAGAAGGCTAAAAAGGCCGACAAAGAGCCCGAGGCAAAAAAACCCGAGGCCAAAAAGGCTGCGAAGGCCAAAAAGGCTGACGAAGAGCCCAAGGCCAAAAAGGCCCCTGAAGAGAAGAAGTAAACAAACATACGAAAAAGGCAGGCGCTGCGGCGCCTGCCTCAGACTGAAGACAAAGTCCGTTTTGTGTCATCTCGACCGAGCGAAGCGAGCGGAGAGATCTATAAAGAGAGGTTTTCCAACGTTTCAGATCTCTCGACTCCGGCTTCGCCTTCGCTCGAGATGACAGACTTTGAGGTTTGTCTACACATTGAAAGGCAGGCGCTGCGGCGTCTGCTTTTTTGTCAATTGTCAAATACTACAGAATTTGAATTGAATTTTTGAACGAAAGAGACAAAATTGAAAGTACTTGTCCTTGGATTTTTAGGGCAT
>CADAPH010000129.1 GCA_902789745.1 Oscillospiraceae bacterium | reverse complement strand
TCCTTGTAGCGGCCGTACTCGTCGCACACGCCGCACTTGATGTGGATGCCGTAGTTGCGGAAGAACTCCTCGTACTTGGGGCGGTCCTCCTTCATGAGCTTTTCAAGCTCGCCCTTGATGCGCTTTTCGATGTTCTGGCCCATGATCTTGAGCTGGCGGTCGTGCTGCAAAAGCTCACGGGAGATGTTCAGCGACAGGTCGGGAGAGTCGACGACGCCCTTGACGAACTCAAAGTAGTCGTGCACCAGCTTGTCGCAGTTTTCCATGATCATGACGCCGTTGGAGTAGAGCGTGATGCCGCCCTTGGTCTCGCCGTAGTACTGGCTGCCGTGCTCCTCGCCGGGGACAAAGAGCATGGCCTTGTAGCTGACCGTGCCCTCGGCGTTGATGCGTACCAGGACGCAGGGGTCCTTGACGTCGTGGTGCTTCTCTTTATACCAGGCGATGCAGTCGTCGTCCGTGACCTCGCTCTTCGAGCGCTGCCAGATCGGGATCATGGAGTTGATGGTCTCCTCCTGCTTCACCGTGCGGTAGTCCATCTTCGGGCTGCCGTCGTCGTTCTTCTCGCCGGTATCGTAGCTCTCGCTGCGCTCGACCTCCATGATGATGGGCCAGCGCACGTAGTCGGAATACTTTTTAATCAGTGCGCGGAGCTTCCAGACCTCGAGGTAGACGCCGTAGATCTCATCCTCGGTGTCGGGCTTGAGGTGCATGATGACCTCGGTGCCGACCTGATCGCGGTCGATCTCCGTGACGGTGTAGCCGTCGGCGCCGCTGGACTCCCACTTGACGCCCTTCTCCTCGCCGTACTTGCGGGAGAGAACCGTGACCTTGTCGGAGACCATGAAGGCCGAGTAGAAGCCCACGCCGAACTGGCCGATGATGCTCAGATCCTCGGCCTTGGTATTGTCCATCTCCGCCTTGAACGCGCCGGAGCCGGACTTGGCGATGACGCCCAGGTTGGTCTCCGCCTCCTGCAGGCTCATGCCGATGCCGTTGTCCCTGACGGTGAGGGTGCGGGCCTCCTTGTCGGGGATCACGTCGATGCGGAAGTCGGCGCGGTTGAGGCCGACGTTCTCGTCCGTCAGGGACAGATAGCAGAGCTTGTCGATGGCGTCGGACGCATTGGAGAGGATTTCGCGCAGGAAGATCTCCTTGTTGGTGTATATGGAGTTGATCATCAGATCGAGCAGCCGCTTGGATTCCGCTTTGAATTGCTTTTTGGACATGTTATCTTTTTCCTCCGTAGAATGGGATTCCCGGTAAACCATGTCGGGAATCCGAGATTTGTTCCATAAAAATGGATTATAGCACAAATCCCTTAAATTTCAACCGCGCAGAAGGCGGATCGCGCGGAATTTACCGTATGGTAACAATCTGCTCCCTCAAAAAAGCGCATGGCGAATACGCTTTTGCGTATTCGCCAAAAGTACGCTTTCGATAATCCTTTTTTCAGTGCTTGCCCTGGTATGTTCCGGAGGTTTTCGGCTTTTTCGTGCCGCTCCCCTCGGGCAGGGCATGGCGTCCGCCGCTCCTCGCGGGGGCCGCCTTTGCCGGCTCCGCCGCGGCATGAGCGGGCGCGGTGTTCTCCTTCTTCGCAGCCGGACGGGCAGGCGCGGGCTGTACGCCTTCTGCGGGCGCTGCGGCAGCCGGCGCGCGCCTTTTGGCGGGATAGGTCTTTACGTCCTCGTCAGCGGCGGGAGCCTTCTTCCGGGCCGGTGCGGACACAGCCTTCTTCTCCCTGCGGGGCAGGAAGGGCAGCACGTCGCGGATGTCAAAGTCCAGGAGCCAGCCGAAGAACGGCACCTTCGCGCGATGACGGTTGAGGAAGCGGAAAATGAGCTGTGTGATGAACCAGGCGACAATGCCGGAGAACACGCCGATCAGGATGGCGGCAACGACGTCGGACGGATAGTGGGCCATCAGGTAGGTGCGGGAGATCGCCATGAGCAGCACGATCACGATGGAGGGGATGATCCACTTCTTCCCACGCATCAGGGTGATCGCGGTCATGCCAGCGGCGCAGGCGGTCACATGTCCCGACGGGAAGGAGAAGCCTTCCTCCGCCGGGGAACCGACAGCCATCCACCAGAGCTCATACTCGATGGAATTTTCAAAGGGGCGCAGACGGGCCACATTGTCCTTGAGGATAATGTTGGTGATCAGCGCGCCGCAGCAGACGGCGCCGAAGATGCACACGCCCAGGTCGCGCGTGTTCGCAAACAGGATAAAAATGAACGCCATCAGGAAGAAGGGCCAGCCCTTCTCGCCCAGGAAGGTGATCGCGCGGAAAAGCGGCGTCAGCACAACGCCCACCTTGTCTGCGAAGAAATGCTGAATGGACAGAAAGAGATGATCAAAGCCGGCAAGATTGGCGTCAAGCCACATTGCGGCCGCGGATTCTAACATAAGGCATCCTCTTTTCGTAACTTGTTGTCGCAACTATACATCATCCTGTTACAAAATGCAAGAGCTTTCCACAGAAATTTCAGGATGAGAT
This sequence comes from Oscillospiraceae bacterium, assembly GCA_902789745.1. GTDB lineage: Bacteria > Bacillota > Clostridia > Oscillospirales > Oscillospiraceae > Limivicinus. The sequence goes on along the minus strand of CADAPH010000129.1, from coordinate 3,759 downwards.
TGCCAAAGACTGCGCGGGAGGCGTTGCCAGCAGGCGGGAAGCGTGGTAAGATACAGGTATATTCTATGATGGGAGCCAAACAAACATGAAGATAAAAAAGCTGCTGCCGGTATTGCTGTTGCTGGCGCTGGCACTTTCCCTGTGCCTCCTGGCAGGCTGCGCGGTGCAGAGTTCCGCCCCGGCGGCGGAGAATCCCCCCGCGCAGGGACAGGAGCTCACGCTGATCACGCCCGCGCCCGTCCAGACGCCGAAGCCGATACAGAGTCCAAAGCCGACGCCGGTTCAGACGCCGAAGCCGCTCCGCACGCCGAAGCCCTCTCAGAGGCCCGAAGCGGCGCAGGACCCGGAGATCCCCGACGAATACGGAAGCTATACCACCAAGGACGACGTGGCCCTCTATCTCCACATCTACGGCCACCTGCCGCCGAACTTCATCACCAAGAAGGAGGCGGAGATGGCAGGCTGGTACGGCGGCCCGCTGGATCGGGTGCTGCCCGGCATGTGCATCGGCGGGGATTACTTCGGCAACTACGAGGGGCAGCTTCCCAGGGCCAAGGGGCGCAAGTGGGCGGAATGCGACATCAACACCCTCGGCAAAAGATCCCGCGGGGCGGAGCGCATCATTTTCTCCAACGACGGTCTGATCTATTATACCCCGGACCACTACGAGAGCTTTGAGCTGTTGTATGACTGAAAAGGGACGCCCTGAAACCGGCGGTACAATATGCGTATTTTTTTGCATGAAACCGATAGGCCGATTTCCCTTTTTGGCCACTATATATAGTTTCTTTATGAACAAAGCGTTAAAAAATTTTCGTCAAAAAGACGAAATCGCCTTAAAAATTTGACAAATACCGCGGACTGTGGTAAAACGTGCAGAGCTCATCAAGGGGCGCGTCGATGTATACGGAACGTATAGATCGGCGTTTCCGTAAAAGAAAGAAGGGATATGATGAGTACCAACGAAACCATGATGCAGTATTTTGAATGGTATCTGCCGAACGACGGACTGTGGTGGAAGCGCTGCGCCGCGAAGGCGGAAAACCTCGCCGCGCTGGGCGTCACGGAGGTCTGGCTGCCCCCCGCCTACAAGGGCACCTCGCAGGAGGACGTGGGCTACGGCGTTTATGATATGTACGATCTCGGAGAGTTCGATCAGAAGGGAACGATCCGCACCAAATACGGAACCAAGGAAGAATACCTGGAGGCCATCCGCGCCTTCCACGCGGCAGGCGTCGGCGTCTATGCCGACATCGTGCTCAACCACCGCATGGGCGGGGATGAGCTGGAGGAGATCACCGCCGTCACCGACAACCCCGAAAACCGCTGGGAGCAGATCGGCGACAAGCAGAAGATCCGCGCCTGGTCGAAGTTCACCTTCCCCGGCCGCGGCGATACATACAGCAGCTTCAAATGGAACCACCGCTGCTTCACCGGCACCGACTGGGATGAGAACAGTCAGGAGACCGGCAACATCTACCGCTTTACCGGCAAGCACTGGGCGCCGGAGACTGATCCGGAAAAGGGCACCTTCGACTATCTGATGGGGATGAACGTGGACATGTCCAACCCCACCGTCGTGAAGGAGACCAAGAAGTGGCTTAAATGGTATCTGAAGGAGACGGGCACCGACGGGCTGCGGCTCGACGCCGTCAAGCACATCAGCTTCCCGTTTTATAAAGAGCTGCTGCACGATCTCCGCGAGGAGAAGCACCGCGAGCTGCCCGCCGTCGGCGAATACTGGAGCGGCGACGTGGAGCGCCTGGAGCACTATCTGGACGCGGTGGACAATGAGATGAGCCTTTTCGACGTAGCCCTGCACTACAACTTTTTCAAGGCCTCGCAGGAGGGCGGGAATTACGACCTGCGCACCATCCTCGACCATACCCTGATGCGGGAGCGGCCCATGAACGCCGTCACCTTCATCGACAACCACGACACCCAGTACGGGCAGAGCCTGGAGTCCTTTGTGGACGACTGGTTCAAGCCCCTGGCCTACGCGCTGATCCTGCTGCGGCAGGAGGGCGTGCCCTGCGTGTTCTATTCCGACTACTACGGCAACCCCGTGAAAAACCGCCCGCTGGTGCCGAATCTCGGCAAGCTCATCAAGCTGCGCCACGCCTACGCCTACGGCGAGCAGGAGGACTGCTTTGAGAGCGAGCACCTGATCGGCTGGGTGCGCCGCGGCGACGAGGAGCACGAAAACTCCGGCCTCGCGGTGGTGCTGTCCAACGATGAACAGGGCGGCAGCCTCCGCATGTACATGGGCACGCAGTTTGCCGGGGAGAGCTTTTATGACGTTCTCGGCAACTGCACCGAGCCTGTCACGATCGGCGAGGACGGCTGCGGCGACTTCCGCACCGAGGGCCGCAGCGTCGCCGTCTGGGTACGCAAGGCCGCCTTTGAGGATATCGTCGTCAACGAATAATACATATATAATACTGTATCAAAATAAAAAGGCTTCAGGCGGTTTTGCCTGAAGCCTTTTTTATTCATTATCTGCGGGGCGATTACTTGCCCATGTTCATCTGCTTGGCGACCTCGGCTGCGAAGTCCTCTTCCTTCTTCTCGATGCCCTCACCCTTGATGAAGTGGACAGCGTCGACGAACTTCACGCTGCCGCCGAGCTTCTTCGCCGCGTCGGCGATGTAGCCCTCGACGGAGCCGTCGAACAGGTCGGAGCGGACAAAGACCTGCTGGAGCAGGCAGTTCTCTTTGAAGAAGGCGTTGATCTTGCCGGCGGCGGCCTTCTCCTTGATGGCCTGGGGCTTGGCGGCCATCTTCGGGTCGTTGTCCATCAGGGCGACCTGAACCTCGCGCTCGTGGTCGATATCGGCCTGGGGAACAAGGCTCTTGTCCCAGTACTTGGGATTCATGGCCGCGATCTGCATGGCGACGTTCTTGCCGATCTCGGTGGCGTCGATGCCGCCCTCGACGGCGAGGTTGACCAGCACGGCGCGGGAGCCGCCCGCGTGGACGTAGGCGACGTTGGTGGGCTCGGCAAAGCGGACGAAGCGGCGGATCTGCAGGTTCTCGCCGATGGACATGACCTTCTCGGGCAGGGTCTCGGCGACGGTCAGCTCGCTGCCGGGATACTTACAGGCCATGAGGGCCTCGACGTCGGCGGGGTCGTTGGAAAGGACGGCCTTGCAGATGTCCTTGACGAACTGCTTGAACAGATCGCTCTTGGCGCAGAAGTCGGTCTCGCAGTTGACCTCGACGATGGCGCCGACGCCGCACTCGGGGCAGACGCGGGCGTAAGCCATGCCCTCGGCGGCCACGCGGCCGGCCTTCTTTGCGGCCTTGGCCAGGCCCTTCTCACGCAGCCAGTCGACTGCCTTGTCCATATCGCCGTCGGTCGCCTGGAGTGCCTTCTTGCAGTCCATCATGCCGACGTTGGTCATCTCGCGGAGAGTCTTGACATCCTGAGCGGTAAAAGCCATTTTAATATTTCCTCCTGTCTTAAGTTAAAAAAGGGACGTGCATGCACGCCCCTTTGAGATTTCTTATTCCTCTGCGGCCTCTGCGGGGGTTTCTTCCTCGGCGCTCGCATCGGCGCCCTGACGGCCTTCCTGAACGGCATTGGCGATCGTGGCGGAGATGAGACGGATGGCGCGGATGGCGTCATCGTTTGCGGGGATGACGTAATCGACCTCATCGGGGTCGCAGTTGGTGTCGACGATGGCGACGATGGGGATGTGCAGCTTGCGGGCCTCGGCGATGGCGTTGTGCTCCTTGCGGGGATCGACGACGAAGAGG
>CADAPH010000128.1 GCA_902789745.1 Oscillospiraceae bacterium | reverse complement strand
CACTCCATCTGCTCGAACTCTCTGGTGCGGAAGGTGAAGTTGCCCGGGGTGATCTCGTTGCGGAAGGCCTTGCCCACCTGGCAGACGCCGAAGGGCAGCTTGCGGCGGGTGGTGCGCTGGATGTTGGCAAAGTTGACGAAGATGCCCTGCGCGGTCTCGGGGCGCAAATAGCAGATAGAGGAGGAATCCTCGGTCACGCCGATGGCGGTCTTGAACATGAGGTTGAACTTGCGGATGGGGGTAAAGTCGTGCTTGCCGCACATGGGGCAGATAATATCGTTATGCTCGGCAATGAACGCGTCCATCTCGTCAAAGCTCATGGCGTCGACGTTGACCTCGGGATGTTCATCGCCGATGAGCTTGTCGGCTCTGTGGCGGGCCTTGCAGGCCTTGCAGTCGAGCAGAGGATCGGAGAAGCTGGAGACGTGGCCGGTGGTGACCCAGGTCTGGGGATTCATGATGATGGCCGCGTCGAGGCCGACGTTGTACTCGCTCTCCTGCACGAATTTCTTGTGCCAGGCTTTCTTCACGTTGTTCTTGAACTCCGTGCCCAGGGGGCCGTAGTCCCAGGAGTTTGCCAGGCCGCCGTAGATCTCGCTGCCCGCGTAGACGAAGCCGCGGTTCTTGCACAGGGCGACGATTTTGTCCATTGTCTTTTCGTTGTGTTCCATTTTTACTTCCTTTCCCACGGCTGGATGCCGCAGAGATGTTTTTTATTCCGGGATCCGACGCATTCGCCGGACTCCGACAAAAAAGTATTCTATCAGAAATGTTTCCGGTATTCAACCAAAAATCACGATTGTGGAAAAGATAACAGAATCGCCGATTAAAATCTTTTCCCAATTTGCAAAACGCATTCCTTTTTTGCTGAAAATGGTATATACTAATCGGCAGAAAACAGTTTCGTGAAAGGACGCGGCATGAGAGAGACATCGGGACAGACGGCGGTAAAGCAGAGAACAGGCCGGGGCTGGATCATTGTTCTGGCGCTGATCATATGGCTTTCGCTGACGGCAGCGGCGCTGCTGTTTTTCGACGCGCGCACGGTACGCTTCTATCTATACGGCGGGGAAGAGATGAACGTCGAGTACGGCTCGGCGTTCACTGACCCCGGCGTCTACGCCGTGACGGCGGGCCGTATCTTCGGCGAGAGCGAGAAGCGGCTGGATATTCAGTCCGAGGGTACGGTGGACACAAGCAGGCTCGGCACCTATGTGCTGACCTACAGCACAAACTTTGCTTTCAACGAATACTGCACCCAGCGGGTCGTAAACGTGGTGGACACCACCCCGCCGGTCATTGAGCTCAAGCACATCGAGGGCTATCAGCCCACCTGGATGACCGGCTACGCGGAGGAGGGCTATACCGCGCATGACAATGTGGACGGCGATCTCACCGGCCATGTGGAGCGCCTCAAGCTGGACGACCGGGTGCTGTACACGGTCACGGACAGCTCCGGCAACAGTACCTCTGTCGAGCGCCTGCTGCCCGCGCTCAGCTATCGGCCGCCGCGGATCACCCTGCTCGGCGGGGACAACATGGTTTTGCAGGCCGGGACATGGTTTGAGGATCCGGGCGTCACGGTCAGCGACGATCTCGGCAGCGACCTGAGCGATCATCTTGTCACCGAGGGCGTGGTGATTCCCTGGTTTGCGGGCGACTACCAGATCAGCTACTCCATCACCAGCGAGCTGGGCGAGACCATCAGCGCCGTGCGCAATGTGCAGGTTGTCCCGGTGGGTCTGCCGCAGACGGTCACGCCCGAGGAAAAGACCATCTACCTCACCTTTGACGACGGCCCCGGCCCCTATACCGCGCGGCTGCTGGACGTGCTGGACAAGTACGGCGCGAAGGCCACTTTCTTCGTCACGGCGCAGGATTCGCGCTATCTGGATCAGATCGGCAGAGCCTTCAAGGCAGGCCACAGCATCGGGGTACACACATCCAGCCATGACTACAACAAGATTTATGCCAGTGAATACGCCTTCTTTGAGGACTTCTTCAACATGGAGGAGATCATCAAGCAGCAGACCGGCGAATATACGCGGCTGTTTCGCTTCCCCGGCGGCAGTTCCAACACGGTCAGCAACTTTAACCCCGGCATCATGAGCCGCCTCACCCGCGCCATGAACGATATGGGCTACCAGTACTTCGACTGGAACGTCACCTCCGGCGACGCAGGCGGCACGACGAAAACCGATCAGGTCATCCAGAACATCAAGGACGGCTGCAAGCAGCACCGGATCTCGGTCGTCCTGCAGCACGATATCAAGGACTACAGCGTGGCGGCTGTGGAGAGCATTCTGAACTGGGGCAAGGAGAACGGCTACAGCTTCAAGGCCCTGCAGCTCGACAGCCCCGGCACGCACCACGGCGTAAACAACTAAGGAGGCGCGCTATGATCTTTGCGATAGACGTCGGCAACTCCAACATCGTGATCGGCATGGTGGAAAACGGAGAGATTTGCAATACCGTCCGCTTTCACACCGATCCGCGGGAGACCGCCACCGAGCATATCATCAAGCTGCGGCAAATCACGGACTTCTACGGTCTTGATCCTACAGCGTTTGAGGGGAGCATCCTGTCTTCCGTCGTACCGCGCGTTACGGAGCCGCTGAAAACCGCGGCGGAAAAGCTGACCGGCAAGCGTGCGATGGTGGTCGGACCCGGTATCAAGACGGGCTTGAACCTGCGCGTGGACGAGCCGGGCAGCGTCGCGGCCGACCTGATCGTGGGCGGTGTCGCGGCCACCGCATACTACGGCGCACCCGCCATCGTCATCGAAATGCGCACGGCGACGACGCTCACCGTGGTGGACAAGCACAACTGCTTTCGCGGCGGGGTCATCGTCCCCGGCGTGAAGCTGTCCTACGGCGCGCTCTCCGCGGGGGCGAGTCTCCTGCCCGACGTGTCAATCCTCCCGCCGAAAAGGGTCGTGGGCGGCAACACGGTAGACTGCATGCGTTCCGGCGCGGTATACGGTACGGCTGCGATGCTCGACGGTATGATCGAGCGCATGGAGGCGGAGCTCGGCTATCCCTGCACGGTGGTCGCCACGGGCGGCCTTGCGAAGGACATCATCCCCTGCTGCAAACGCCCCGGCATTATCGTGGACGGCGAACTTCTCCTGCGCGGTCTGTGGGTGCTGTTTCAGAAGAATAGGTAAACATAATATACTTTACGTAAATAAGTTTTCATATTTTTATCAGCATAGTCTTGTTGACATAATGTCATTCAGCGTATGACAAAACGCCGCCCGGCCGGGCGGCGTTTCTGTATTTTACTATTCTGTATTACGCTTTCTTGATCTGCTTTTCCTTCATGATCTGGAACGCGATCACCGCGCCGACCAGAACCAGGCCCACGATATCGGTGACCGTGCCGGGGTAGATCAGCATCAGACCGCCGACAGCGGCAACGATGCGCAGCACAGCGTTCAGCATGCCGCGGTAGAAGCCTTCCAGTGCCATGGACAGGGCAAACATACCGGCCAGAGAGGTCACGACGATGGCAATAACCTCGATCACGGTGGTATCGACAAAGACCATAGCCGGGTTGAGCGCGAGGATGTACGGAATGATGAAGGCGGCAATAGCGAGCTTGGTGGCGTTGACGCCGGTCTTCATCGGGCTGCCGTGGGCGATGGCGGCGCCTGCGTAGGCAGCCAGGGCCACGGGCGGCGTAATATCGGCGACGATGCCGAAGTAGAACACAAACATGTGCGCCGCGATGCTGGGGATGCCCATGCGGATCAGCACGGGGGCACAGGTAGTAGCCATAATAACATAGTTTGCAGTGGTGGGAACGCCCATGCCGAGGATGATGCAGGTGAGCATCGTGAGGAAGAGCGCCACGATCTTATAGCCGCCGGAGGCGCCGATGATGATGGAAATCAGGGAGGAGCCGATGCCGGTGGTGGTGATGACGCAGGCGATAATGCCCGCAACCGCGCAGGCCACACCCACGGTCAGGGTACTCTTTGCGCCGTTTTCCAGCGCGTCGATAAAGCGGGAGAAGTCGATGCGGTAGCCCGTCTCGTCAGTGTAGGTGATGCGGATGATACGGGTCTCCTTGAAGACCATGCTGACCGCCATGGCGAGACAGCTCGCGGCGATGGCGGCAAAGGCCATGGTGCGGGTCATCAGGAAGTAGACCAGCGCAACCAGCGGCAGCAGCAGAAAGCCTTTTTTCAGGAAGAGGGGCCAGAACTGCGGCAGCTGCTCACGCGGGATGCCGGTCAGTCCGTTCTTCTTGGCTTCGAGATGCACCATCATGAAGATACCCGCGAAGTACAGCACAGCGGGCAGGACCGCGCGCAAAGCGATATAGCCGTAGTTCACAACGACGTCAGGCATGGTGACGTACTCCACCATCAGGAAGGCGGCAGCGCCCATGATGGGCGGCATGATCTGTCCGCCGGTGGAGGCCGCAGCCTCGACCGCGCCGGCAAACTCGGGCTTGTAGCCGGTCTTCTTCATCATCGGGATGGTGACGGAGCCTGTGGTCACGGTGTTGCCGACAGAAGAGCCGGACACCATGCCGCACAGGGCGGAGGAGATGACCGCGACCTTCGCCGGGCCGCCGGAGGACGCGCCCGCGATGGAGTTGGCGAGCTCGATAAAGAACTGGGTGATGCCCGTCTTGTCCAGAAACGCGCCGAAGATGACGAACAGGACGATGAAGTTCAGACAGGCGCGGATGGGGGTGCCGATGATGCCGTCGGCGGTGTAAAAGAGGTTGTACACGTTCATGCGCAGGGACTTCTGCGTCATGGCGTAGATGATGAATACCGAGGCCACGATTACGATCGGCAGGCCGACCGCGCGGCGGCAGGCCTCCAGCGTGACCAGAATGCCGATCACGCCCAGCCAGACCTCAACGGGCTTGAGCATGATGCCGCGGTTGATGATGGCGCGGTAGTTGAGCACAAAGTAGCCGTAAGCCACAACGCCCAAAATCATCAGAATGATGTCGTACCAGGGGATATAGTTGACCTTCTTGGGCAGGTGACGGGTGGCGGGGAAGTTAATGAACACCAGCAGGACGATCAGGCCCACGAAGGAAGCACGCTCCATACGAATCTCGCCGGGATAGAACAGAAGGAAAACCGAGTACAGCGAGAACAGGACGAAGAGCACGCGCACGATGCGGCGCGAAATACCCTTATAGATACGGACGTTGGCCTCACGGTCGTATTTTTCGAGAACCGCAGTGGTATTCTTTTCGATTTCCTCCGGCGTAGAGCCGAAGTCGTCCTTTTCAATCAGCTCTTCATCATGGATCTCATGCGATGTTTTCTTGTATTGCTTCTCAAATTCCGGCATATTCCGACACGCTCCTTACTTGATGGAAAAGTGAACCTTCGCGTTCTTCCCGCACAGGTCGTTCAAAACGATCCTTTCCCCGTTGATTTCCAGGATGTGGTCATAGACCGTCCCGACAATGTAGGTCAGATCGTTCATTTTCATTTCGATGCTGCCGATGATCATTTCTCCGTTGTCCCCGGTTTCCAGCGTCCAGCCGGGCTCCAAAACCTCCGCCACGCCAGCGCCGAAGCCGTAGTACACACAGCCGGTGAGCCAGATCTCTCTGCCTCGGCGCTGGTAGATTTCGGTTACGTCGCTCTTGTTGACGCTGTGACGGAACGTGACGGAAAAGCTGTCCCCGTTCCGCAGCGGGAGCCGCGCATAGACCTTTCCGGTTTCATCGTTGGAAAGAATGAGCTTCGGCTCGCGCAGGAGAAAAACGGCTAATATGGCGGCCGCAGCGACCACAAGGATCGCCGCGGCTGCCATCATGGTTTTTTGCTTGCTTTTCAAGGCCGTGAATTACATCAGGCCGTTTTCGCTGTAGAACTTCGCAGCGCCCGCGTGCCAGGGGATGGAGACGCCGGAGACGGCAGTGTTGAGGTCGAGCTCATTGCCCTTGACATGACCGGCGGTGATATCGTCCTTGTAATCGAACAGGCCCTTGACGAAGGCGTAGATCACGTCCTCGGAGACCTTGTCGGAGGCGACGATGGTGGCCATGACCGCGACGGCGGGAACGTCGTCAGCGACGGGCTTGTAGGTGCCGCCGGGGATCGTGCCGTAGTAGTAGAAGCCGTAGTCAGCCGGTGGGGTAGCCGGCCACGACGAAGGCGGCGTCGATGGTGCCGTTCTTCAGGGAGTCGGCGGAGTCGGCGAAGCTCTGGTTGGAGACCTTGATGTCGTCAAAGCTCAGGCCGTAAGCGCCGAGGATCTGCTTGGCGTTGAACTCGGTGCCGCTGCCCGCGTCGCCGACGGAGACCTTCTTACCGGCCAGCTGGTCGATGGAGGTGATGTCCTTCTTGGCGAGGATCTGTACGTACTCGGGGTAGCAGGAGCAGACCGCGGAGAAGCCGGTGATGGGATCGCCGCCCGCGAACAGATCGGTGCCGGTGTAGGCGTAGTACATGACGTCGTTCTGGACGATGGCGATATCGGCGTCGCCGGAGGCAAGCATCTGGATGTTGGCCTTGGAAGCGCCGGTGGACTCAACCTTCAGGTTCAGGGTGTCCTTCAGCTTCTCGTTGAGCACATTGGCGATCACGCCGCTGAAGCCATAGTAGGTGCCGGAAGTGCCGCCGGTCGCATAGTTGAGCTTGGCAGCGCCCGCGAAAGCGGCGGGAGCGCACAGCGCGAATACCATCGTGAGTGCAAGCAGCATGACAATAAGTTTTTTCATGTTTTGAACCTCCGTATGTTGATTTGGGCTTTTCTTTGCCCTGTCTTGAACGATCAGGCGGGACATGTTTTACGCCCTTGTGGTGTTATACTACAACCAAAAGTTGATTTTAGCAAGCCCCTTTTTTCGATTTTCCTGTTTTGACAATTTTATCTGCCCCGGCTTTGTATGTTTTATGAAGTTTTAATAAAGTTTTTTGTCAAAAATGCCGATTGCGTAAAAAAGCCGAAAAAAACCCCCCGGCAGATACGATCGCATCTTCCGGGGATTCGTATGCGTTTTGGGATCACGCGCTTACAGCACGCCCTTCTCCTTGTAGAACTTCTCAGCGCCGGGGTGCCAGGGGATGGACACGCCGGAGACGGCGGTGTTGAGATCAAGCTCGGCCCCCTTGACATGGCCGGCGGTGATGTCGGCCTTGTAGTCAAACAGGCCCTTGACAAAGGCGTAGACCGCATCCGTCGAGACCTTGTTGGAGGCGACAATGGTGGCCATGACCGCGACGGCGGGCACGTCGTCAGCAACCGGCTTGTAGGTACCGCCGGGGATCACGCCGTAGTAATAGAAGCCGTAGTCGTTCTGGAGCTTTGCAGCATGGTCTTCGTCGATCGCAAGGAGATTGAAGTCAAAATTGGTGGCAAGCTCGGTCACGGCGGTGGTGGGGTAACCGGCCACGACGAAAGCGGCGTCGATGGTGCCGTTCTTCAGCGCGTCGGCAGAGTCGGCAAAGCTCTGGTTGGAGACGTTGATGTCGTCAAAGGTCAGGTTATACGCGCCAAGGATCTGCTTGGCATTGAACTCGGTGCCGCTGCCCGCATCGCCGACGGAGACGTTTTTGCCCGCAAGCTGCTCCACAGACTTGATGTCCTTCTTTGCGAGGATCTGTACATACTCCGGATAGCAGGAGCAGACCGCAGAGAAGCTGGTAATGGGGGCGCCGCCCGCGAAGAGGTCGGTGCCGGTGTAGGCGTAATACATCACGTCGTTCTGCACGATGGCGACATCCGCGTCGCCGGATGCGAGCATCTGGATATTGGCCTTGGAAGCGCCGGTGGACTCGACCTTCAGATTCAGGGTGTCCTTGAGCTTTTCATTGAGCACATTGGCAATCACGCCGCTGAAGCCGTAATAGGTGCCGGACGTGCCGCCGGTGGCATATTTAAGCTCCGCCGCGGAAGTCTTGCCGCAGGCGCACAGCGCAAATACCATGACGACAGCAAGCAAAAACGCAATAGCTTTTTTCATGATGGGGTTCCTCCGTTATCCATTCTAATTTCGATGTGCAGGGAATTTTTTTCTCAGGGGCTTGTTTTACGCTTGATTCGGTGTTATACTACAACCAAAAGTTGATTTTGGCAAGTCCCATTCTCTTTTTTGCCGTTTTGACTACATTCCGATCGCCGTCTTTATGCATTTTAGAACAAAGCGATCAAGAAATCTGTCGATTTTTCTGAGTACTTATTATTACATCTTTTTTATGCGTTGTCAAATTATTCCTTGCTGGGAAAGAATCCCCCGGCGGAAAATCATTATGAAATCCGCGGAGGCGGTTGTTATGGACTTTACCCTTTTAAAAAGCTTTATTGCTGTGGCCGAGGAGAAAAGCTTTTCCTCCGCCGCCAAGAATCTGTTCATCTCCCAGCAGACCCTGTCCAAACAGATTGCCAAGCTGGAGGAGGATCTGGATACCACGCTCTTTATCCGCAGCCGTCCTCTCGGTCTGACCCCGGACGGCGGAAGACTCCTGCCCATTGCCAAGGAGATCCTGCAGCTCAAGCAGCAGTTCGAGGAGAGCTCAAGCAAGAGCTTCAGCGGCACGCACTATATTCATTTGGGGATCGAGCATACCATTGCCCGCGCCATTCTGCCCAGGGTGCTGCCGCGCTTTCTCAGGGAGCATCCGGACACCTTCGTCAAGCTCAGCGAGGAATCGCCCGATGTGATGCAGAAATCCATTTCCTACGAGGGCGTGGATCTTGTGATTGGCTCGCTCGGCAGCGTGCCGGATAAGTTTGAGTCGATCCCCCTCTGCCGCAAGGAGCAGCTGCTGGTGGTTCCCAAGGAGCTGATGGCGGAGCTTGCGGGCGACAGGCTTGACGAGCTGGTGGAAAAATTCTCTCAGAGCGCCGATCTGAGCTTCTTTGAATCCGCGCCCTTCATCAAGATCCCGCGCCAGTCCTCCGGCGGGCGGGCGCTTGGCAGCTATCTGAAATATTACGATATCAGCCCGCGCTTTGTGTGTGAGCTGACAAATATCGAAAACGCTTTTCAGCTTGCAAATTCCGGCATCGGCGTGTTCATCTACGCCAAGGTTTTCTGGGACATGCTCTCACCCGAGCTGCAGGAGGATTATCTCAAAAACATCTATATTTTCCCGCTCCCCTACCTGCCGGATCTTGAGGATGTGTGCGCCTACTATAACCGCGACGCGGGCATCACCGGCGTAACGATGGAGCTGTTTCAGGCGGTGAAGGAATTCTTTGAAGAGTACAAGGCGGGAACAGGACAATAATCACCATATAACGTCCCTCTCCCGACACGCTTTTCTTGACAATTTCTCAAAAATCACTATAATTACTTTTGTTTTTAAAACAGACTCTCCACGGAGGTTAAGAGGCGTCTGTTAGCGCCGGGACCGTAATGGGTTGACGAGGTTGGCGGTGATCGAAAGATTCGGCGGATACCGTCACGGCTTGCAGTGAGTCGTCAGAGCAAGAGGAAAAAGCAGAATCAAGACTGCAACAGAGGCTTGCCCGACACTGAATAACATAATGATAAGGAGTATTTATTCATGAGAGTCGTTATTCAGGACAATTACGATAAAATGTGCAAGTGGGCCGCCGATTACATCGCCGCGAAGATCCGCGCGCATAAGGAGAACCGTCCCTTCGTGCTGGGTCTGCCCACCGGTTCTTCCCCCATTGGCGTATACAAAGAGCTCGTGCGGATGAATCAGGCCGGGGAACTGAGCTTTGCAAACGTTGTCACCTTCAACATGGACGAATATGTGGGCCTGCCCCACGAGCATGACCAGAGCTACTGGTACTTCATGCACGACAATCTCTTCGACCATCTGGTGGACATGAAGCCCGAGAACATCAACATTCTCAACGGCATGGCCGAGGATCCCGAGGCCGAGTGCGCGCGCTACGAGGCCAAGATCGCCTCCTACGGCGGGATCGACCTCTTCATGGGCGGCATCGGCGTAGACGGTCATCTGGCCTTCAACGAGCCCTACACTTCCCTTTCCTCCCGTACGGGTCTTCGCAACCTGACCACGGACACCATTATCGTCAATTCCCGTTTCTTTGATAACGACCCCTCCAAGGTGCCCACGAAGGCACTGTCCGTTGGGATCGGCACCGTGACCGACGCCAAAGAGGTTCTGGTGCTCATCAGCGGCCACAACAAGGCCCGCGCGCTGGCCGCCACCGTTGAGGGCGGCGTGAGCCAGAAGTGGACCTGCAGCGCGCTGCAGCTGCACAACGCGGCGATCATCGCCTGCGACGAGGCCGCCTGCGGTGAGCTGACAGTTGACACCTATAAATACTTCCTTGATATTGAAAAGGGCGAGAGACTGTAACAATCGTCCTTAAAACAGGGCTGTCTCAAAACTCCGTGTCATTCTGAGCGAAGCGAAGAATCTTTCTCTAAAAGTTTGAAAACATTGAAAAGAAAGATCCTCCGTCACTTTGTTTCCCAGGATGACAAAACGGGAGCAGTTTTGAGACAGTCCATTTTATGTTTTTTCAGCGGTGCCTCTGTACTCCGGGCAAAGCGCCACCGGATTGCAGACCTTGTCCGAGGCACATACAATATAAACAAGTTGGAAAAACGCGCGCTTCATTCGTCAACCTATCAGCTTTTTTCTGGTTGACAATTCAGAGAGCAACATGCTATGATCCTGTTATCAAGTCAGCGGAGGTGCTTATGAACCGTTCTCTTTCAACGCGTGATATCGCCCTGATCGCCATGGGCGTTGCGCTGACCGCCGTCTGCTCCTGGATCTCGATTCCCCTGACGGTACCCTTCACCATGCAGACCTTCGCTGTCTGCCTGGTCACGGCGCTGTTCGGGCTAAGGCAGGGCATGTGGACGGTCGTCTGCTATATTCTGCTGGGCGCGGCAGGCGCGCCCGTTTTTTCCGGGTTCAGCGGCGGCGTATCCGTTCTGCTCGGGCCGACGGGCGGTTATATCGTCGGTTTCCTGTTCACGGCGCTGATCGTAGGCCTCGCTTCAGAGAGGCTCGGGCAGCGCCTTCCGGTGCTGGCTGCCGCCATGGCCGCGGGTATTTTGGTCTGTTATGCCTTTGGGACAGCCTGGTTCATGTTTGTCTATGCGCGGAAAAGCGGCCCCATCGGGCTCGGTACGGCGCTGGCCTGGTGCGTACTGCCTTATCTGCTGCCGGACGCCGTCAAGATCGCGCTGGCAAGCGTGCTCGTACAGCGGCTCCGCCCGATCATGGGCAGGGAGGTGTGCACCGTATGACACGCGAAGAACTGCTGTCAATTCTCTGGCAAAATGCCGACAGCTATATCTCCGGCGAGGAACTGGCACACCGTCTCTCGGTGAGCCGTACGGCGGTCTGGAAGGGAATCGGCCAGCTCCGCAGGGAGGGCTATGAAATCGAGTCCGTGCCCAATCGCGGTTATCGCCTGCGCTCGGTAAGCGATGTACTGAGCAGAGAGGGCATCGCCCGCCATCTGCGGCACCGGGAGCTGGAGATTCGGGTCTATCAAAGCATCAGTTCCACCAACACTGTTCTAAAAGCTCTCGCCGCCGAGGATGCGCCGTCAGGTCTCGCCCTTGCTGCAGGCGAACAGACCGCAGGACGCGGCCGGATGGGGCGCAGCTTCTACTCCCCCGCCAACAGCGGGCTGTATATGAGTCTTCTCCTGCGTCCCGAACTGCCGGCGGCCGAGGCTGTGCGTCTGACCGCCTGTGCCGCTGTGGCGGCGGCAGAGACGATCGAAGAACTCTCCGGAAGGGCAGCACAGATCAAATGGGTCAACGACGTGTTTGTCGGCGGACGGAAGGTCTGCGGTATCCTGACGGAGGCCAGCCTTGACTGTGAAAGCGGCATGATGCACTACGTCGTCGTCGGGATCGGCGTCAACACCTGCGTCCCCGCCGGGGATTTCCCGGAGGAGCTGCACGGCATTGCGGGCGCGGTCTTCGACGGAGAGCGGATTCCGGAGCTGCGCTGCCGGCTCGCGGCAGGCATTCTCGACCGCCTCATGGACTACGCGGCAAAACCGGATGATCCCGCGATCTTTGAGGCGTACAAAAAACGCTCCTTCCTTCTGGGGCGGGGGATCAATATTCTCTCCCCCGGAAAAGAGCCCGTCCCCGCCGTCGCCGTCGGGCTGGACAGAGACTATTCCCTTCTCGCCCGCCTCGACGACGGCAGCATCAAAAAGCTCAGCTCCGGCGAGGTCAGCGTACGCAGTATTTCGTAACTGCCGCGCAAAAAGGGGCTGTAGCAAAATAGGATTATTCGCTTCCAAGCAGCATGATACCGCCGGGCCGCCGAGGGCGTCGGCCCCTACGATAAAACCGGTATTTTTACTTTGTTCCGGCTGTTTCTGCTATTTTGCTACAGCCCCTTTTGTTGATCGCGCTATTCCTGTCACGGTACCAAAAACGTCCTGACCCGCGGCAGTGCTTTCCGCGCCTCGTTTACGCCGATCTGATAGACGCGCTCAAGCTCTTTCGGGTTCTTTTCCGTTCGGCTGATGCCGAGGCTCTCCGGCGGGCGGATCACCAGGATCTCGCCGCGTTTTTCCTTCTCGCCGATCTCCGCCAACTGGCGGTTATAGACCTCATGCCGCGCCTCCATTGCCTCCACAATCCTAGGCGTATCGCGCAGAGCGAGGCGCATCAGCGGCATCGCCCGCGACTTTTCCTTTTGAAACCCCTTCGGCTGTGTGAGGATATACACGTTCCGGTCGTATCCGGCCTCTTCCATGAAGCGATAGGGTACAGGATCGACGATCCCGCCGTCAAGCAGGCGATAACCGTCGACCTCCACGATTCGGGAAACCATGGGCATGGAGGCAGACGCCTGCATCCAGCGCATGTCCCGCTCGCCGCCGTCGGTGCAGCGATGGTAGACGATCCTGCCGGTATCCACATCCGTCGCGCCCACATAGAATTCCATGGGGTTTTCCGCGAAAGTCTTTTTGTCGAAAGGATCCAGCACCTCGGGCAGTTCCCGATAGCAGAAATCCACGCCGTAGAGATCGCCTGTTTTCAGCAGAGAGCGGAAGCTGCAATACCTGGGATCACGGCTGTAGCGCATGTTATAACGCAGGGCGCGCCCCTTTTGCCGGGATTTGAAATTGCAGCCGAAGCAGGCCCCCGCCGAAATCCCGGCGGCGCCGTCAAAGTCGATTCCCTCTTCGAGGAAGACGTCCATCACGCCGCAGCTGAAGAGCCCGCGCATGGCGCCGCCTTCCAGAATGAGTCCAGTTTTCATAAGCTATTTCGATCATAGACGCCCCAGGCTGACCGTTCCGGGACAGCGCCGGCTCAAAGCAGCTTCTTCAGCAGCCGCTCAAGATCTTCCTTTTTCATCTCCAAATCCACGTTCAGATGAACCATCGCCTTGTCATCGTCACAGGTCATCTGGATCGGATCATTGAAGGTGATCTCCGTCTGGCAGCCGATTTTCTGGCGGATGATTTTTTCAATGATGCTGGCAATCGCATTTTTAAGAAACGCCGATCGGATATTCATTTCGTCCATTTTTTCCTCTCCTGTTTTGTTTTTGTTATTTATGTTTTTGTCTTCTGCCGTTCAGGCTTGTTTTGAAGGCGCTTCTCCGCATTGGGAAGGAAATAATCGTGATAGATAAAGCTCAGGATGGCAGCCGCCGGGATCGACAGCAGCATCCCCATTACACCGAAGAGATTCCCCAGCACAATGCCTGCAATCAGGATCAACAGGCCGGATACGCCGAGAGAGCCGGAGAAGAGCTTCGGCTTCAGGATATATCCGTCCACGAACTGGAGAACGATGCAGAAGGCAACGAATAACAGCGCATGAACCGGATTGACCAGCACAAGGATAAAGCCGCCGATCACGGCGCCGATGATGGGGCCGAAATTGGGGATCAGGTTCGTCACGGCAACGATTACCGAAACAAGACCGATGTACTCCATCCCGCAGACAAACATAAAAATGGCGTTGATGCCGCCGACGATCAGGGATTCCAGCAGGCTCTGCCCGAGATAACTCATCAGGATGGAATCGCAGCGCAGACTGAAGTCCATGATGTTTGTGAGCGTCTCTCTGGAGAGCACCGCCCGTCCAAAGCGCCACAGCCCCGTCATGACGCGTTTTTTGTCAATGAGCAGATATACCGCAACAATCAACGAGATCACCGTAGAGATGATGCCCTTGCCCGAATTGGCTGCCGCGGTCAGGATTTTTCCGGCATTGTCCCGCACAAAATTGGCAATGGACGTCAAGGCGTTCTCTGAAAGGCTCTGGAGCTTTTCCGCATCGATCACCGACCGCAGAGGGCTGTTTTCCAGCAGCTTCAGCAGAGTTTTTGCATACGAATCATAGTTTTCCGAAAACAGCGCAATGCTCTGAACAAGCTGCGGGATCAGCGTACCGATCAGAAGGAACACAGCCAGCAGCGCCGTCACGACTCCCAGCGTCACGGAGAGATACCAGCGCGTGTTTCCAACTTTCATTTTGCAAAACACGCGGTGGTAAAAAAACCTTGCCAGGGGATTGAGGATATAGGCGAAGATGATGCCGAGAAAAATCGGCTTGAAGCTTCCGAGAAAGAAGCCCACGGCGGACATCACCGTTTTGAGATTGGCCAGGAGCATGAAGAATCCAACGCCGATACAGGCAACCACTGCGCCGTTATACCATTTCTTTTCCGACAGCTTATTCATACTCTCGTATTTTCTCCTTTGATATTCAGTCGTCCAGCAGCATGCCGTTGACGATCTGCTGAACCAGTCTGGGGTCATAGCCGGCCTGTGCCAGGGCCTTGAATCTGGCCGCGTCATTTCCGTATTTGTTGTCGATCACGTCCTGCGCCACCTGCCCGTAGCCCTGAGAGAGCGCGTTTGCCATGTGCTGGACATTCCAGTAGTCAAGCCCCGCGTCCGTCACGCTCTTCCGGCAGGCTTCGCCCGTTCCGTATTTCCCGTTCATCAGATCGACCGCAGCAAGATAGGCTTTGGTCGCGCCGCCGGATACGAGCTCCAGCTCGTCGTCGGAAAGCGGGCGCATGTCATTCTTGTCCATTCTCATTCTCCCCTCTCTCCTCCGTCTCCGATCCTTCTGCACGTCCGGCTGAGCCGCGATAGGCAAAGGAAAGCATGGTCAGGTCGTCAAATTGAGGCGCATCACCGACAAAGGCGTCGACCGCGCGTTCGACTGCGCGCAGAGTCCCCTCCGGCAGATTCTGATAGATCTCGCTGATATAAATCAGATCATCCTCCGTGGGAATCACCAGGTAAAAATCCCGGAACTCATCCTGGTAGATGCCCGCCATCATGAGGGTATAGCGGATATTGTAATATTCAGCGTCCTTG
>CADAPH010000127.1 GCA_902789745.1 Oscillospiraceae bacterium | reverse complement strand
TCTCAAAGAAATCTTTATAGTCATTTCTGACTTTTAAGAACCCTTTTCTTGGTGCTTATTTTTGCATAAGCTGTTCTTACATTGTTCAATTTTCAAGGTACATCTGCGCCCCGCCTTATCGGCGACAGCTTGGTTATTGTAGCACATCGTTTTCCGTTTGTCAACAACTTTTTTCAAATTCTTTTGGAATTTTTCATTTGCTGTTTCCGGGAAAACTTCGGCCGATCGCCGAGTGCTTGGCTAATATAGCACCTGGGAGCGGCGTTGTCAACACTTTTTTTGCGTTTTTTCCGACTTTTTTTCGAAGCCCAAATCTTGTGGTTTTTATGTAAATCTACTACAAAATAAGGCCTCTTATTTGAACAGCTCCCCAATGAAGGGCAGGGGCTTTTTCAAACCCTTGATGACGTTGCTGACGCCGATGAGCGCGACAGAAATACGGGCCAGTCCGACCAGCCATCCGAGACCGAAAAGGCCGCCCACAATGTCGCCGATAACACCGGCAATGAAGAGGTTCCTCCCCTGCTTCGCGTGGTACATGGCAAAGTCGTCATCCTTGCGGAAAACATAGGGCAATAAAAACAGAACGCTGAAATAAGACAGGCCGGCCATCACCTTGCCGATATCGTCCTGCTGCATCGT
Organism: Oscillospiraceae bacterium; assembly: GCA_902789745.1. GTDB lineage: Bacteria > Bacillota > Clostridia > Oscillospirales > Oscillospiraceae > Limivicinus. The sequence continues at coordinate 7,834 of CADAPH010000127.1, read as the reverse complement.
ACTCCGGACAGTGCGGTAGTAATCGCTTCCCGTGCCGCGGAAGGCTTCACTTCTCGACCTGCCGGAGGTATTCGTAAAATTTCGCTTCTGCTCCTCCTTGGCCCTTTGCCGCTGGGCGTACTCAGTCTCAGCCCATTTTTTGCTGTTCGCCTGCTGCCTTCTGCGCTGTTCCTCCAATTGCTTGCGGAGGAATTCGCTGTCGACCTGTTTGTATTTCTCTCTGCCGCTGCCGGTGCTCCGTTTCGGCTCCTGTGCGGTTGCGGACGCGGCGGCCTGTCCGCCGGACTTCGGCTGCTCGGCAGTCGTCTGCTTCGCGGCAGTCTCATCATAACCGCAGGCCAGGCAGGTGGTGCGACCGTCGGGAATATACGCGCCGCAGCTTTTGCAATATGCCATGGTTTCCTTCCTCCGTTTTCTGTGAATGAAACCATTATACTTGACGATTATTAACAATTCAACATTCTATTTTCAAATTACGCGCAGAATCGGTGCTTGCCGATGCTGACGATCAGCGGTCGGGACCAGATCCATTTGCTGGTGGCGGTGACGGGATTAAAATAGTAGATCGCGCCGTAGCTCGGATCCCAGCCGTTCATGGCGTCGCGGGCAGCGCGGTAGGCGCTCTCGGCCACGGGCTCGTCGAACTGTCCGTCGTCCAGGCAGGAAAAGGCGCCGGGCTGATAGATGACCTCCGCGATGGTATTGGGGAAGGACGGGTGCTGCGTGCGGTTGAGCACCACCGCGCCGACGGCGACCTGGCCTTCGTACGGTTCTCCCCTCGCCTCGGCGGAGATGAGCCGGGCCAGCAGATCAATCGAGCCGCTTCCCTTTTGGCTTCCGGCGCTGCCGCCCGTGGGCATGCCGAGCGCGGCGAGAGTCTGATCCCCCACCTGTCCGTCCACATGCAGACCGTTCTTTTCCTGAAACCAGCGCACTGCCTTTTCGGTCTGACTGCCATAAACGCCATCGACTGCGCCGTAATAATAGCCCCAGTTTTTCAGGCGCGTCTGGATCTCGCTCACGACCGCGCCGCCGGAGCCCTTCTTATATAAATCTGCCGAGGCGCGCTGCGCCAGGGCGATGATGAAAATGTTCACGGCAAAGATTACTGCCAGCGCAAGGATCAGCTTTTTTCTCTCCGGACTCATAAAAAATCCCCCCATAGACTTTCTTTTAGTCTGTGGAGGGATGTTGTTTTTTATTCTTTTTTATCCGTTTGCTCTGGTTTTGATCTCTTCCAGAAGCTTCGCGCTGAACTCGTCGAAGTCCATGGCGCCCAGATCCTCGCCCTTGCGGGTGCGGACGGCAACCTTGCCGGCCTCGGCCTCACGGTCGCCCACGACGAGCATGTAGGGAATCTTCTGCATCTGCGCTTCGCGGATCTTGTAGCCGATCTTCTCATTCCGGAGATCGGTCTCCGCGCGCACGCCGAGGGCGCAGAGCTTCTCGCAGACCTGCTTTGCGTAGTCCGCGGTGCGGTCGGTNNNGCGAAGTGCTCGGTAATGACGCCGATGAAGCGCTCGATGGAGCCGAAGACCACACGGTGGATCATGACCGGGACATGATCCTCACCGTCGGCGCCGACGTAGGTGAGGTTGAAGCGGCCGGGGAGCTGATAGTCGAGCTGGATGGTGCCGCACTGCCAGGTGCGCCCCAGGGAGTCCTGGATGTGGAAGTCAAGCTTCGGGCCGTAGAACGCGCCGTCGCCGGGGTTGACAATATACTCCTTGCCGATGCTGGTGATGGCGTCGGCGAGGGCGGCGGTAGCCACGTCCCAGTCCTCCACGGAGCCGATGTGATCCTCGGGCATGGTGGACAGCTCGATGGTGTAGGGCAGGCCGAAGAGATTGTAAACCTCATCAAAGAGCTGGGCGATGCGGATGACCTCGTCCTTGATCTGCTCCTTGGCGAGAAGGATGTGGGCATCGTCCTGGGTGAAGGCACGGACGCGGAACATGCCGTGCAGCGCGCCGGACAGCTCATGCCGGTGGACATTGCCGAGCTCGCCGTAGCGCAGGGGCAGGTCGCGGTAGGAGTGCGGCTCCAGATCGTAGACCAGGATGCTGCCGGGGCAGTTCATGGGCTTGATGGCAAAATCCTCGCCGTCGATGACGGTGGTGTACATGTTGTCCTTGTAATGATCCCAGTGGCCGGAGGTCTCCCAGAGGGTGCGGCGCATGATCTGGGGGGTCATGATCTCCACATAGTCCCACTTTCTGTGCACCTCACGCCAGTAGTCGATGAGGGTATTGCGCAGAACCATGCCCTTGGGCAGATAGAAGGGGAAGCCGGGGGCTTCGTCGCGGAAGGCGAAGAGGCCGAGCTCCTTGCCGAGTCTGCGGTGGTCGCGCTTCTTGGCTTCCTCGAGCATGACGAGGTACTCGTCCAGCTCCTGCTGGGTGCGGAAGGCGACGCCGTTGATGCGGGTGAGCATCTTGTTCTTGCTGTCGTCCTTCCAGTACGCGCCGGACTGCTGGGTGATCTTGAATGCCTTGAGTGCCTTGGTGTAGCAGATGTGGGGCCCGAGGCACATGTCGATATACTCGCCCTGCTGGAAGAAGCTGAACTCGGTCTCGTCGGCGAGGTCGTCGATATGCTCGAGCTTGTAGTTCTCGTTGCGCTCGGCCATGAGCTTCTTGGCCTCTTCACGGGGCAGGATAAAAGCCTTGAAGGGGAGATTCTCCTTGACGATCTTCTTCATTTCCTTCTCAATGGCGTCCAGATCCTCGGGCGCAAGCTTGGTATCGCCGAGGTCGACGTCGTAGAAGAAGCCGTTCTGGGTGGCGGGGCCGAAGGCGAAGTCGGCCTGGGGGTAGAGGCGCTTGATGGCCTGGGCCATGATGTGGGCCGCGGAGTGGCGCAGAACGTGCAGCTCCTCTTCCTCCGGGCATTCGGCCACATGGCCGTCCTTGTAGATGATTTTCATATTGTATCCTCCAAAAATATTAATTATCATGTCATGAAGCTTGCGACGACGCTAACGCGAACATCTCGAACAAAACAACCGAATCAAAAAACACCCTCAGCCTTTCAGCCAAGGGTGCATATCGCACGGTTCCACCTTGATGTTTCACTCATTCAAGTCCTTAACGCGGACGCACGGAACGGCATTTCCTCCGCCCTGCTCGGGAGTGGTGGCTTTGATGTGTCAGCGGCGGGGCAGCTTGCAGCCGATGGCTGCCCTCTCTGTACACCGGACGCATCCGCGTCTCCGTCTTCGCTTTTAAGCCCTGCTATCATATCACCGGGAAATTGCGCTGTCAATCGTTATTTTCTCCCTGCGCCGCTTTGGTTTTTTGCCCTCCATGTCAAACTCGGTATTGAAAAACAGGCCAAAAGAAAATATAATATAAAATGTATTGTTATAACCCGAAAGCGGCGCGGCCTGCACCGCCTCCGCTTTCGGCCCATTCCGCATCAATTGTCAGGCAGGCCTGCAAGACGCAGGGGTTTTACATAGAAACAAGGTGAAACAATATGGAACGATACCAATTCAGTAAACAGGAGCAGTCCGTTCTGGAGGCTTTGCAGCAGCCCTTTGCCATCTTCCAATTTATTGATATGCGCGTGGTCCCCGTTCTTCTTTCCGAGGGCTTCTGCACGCTGTTCGGATATACGGACAAGGCGCAGGCTTATCATGATATGGAGTATGGCCTGTACAAGGACATTCATCCCGACGACGCAGCCAGGGTCGCCGACGCCGCAGTAAAATTTGTGACCCAGGGCGGCACGCTGGAGGTGATCTATCGCGGGAACAAGCAGGGCCGCTCGGATTACACCATGATCCACGCCATCGGCAAGCATGTGTATACAGACACCGGGGTCCGGCTCGCCCAGGTCTGGTATATGGACGAGGGCACCTATTCGGACAGCGGTCAGCCGCAGGCTACCGAGCTGAACAAAGCCATGAGCGACGCCCTGCACGAGGAGAGCATCCTGAAATCCAACCGCTATGATGCGCTTACCGGTCTGCCCAGCCTTGCGTATTTCTTTGAGCTGGCTGAAAACTGGAAACGCAAGCTGCGCGATATAAGCCACAACGCGGTTCTTCTGTATATCGATCTCTACGGCATGAAGTTCTTCAACCATAAGTACGGGTTTATGGAGGGAGACAAGCTGCTTCAGGCTTTTGCGAAGCTCCTGCTGCACGCGTTTGGCCGGGAAAACTGCTGCCATATCGGCGCGGACCGTTTCGCGGCATACACGGAGGAGGTCGGCCTCGAGGACAAGCTGAACCGGCTCATCCGGGAGGCGCAGGACATAAACGGCAGCAACACGCTCCCTGTCCGGGTCGGGATCTATTCGACCGGGATCGAGGACGTGCCTGTCAGCGAGGCGTACGACAGGGCGAAGATCGCCTGCGATGCTCTTCGGAAAGTATATGCCTCCAGCTTCCGTTATTACAATCAAGCCCTGCGCGACAGCGTGGTCAAGCGGCAGTATATCCTTTCCAGCCTGGATCGGGCTCTCTCGGAAAAATGGCTTCGGGTCTACTATCAGCCGATCGTCCGGTCGATCACCGGGCGGGTCTGCGACGAGGAGGCCCTGGCCAGGTGGGTCGATCCGGTGAAAGGGCTTCTGTCCCCGGCGGATTTTATCCCCATCCTGGAGGACGCGGGGCTGATTTACAAGCTGGATCTGTACGTGCTTGAGCAGGTATTGGAGAAAATCAGGCTTCAGGTCAAAGCCGGGCTGTATGTGGTGCCGCATTCCATCAACCTGTCCAGAGCGGATTTTGACGCATGCGACATTGTGGAGGAAATCCGCAGGAGAGTCGACGAGGCGGGCGTCAGCCATGACAGGATCACCATTGAGATCACCGAGAGCGTGATCGGCAGCGACTTTGACTTTATGAAAGCGCAGATCGAACGTTTCCAGGCGCTCGGCTTTCCGGTCTGGATGGACGACTTCGGAAGCGGCTATTCCTCACTGGATGTGCTTCAGAGCATCAAGTTCAATCTGCTGAAGTTCGACATGGGCTTTCTGCGGAAGCTGGATGAAAACGAAAGCGGGAAAATCATCCTGACGGAGCTCATGATTATGGCGACCTCGCTCGGCGTGGATACGGTGTGCGAAGGCGTGGAGACGGAGCAGCAGGCGCATTTCCTCCAGGAGATCGGCTGCTCGAAGCTGCAGGGCTTCTATTACTGCAAGCCGATCCCCATGGAAGAGATCATTGAGAGGTACCAAAAGGGAATCCAGATCGGTTACGAGAACCCGGAGGAGTCCTCCTATAACGAGACCATCGGGCGCGTCAACCTCTATGACCTGGCAGTAATCGCCAACGAGGATGAAAACTCCCTCCTGCATACCTTCAACACGCTGCCCATGGGCATCATCGAGGTCAACGGGGACAGTACCCGCTTCCTGCGGAGCAACGAGTCCTATCGCGATTTTATCCGGCGCTTCTTTGGGTTTGAGATTTCGGAGCTGGGGTCGGGCTTTGCCAAATACGACGCCGCCTTTATGCACAACGTCGTGAAAACCTGCTGCGAGCAGGGTATCCGCGCCTTCTACGACGAACAGATGCCCGACGGCTCTGTCGTCCATTCCTTCGCGCGCCGCATCGGCATCAACCCTGTCAACGGCAACATTGCCGTCGCGGTCGCGGTTCTCTCGATCACGGAGCCGAACGACAACGCCAGCTACGCGGAAATCGCGCGGGCGCTTGCCGCGGACTATTACAACATTTATATAATAGATCTGGATACCGACCGCTTTATTGAATACAGCTCCCCCGTAGGCAGAGAGGAGCTGGCAATAGAGCGCCACGGGACGGACTTTTTCGCCTCCTCCAGGCGCGACACGCTGACGCGCATTTACGAGTCGGACAGAGAGGCATTCCTGAAGCTGTTCACAAAGGAAAACATCATCCGGGAGCTGGACGATCAGGGCGTCTTTACCGCCACCTACAGACTGATCGACACCGGCACGCCGATGTATGCCAACATGAAAATCACGCGGATGAAGGCGCAGGGGAACCGCATCATTCTCGGCGTCAGCATTATTGACTCCCAGATGAAGCAGAAGGAGCTGCTTGAGCAGATGCGGCGTGAGGAGATCGCGTATACGAGGGTCATGGCCCTCTCCGGCGATTATCTCAGCCTTTATACCATTGAGCCGGAAACGGGCCGATACTTTGAATTCAACGCCACGGAAGATTACACAAGCCTCGGCCTCTCCAAAACCGGGGAGGACTTCTTCGGGCAGGCGATCATCAATGTGCAGAGCGCCGTCTATCCGGAGGATCTGCCGCTGTTTTCGGCGCGCTTTTCCAAGGAAAACATCCTCCGTGAGATCGCGGAAAAAGGGCTTTTCCAGATTCGCTACCGCCTGATCCTCAAGGGTGAGCCGAGACCCGTCATTCTGAAAATCGTCTCCGTCAGGGAGGATGACGGGGACAAGCTGATCGCGGGCGTAAGAGCATGGCGGGATCGCAGCGGCAACAGCGGCGGCTGAGATCCCCGTTTCCGCAGTCCGCCCATGTCCTGATCTGATCTTTACAAAGGAAAGAAGGCAAACAAATGAGGATTCTGTTTGCGGTCATTTTCTCGGGTCTGATCCTTGCCCTCGGTATTTGCGCCGACATCGCACGGCGCGCGCACAAGCAAATCGGCAGGCCGGTCATGTATATGCTGCTGGCGCTGATTCCGCCGATCATCGGCAACCTGATCCTTCTGGTGTCCACGAGTCGGGCCCTGTCCACCGTGGGCTGCTATATTTATTTCCTCGGCATGGATCTTGCCATGCTGGCGCTGCTGCATTTCACCGGCGCGTACTGCTTCCTCAAATGGTCAAAGCGCGTGCGCAGGCTGGTGCTCGCCGTATTGCTGATCGACGCCTTGCAGCTGCTGGCAAATCCCTTTTTCGGCCACGCCTTTGCCATGGAGGAGATCACGGCATACGGCGCGCCCTATTTCCGGGTGGTTCCGTACTGGGGGCAGACCTTCCACCGCATTGTGGACTATGGCATACTTGCCGCGGTGCTCATCGTCTTCACCGTAAAAATGATCCGCTCTCCGCGCATCAATTCCGAGCGCTATTCCGTCATTCTCGCCACGATCGTTTTCACGTCGCTGTGGGAGAGCGTCTACATATTCTCCCGGACGCCGGTGGATCGCTCCATGATCGGCTTCGGCGTTTTCGGCCTGCTGGTATTTTTCTTCTCCCTGTATTACCGCCCGCTCCGTCTGCTGGACCGGATGCTGGCGACCGTCGCCTCCGAAATCCCCGACGCCATCTTCTTTTTCGACGTCAACGGCCACTGTATCTGGGCCAACAGGCACGGCATGGAGCTGACCGGGGTCAAAAACGACAATTATGAGGCGGCGGCGGAAAAGCTCACCGCCATGCTCGGGAACATTGATTCCGCGGCCGGGAACTGGTCGGATCAGCGCGTCACCGGCAGCGGGGATGCCACGAAAAGCTATGTTCTGGAGCACCGCCCGGTTTCGGATGACCGGGGCCGCTGCATCGGCTCCTTTCTGAGTATACGCGACAATACGAATGAGCGGAACACCCTGCAGCGGGAGATCTACAACGCGACGCATGACGCGCTGACGCAGGTCTACAACCGCGCGGGTTACGACCTTTTGATGTCGCGCCTGGATCTGAAAACCACAACCATGCTGCTGCTCGATGTGGACGAGTTCAAGCTTGTAAACGACCGCAACGGTCATGAGGTCGGCGACCGCGTGCTCCAGAAGCTGGCGCACGCGATGACGTGCCTCTTCCGGGCGGAGGATTATATCTGCCGCGTCGGCGGGGATGAATTTGTCATCCTCATACTGCACACGGATCCTTCGCAGACCGGACAGCTCAGCGAACGCGTCCG
>CADAPH010000126.1 GCA_902789745.1 Oscillospiraceae bacterium | reverse complement strand
CCCTCGCCCACGGTATCGGCGAGAAGGCGAAAGTCGGGATTGTTCTCGATCCCGTCGTAGCAGTCCTCCAGTACCCGGTCGAGGCAGGCCGTCTTCATGGAATCGGCCCGCTCCTCGTCAAGGATCTTGAAGTCCGGCGTCAGCCCCGCCGCCTGACAGTTCTCCCGCAGGAGATCCGCGCAGAAGCTGTGGATGGTGCCGATCTGCGCGCGGCGGATCAGCGCGCTCTGGCGGCGCAGGCGGGCGTTGTGGGGATCGTCCGCAAGGCGGCGCGACAGCTCCTCCATGATCCTGCCGCGCAGCTCTCCCGCCGCGGCGCGGGTAAAGGTGATGATGAGGAAGCTGTCCACGTCCGCGGGCGCATCGGGATCGGTGATATACGCCATCAGCCGCTCGGTCAGCACCTTGGTCTTGCCGCTGCCCGCCCCGGCGGACACCAGCACCGGACAGCCGCGCGTCTCGATCGCTTCCTGCTGGGACGCGGTGGGCTTGAATTCAGCCATGGCTCTCTCCCTCCTCCATCAGCGCCCAGACCTCTTCCGGGCTGTATTTGGGCATATAGCGGCTCTTCTCCCCGCCGTGCCCCTCCACGAAGCGGCAGGCGTCGGCGTAGTCGCAGTGCAGGCAGGCATTGTCCGTCTGACTGCGATAAAAGGGGTCGGCGGCGATGCTCCCGGCGCGCAGCTCCTTGGCCATATTTCGAAGCTGCCTGCGGATATGCCGGTCTAAAAGTCCCAGCCTCTCCACGCTTGCCAGCGTGTCCGCCGTCGGCTTGTTGTATCGGAATTTGATCGGGATATAGCGCTTCTCGTTCCCGTGCTCCCAGGCCTCCTGCATCATGGTATCGTCCAGCAGCAGGCCGCTGCGTCTGCGTTCTTTTCCCTGCGCGGCAGTTATCTCTTCCTCCGTCATGCGCCCCTCGGCGGAGAGCATGGGCGTTCTTGCCGGGATATACATGACCCCGGCGGGGACGATCTCATGTCCGTACCGGTTCTGCCCGCCGTCGGCAAGGGTGAAGAGATACAGCAGCATCTGCAGGTTCATCCCGTTCAGAACCTCTGAAAGTGAAAACTCCTTGTGCCCGGTCTTGTAGTCCACCACGCGCAGATAGAGCTTTCCGTCGTGCAGCCAGCCGTCCACGCGGTCGGCCACGCCGATGAGGGACAGGGCCTCCGCATCCTCGCCGAGCTCGATGGGCGGGATGTCCTCAGCCCTGGAAAAATCCAGCTCGAAGTCCAGCGGCGTGAAATCCGACAGCCGCAGCTCGTCCGCCATGTCCTTCACCACGCGCCACACATTGTCCCGCAGGCGTTTGAAGAGATAGACAAAGCGGCTGGACTTCTCCTGAAAATCGTTGAGCTCCTCATGGACGTAGATTTCCACATACTTGTCCGTGAGCGCTCTCAGTTCTTCATCCGAAACCTCACGGAAACCGCCGCCCGCTCCGACCTCGCGGGCCACGTTTTCGAGAATGCAGTGCATGAAGGTGCCCATCTCCGGCGGCTGAAAGCCCGCTGGCTGGTGGGGCTTTGCCTTCAGCCCGTACTGGCAGAAGTAGGCGAAGCGGCAGGAGGCGAACTTCTCCACCCTTGACGCGCTCAGACGCAGCTTTTTCCCGTACAGGCGCTGAACGCCCTCGCGGGAGAGGCTGCCGCGCGTCAGCTCCGCCGCCGCTTTGAGCGCGGCGGAACGCGCGGGATCGTTCTCCGCGAAGTATTCCGCCGCCGCCTGCTCCCGACCGTCCCCGCCGTGGATCGCCTGCGCCGCAAGCCCCAGGGCCGGCGCGGGCGCGGACATACGCGCGTCAGTGAGATCGGCGTTTTCCGGCATGATGCCGAAGAGCGTCTGCGCCCGGCGGAAGACGATGGACGGGCGCAGCTCCGCCCCGTCCGCCCCCGCCACGGGGCAGAGCATGCTCAGACTCTCCGACGGCAGGGTCAGCGTGTAATAGATCAGCGCAAATTCCCGCCAGAGCTCGCTGTCCCCGCCGGGGCCGAGCTCGATATCCAGCTCCAGCAGGCGCTGCCGCTCATCCGGGGAGAAGATGCCGCCGCCCTCCTCCGCCATGGGCAGGCGCTCGTCCGACGCGCCGAGGACGATCAGGTGTCTGATATCCCGGCGGCGGTTGCGGTCAAAATCCCCCGCGGTCACCCGGTCGAGGGAGACGGGGATGGTGCCGATGTCGTATTTGGACAGCATCAGGGTAAAGAGCCGTCCGAAGCGCTCCGCGTCCATCACGGAGCCGCCGAGGATGCTGTCGCACTGCTCCAGCGCGCCGACCACCAGCTCCCAGAGCTGACGGTACTCGGCGGCGCTCTTTTCGCGTCCCAAAGCCTGCAGCTCCTCCGCGCGGCGGCTCAGGGTCTCGGGCAGGCGTAAAGCGGCGAATAGTCCCGCAAGGGCCTTCGCCTGTTCCGTCGCGGTCTCCGCCTCCTTTGCCGCCTTCTCGAAGGCTTTGAGCGGCCCCGCAACTCTCCGCCGCAGGGCGTTGATGCGCGTAAGCTTTTCCTCGACCTCCGGCGTATACTCCCCGCCGTAGCCGTCCGGATGCTGCCGCCAGTCGCCGCGCCGCGTCCACGCGCTGCCGCGAAGCTGCCATTTGAACAGATAGCTCTCCAGCTCATCGCATTCTGCTTCGCTCAGTCCGACAAGCCCGGTGCGCAGATAACTCACCATGTCGTCCAGCGCCCAGCCGCCCTGCATGATCTCATATGCGCAGGCGATCATCGCGGGCAGGGGCTTGGCCATGAGATCGGATCGCGCCGCAGTAAACAGCGGCACCCCGTAGTGACGAAACACGCTCTCCAAAGTGCCGCGGTAGTCGTCGAAGCCGCGGGCAACGATCGCGATATCCCGCCAGCGGCAGCCGTGATCCCGCACAAGCGCGAGACACATCGCCGCCGCCTGCTCGCATTCGGCGCTCATGCTCTGCGCGCGCGTAAGGCGGATCGGCGCTTCGCCGTCGATGGAAGCGTCCGTGTAGTCAAAAAGATGCTCCGTAAAGAATCGCAGCGCCCGGTTCCCGCGCTCCGTCTCAAGCTTGGTGACCCGCACCTCCTGCCCCAGCTCCTCCGCCGCGTCGGACAGCACGCGGGCGGCTCTGCGCGAGAGGGCAAAGATTTCGTTCTCCCCGTACAGGTCATCCAGCGTCAGGCAGACGGTGAGCTCAACCCCCTGCCGCAGCATGGCGCACAGCACCTCCTGCTCCTGCCGGGTAAAGTCGATGAAGCCGTCAACCCAGACCTTCGTCCCCTGTTCAAGGCCTCCCGCGTCGATGGCCTCCGCCAGCATGGTCAGCCGGTCGGCGGGGTCAGCGCGGCCGTTTGCGACCACGCCCTCGTATGCCTCCAGCACCAGCGCCAGATCCGTGAGCTTATCGCCCAGCCCCTCCGGACATTCGGCGGCGGCCTGCATGAGCTGTTCGGCATCGATGCGGGCGGTTTTCAGCTCATCCACCGCCTGTAAGAGCATCGCCTGCAGCTCGGCCCGCCGCTGCGCCGCAGAGTAGACCTTGAGCCTCGGGCCCACGCCCTGCAAGGCCAGCGCCATGCACAGCATCCGTCCGCCCTGATCGAGCCATGGCGCCGCCGTCCCGCCGCGCTTTGCCTCCACGCGCCGCGCAAGGCCCGTGAAGCTCAGCACCTCCGCATACAGGGACAGCCGATCCCCGCACACACGGCAGAGCTCCCGCTCGGCCTCATGGCTGTCTTTCCGATCAGAAACCTCAGCATGGTATCCCAACCTTTTTGCAATATCGTTGTCCCATTCTACCAAATCCGCCCCCTGACGGCAAGGGGCGCTTTCGCCCCCTCCACGGTAACCGTACGAACACCACTGAACCCCATATTTGACAAAGCCCAACCTGTCATCTCGACCGAACGAAGTGAGTGGAGAGATCTTTTCGCAGCCATCGCAGGTTTCAGATCTCTCGACTCCGCTTCGCTCCGCTCGAGATGACAATTCTGAGGGTGTTCGCGTTCTTGGATATTTTCATGCGGTTGCCGTGTCGCTCCCTCTCTGAGGGAGTCCTCGTCATCCCCGTGATTTTTTCTCCGCGCATCCACCGTAAATGATAGAATATATCATCTATTCAAGGGGGCATTATTATGAAACTCTCATCCAAAATGGAGCGCTGCGGCCTGTCGCCGATGCGCAAATTCAATCCCTACGCGGACAAGGTCAAGGAACGCGGCATCAAAATCTATCATCTGAACATCGGTCAGCCGGACGTAGAGACCCCCGCGCCCTTCTATCAGGCGCTCAGAGATTATGCGGACAAGGTCGTCTCCTACGCGCCCTCCGGCGGTTTGCCCGTCTATCTGGACGCGGTGCGCGGTTACTATAAGCGCATCGGCGTGGAGCTGACCCGGGGCGAGATCCTGGCCACCAGCGGCGGCAGCGAGGCGCTTCAGATGACCTTCGCCACCATCCTGGACGACGGGGCCGAGGTCATCATTCCCGAGCCCTTCTATCCCAACTACGCCACCTCCGTCACCCTCGCCGGGGCGAAGATCCATCCCATCCCCACCAGCGTCGAGGAAGGTTATTTTTATGCCGACCGCGCCCGGGTCGAGGCCTGCATCAATGAGAACACCCGCGCGATCTTTGTCACCAATCCCGGCAACCCCACCGGCTCCATCCTGACGCCGGAACAGCTTCAGCTCATGCTGGATATCGCGAAGGAGCACGACCTCTTCCTGATCTGCGACGAGGTGTACCGTGAGTTCGTCTACGCGGGCGAGCCTCTGCTGAGCGCTTTACAATACCCCGGCTATGAGGAAAACGTGGTCGTCATCGACTCCGTTTCCAAGCGCTTTTCCGCCTGCGGCGCGCGCGTGGGCTGCGTGATCTCCAAGAACAGGCAGTTTATGTCCGAGGCGATGAAGTGGTGCCAGTGCCGCCTGGCCTCCGCCACGGTGGATCAGATCGCTTCCGCCGCGCTCTACGGCATGGACCCCTCCTACTTTGACGCCGTGCGGGACGAGTACCGCCTGCGCCGCGACACCATGGTGCGCAAGCTCCAGGAGATCCCCGGCGTGATCTGCCGCATGCCGAAGGGCGCCTTCTATGTCATGTGCGCCCTGCCCGTGGACGACGCGGACAAGTTCCAGATGTGGCTGCTGAACGAATTCAACGACAACGGCGAGACCGTCCTCTTCGCCTGCGGGGAGCCGTTCTACGCCACCCCCGGCCGCGGCGTCAACGAGGTGCGTCTGGCCTACACCATCAACGCCCCCGATATTGCCCGCGCCATCGACATTCTCAAGATCGCGATCGAGAAATACAACAACCGGTAAAAGCTTTGCCCCGCGCCTCTCGGCGCGGGGCTGATTCTTTATTCTTCCTCTTTCCACGTTCTCTCGCTGATGATATACCGCGGGCGCTGCTTGGTCTCCATGTAGATCTTGCCGATATACTCGGCGATGATGCCGAGGCAGATGAGCTGCACGCCGCTGACGAAGCAGATGATGCACGTCATGCTGGCCCAGCCCGCCACCGCCTTGCCGCACAGCGCCGTCACCAGCGCCCAGATGCAGAACAGAAAGCTCACGAAGGCGATGAAAATGCCGAGTCCGAAGATCAGGCGCAGGGGCTTGACCGAGAGGCTTGTCACCCCGTCCACCGCAAGGCCGAGCATCTTCTTGAGGGGATAATGGCTCTCGCCCGCGATGCGCTCGGCGCGGGAATAGCTGACGGAGGTGGAAGGAAAACCCACCAGAGGCACCATGCCGCGCAGGTAGAGGTTGACCTCTTTATAGTTTGCAAACTCCTGAAGCACGCGGGAGCTGATCAGACGGTAGTCCGCGTGATTGAAGACCACCTCCGCCCCCATCATGGCGAGGAACTTATAAAAGCCCTCGGCGGTGAAGCGCTTAAAGAAGGTGTCCGTCTCGCGGCTGGAGCGCACGCCGTACACCACCTCATAGCCTTCGAGATAGGCGTCCACCATCTTGTCCATGGCGTCGATGTCGTCCTGACCGTCGCAGTCGATGGAGATGGTGATGTCGCACAACTCCTTCGCCTCCATGAGCCCGGCGAGGACGGCCGCCTGGTGTCCGCGGTTGCGGCTCTGGCAGATGCCGATATAGTGCTCATCCTGCTTTGAGAGCATGCGGATGATGTCCCAGGTGCGGTCACGGCTGCCGTCGTTGACGAAGAGGACGCGGCTGTCCGGGGTGATCTTTCCCGCGCCGGCGAGGCTCAGGATCTTGTTGAGAAAGAGCGGCGCCGTGATGGGCAGAACCTCCTGCTCGTTATAGCAGGGGATGACGATAAACAGTCTCGGTATTTTTTTCATAGCTGACTCCTTTCCTCCCCGGCAAAGCCGAGGGCGGCAAAGATAATAAGGATCGGGATGAGCGAATAGTGATAGCGGTCGGCGACCTCCACCAGCATGTGGGCCAGCGTCAGGCCGAGAAAGAACAGCGGCAGCAGCAGCCCCGCGCCGAGCGCCCTTGAGCGGAACATCCGGACAAGACCGGCGAGTCCTGCCAGAAAGACGCCGTAATAAAACACGTTGCAAACGCCCATGCAGATCTTGACAAAGCGCTCCGACCGCGTGAAACGATAGGTGTAGCCGCCGAGCTGATCCGCGCCGAGGAAGGAGAAGAGCTTTGTCCCCAGCAGCTTCGGGAAGTTGATCCCGGAGGCAAGGCGCTCTTTGATGTGCGGGATCATGCTCTTCTGCGCCTCGTTCGCGCTCATGCCCTGTTTGAGATAGCCCGTCAGCAGATCCATGTCCGCGTCGGTATAGCGCCCGCCGGTCTCCTCATTGAAGCCGACGTAAATATTATACCACGGCACGGAAGCGATCTCCTGCCCCAGCACGTTTTCCACATGCCGATCCCACAGCCCGCCGGACACGCGGAACACCGCCGTCATCGCAAGGAACGCGGCAAACCACAGCGCCCAGAGCCGTCCGCTCTTCATCTCCCCGCCGCGCAGGAAGACGATCCACAGCGCCGCGGCGATCACCAGAATCAGCGCGATGGGCCGCACCAGATTGATCGCCTCGAGCAGCAGCCCCATCCCCGCCGCGAGGCACAGCGCGGGCAGGGGCTTTTCTTTGATCCGTCTGTCCAGCCGCAGGAACAGCAGGAAGAACAGCAGGATCAGAAGGGTATAGATCGGCTCGGAGAAGACGAGGGAGCTGAGCATCAGCTTGCAGGGCGTGACGGCCCACAAAAGCGCCGCGAGGAAGGCCGCCCGCTCGGACAGGAGCTCTTTTCCCAGCAGCCATATGAGCCAGCAGCTCACGGTCGTGAGCAGCACGTTCATCACCGTCACGGCAAAGACGGATTCCCCGAACACGCGCGCCAGCGCACTCAGGATGGTCGCCGTGCCGAGGATGTGGGGGTACATGGCGACATACCAGGCGTCGGGGATTTCGGTTCCGCCTGCCAGGGCGCAGGCCACGTCCCAGTATTCCTTGTAGTCGCTGAAAGGCTCGATGCGGATGACCAGCACCCACACGAGGTTGACGGCAAAGCACAGCAGCGCCGCCATAAGTCCCGCGTGCGGCGGCACCGGCGTCGGGCACTTTCTCAGCAGCGCATAAAGACCCGCCGCCCAGGCCGCGCCCAAAATCAGCGCCAGCAGATAGGAGCGGCTTGTCAGCCCCTCCCGCACGACGAGGGCCAGCGTCAGCGCCAGTACCGCGAGCAGCAGCCCCAGCATGACCCGTTTGAAAAAGACGGAGGCTTGTTCCATCGTGATCTCCGTTTCAATGTTTATCAGAAATAGTTTTTCCATTGTTTTGTATTATACTATTCCGGGCGCAAAACATCAATCATTTTATGCGCGGCGTCTTTTCTTGACGGGAGCCGACGGATGTGGTAAATTTATTGAGGTTTTAAAAGGGTTCCCCTTTTCTCTACACAATATTAAAGGAAAGAGTTGATTGTATGAACCGCAGCAGCGGCGTTCTGATGCCTCTGAGCTCTCTGCCCTCCCCCCACGGGATCGGCACCATGGGCAAGGCCGCCTATGATTTTGTCGATTTTCTGAAGGCGGCGGGCCAGCGCTACTGGCAGCTTCTGCCCCTTGTCCCCGCCGGTGCGGGCGACAGCCCCTATTCCTCCTTCTCCACCTTCGCGGGCAATCCCTACTACATCGACCTTGACCGTCTGGTGAAGGACAAGCTTCTGCGTCCGAAGGATCTGGTCGGAATCAACTGGGGGCGCAATCCCGAACAGGTGGACTATGAGGCGCTCCGTCTGCAGCGCCCGGCCGTTCTGCGCCGCGCGTTCGAGCGGGGACGCGACCCCCTCGCCGCCGAGGTTGAGGCCTTCCGGCAGGAGAACAGTTGGGTGGACAACTACGGCCTTTACATGGCGCTCAAGACCCATTTCAAGATGCTGCCCTGGATGGACTGGCCGGAGGAGGATATCCGCATGCACCGGCCCGACGCCGTCCGCCGCTGGACGATCCTGCTGCACGAGGAGATCGAATACCACATCTTTGTGCAGTACCTCTTCTTCCGACAGTGGAACGCGCTGCGCGAGTACGCCCATAAGAAGGGCGTCGAGTTCATCGGCGACATCCCCATCTATGTGGCGCTGGACTCCGCCGACGTCTGGAGTGAGGCGTACTTCTTCCAGCTTGATGAAAAGAACGTCCCCAAGGCCGTGGCGGGCGTCCCGCCCGATCCCTTCACCGCCGACGGGCAGCTTTGGGGCAACCCGCTTTACAACTGGGACGCGATGGAGCGCGACGGCTACGGCTGGTGGATTCGCCGCATCGAGGGTGCGGAGAAGCTCTACGACGTGATCCGTATCGACCACTTCCGCGGCTTTGCGAGCTATTGGTCCGTCCCCTATGGCGAACTGACCGCCAAGAACGGCGTCTGGATGCCCGGCCCCGGCATGAAGCTCGTCGGCGTGCTGACCTCCTGGTTCCATGAGCTTGACTTCATCGCAGAGGATCTCGGCTACGTTACGGAGGATGTGCGCAAGCTTGTCTGGGATTCCTGCATGCCCGGCATGAAGATTCTCGAGTTTGCCTTCGACGCACACGGGGATTCCGACTATCTGCCCCACTGCATCCCCTACAACGCCACCTGCTATCTCGGCACCCACGACAACAACACGGTCATGGGCTGGCTGAAGGATATCGGCAAGCGCGACCGCGACTTTGCCGCCCGCTACATGCACATCACCGAGGACGAGGGCTGGTGCTGGGGCATGATCCGCACCGGCATGGCGACCTGCGCCGACCTCTTCGTCGTGCAGATGCAGGATCTGCTGGAGCTGGACGAGAAGGCCCGCATGAACACCCCCGGCACTCCCAGCGGCAACTGGCGCTGGCGCATGCTGCCCGGCAAGGCGGACAAGGAGCTGGCAAAGAAGCTCTATCTCTATACCCGCACCTACCGCAGGGTGTAAACATATACCAGGGACTGTAAAAAGTCCCGTCATATCAAAGGGGAGGGCCCAAGGCCCTCCCCTTTGATATCATGGTTGTTTATTTCCTGTCCTTCTTGTTGAAGAGATTGTGGAGTTTTTCGCTGGGGCTGGGCTCGCCGGTGTCATAATCGTCCTCGTAGCCCGTCTTGCGCAGGTACAGTATGTACCCGATCAGACCGCCCAGAGCCAGCACCGACACGCCGAAGAGCACCTTGACCAGCGTGCTCACGCCGGTATTCGTGCGGGCGGGCGCGGCCGTCGGCCTCGCCGAAGGCGCGGCGCTCGGCGACGCGGAGGGCGTCGGCGTTACCGTGCCGAAGAGCAGCGGAGAAGTCGAAGGCGACGGGAAGGGCATTGCCGAGGACGTCGGCGTTCCGAAGGGTACAGGCGTCGGCGTGACCGTACCGTAGGGCGGCAGAGTCGGGGTCGGCGCGGCCGTTGCGCGCGGTGCCTGGGCGCTGTTCACGTTGACGGTATAGGTCGTGCTCATGCCTTCATACAGGACGGTGACGGTCTGGGTGCCCGCCGTGGCCGCCACGCGCGGGGTGATCGTGTAGCCGCTGGTGACGGTCTGGGTACCGCTGTTGGTCTGCACCTGGAGCACCAGGCCGGAGGGATTGATGGTATCGCCGACGGTATAGCTGCGGTTGGCCGGGAGGCTCTGGATCGTCATGCTCTTATTATAGACGGGCTGGTTGGTGTAGACGGGCCGGGCCTCGCTGACCATGACATCAAAGTAACAGGTCTTGCCCGCAAAGCTCACGGTAATTCTCTGCGTGCCGACGGAGGTGAGGCGGGTCGGGCTGTATGTAAAGCCCTCGCCGATGTCCAGATACTTGTTTAGATCTTCAGCCGACCATACGCGGATTTTGAGACCGGTGGTGTCCAGATAATCCCCGACGGTGTAGCGGGTCTTGTTCGGGAAGGTCTGCACGGCGATGTCGCGCACCATATTCGCAATCGACTGCTGCTGGCTGAGGACGTTGACGCGGTAGTAATCGCTGTAGCCCTTATAGTTGACAGTGACGGTCACCACGCCGTTGTTGCTGTAGGCATAGCTGACGGTCTGCGGCGTTGCGAGGAAGCCGCTGGTGACAATGTCCGGGCCGCCGTCGCTGTATTCCACCCTG
>CADAPH010000125.1 GCA_902789745.1 Oscillospiraceae bacterium | reverse complement strand
TCCACTCTCCAAACTTTTAACAAGGAGGTAGTATATGGCCGCGTTTGAACCGATCCTGTCCGGGATTCCGGGGCTGGATACCTGTCTGGATTCCATCCGCCTCGGGGACAATGTCGTCTGGCAGGTATCCGAACTGGATGAGTTTCGCGTCTTTGCGAAAGCCTTTGCCGAACAGGCAGTCCGGGACGGGCGAAACATTCTCTATGTCCGTTTTGCAGGGCATGCGCCGATTCTGCCGGAGATGCCCGGGGTACGCGTGGTGCGCGTCCCGCTTTCCCACCTCTTCGAGTCCTTTACCGTCGATATCCACAAGCTCATTGAGCGCGAGGGGCGGGACGCCTTCTATGTCTTCGACTGTCTCTCCGAGCTGGAGGAGGCCTGGGCAACGGATCTGATGATGGGAAATTTCTTCCATCTGACCTGTCCCTATCTCTTCACCCTCGATACCGTCGCGTACTTCCCGGTCATCCGCGGAAGGCACTCCTTTGACGCGATCGAAAAGATCGTAAACACCACGCAGCTCTTTCTGGATGTCTTTCCCGGCGGCGCGCACGAGCTCTTCTTCCGCGCCCAGAAGGTCTGGAACCGGCACACGGAGGACATGACCCGACCCCACCGCTACGACTTTGCCGACGACAGCTTTTCCCCCGTCTCCGAGAGTGTCGATCTCAGCCGCTTCTACCGCCGGCTCAGCGAGGCCAGCCGCATTGCCAACAACCAGAGCATGGACAGCTGGGAGCGCTTCTTTCATGCGGCCCGCATCAAATACGCCAGCGGTCTTGACATCGCGCCCGAGTGCGACCGTATGTGCGACATCATGCTCACCAGGGACGAGCGCATGCGCGAGCTGATCCGAAAGCATTTTCAGAGCGAGGACTATTTTGAGATCCACGCCCGCATGGTCGGCACCGGCATGATCGGCGGGAAAGCCTGCGGGATGCTCCTTGCGCGCAAGATCGTCGAGAATCTCTCCCCCGAGCTCTATACCCGCATTGAGCCGCACGATTCGTTCTATATCGGTTCAGACGTGTTCTATTCCTACATCGTCGATAACGGGCTTTGGGATATGAAGCTGCTTCAAAAGACTGAGGCGGGCTACTTCTCCGAGGCGGCCGCCTTTGCGGAGGAGATCCTGGGCGGGCGCTTCTCTCCCGCACTGGAGGCAAAGTTCTGCCAGCTTCTGGAATACTACGGGGACGAGCCGATCATCGTCCGCTCCAGCTCCATTCTCGAAGACGGCTTCGGAAACTCCTTCGCCGGGAAGTACGAGTCGGTCTTCTGCCGCAACAGCGGCACGATGGAGGAAAAGCTCACCGCCTTTGAATCCGCCGTCCGCACGGTCTACGCAAGCGCCATGGGCCTGGCCGCGCTCGATTACCGGAAGCGGCGGCATTTGGAAAACCTCGACGAACAGATGGCGATCCTCGTCCAGCGGGTTTCCGGTTCCCACTATGCAGGCTTCTTCATGCCGCTGGCCGCCGGGGTCGGCTACTCATCCAGCCCCTACCGCTTCGGCGTCGAGCGCCCGGAAAAGGGGATGCTCCGTCTGGTCTGCGGTCTCGGCACGGCGGCGGTCGACCGGCGCACCGGTTCCTATCCGCGCCTTGTTTCGCTGGATAAGCCAAAATCCATCCTGCAGACCAGTTCTTCGGATCAGCACCAGTTTTCCCAGCGTCTTGTGGACGTGGTATGCGCCTGCCCGGAGGCGGTGGAGAGCCGGGACGCGGAGAAGGTGCGTCTGGCCCTCCCCGCTTATCAGCAGCAGCTTTTGTACACCCATGACCGGGAGACGGAGGCCGCCCTGCGTGAGCAGGGCATCCGGGAGGACGTGCTGTTCGTCTCCTGCGAGGGGCTGGTCGGCAACCGCGCGCTCATGCGGGACATGGATGAAATCCTCACGCTCCTGCAAAAGGAGTACGCCTATCCGGTCGATATCGAGTACACGATCAACTGTTCCTCACACGGGGAATACATGATCAGTCTTCTGCAATGCAGGCCGCTCCAGCTCACGCGGGCGGGAGACCGGGTGACCATCCCCGAAGACATCTCCGACGAGGATATCCTGATCGAAACGCGCGGCGTCTCGATGGGCTTTTCCCGCTGCTTTCCGATCGACGTCGCGGTATACATCGACCCGGTCGCATATTACCAGATGCCGTACCGTGAGAAATACCGCGTGAAGGCGGCGCTCTCGGCCGTCAACTGGAAGCTGCGCGGTCAAAACAAGCACATGCTCCTGCTCACGCCGGGGCGCATCTGCACAAGCTCCCCGGAGCTCGGCGTGCCGACGGATTTCTCAGACATCAGCGAGTTTGACACGATCCTTGAATTGGCCGAACGCAGGGCCGGTTACATGCCCGAGCTCAGCTACGGCAGTCACATCTTCCAGGATCTGGTGGAGGCGGAGATCCTCTACTCCGCAGTCTTCGAGGGCGAGAGCACGCGCGCCTTCCGGGAGGACTTCTTCAAGACGCGAAACGATATTTCCCTGTTTACGGACAATACCGCAGGACTGGAGCAGGTCGTGTATATTCACGCTTTCGATCATCCGGAGCTCTGGGAATACTACGACATCTCCTCCGAGCGCTTCCTCGTCGCGCGAAGGGCTTAGCAGCCGAGGCGGCAGCGCATTGCCCGGTCGGCAGGCGCATAGGATATGCCGCCCTTGCGGATTCTATCTTCATGGTATAGAAAATGTACGGCGATTTCGCACTTCTTTGCGAAATCGCCGTACTTCTTGTATAAATTGTTTTTGCAAAGCTGATGAACGGTTTCTCAGACGCTTTCGATCTGACTGCAATGCGATAGACGCCGCGCGTTATTTTTTCACGAAGGGCAGCGCGACAGGCGGTTCCTCCCGTCCGACGGGCCGCACGACGGGCGGCTCCGCCGCGTTCAGGTCGACGTAGTCGAAACCGGCGGCCTTGGCGAACTCCTTCGCTACATCCGTTGTTCCGTACACGGTCACTTTTTCGCAGCCCTCCAGCGCGTTTTTGTCGATCTCCTTCACGCTGGCGGAGATGTGGAATTCGCGCAGGTTTTTGCACTTGGCGAAGGCATGATAACCGATAAAAGCCACATTTTCGGAGATTTCGATCTTTTTCGTATCGATCCCCTCGAAGGCGTTGTCTTCAATACGGGTGAGAGACTTGGGCATGATGAAGTCGGGGTTTCTCTCCTCTGCGCCCAGGAATGACTCGGCGCTGAACAGGGATACCTCCGGGGTCAGCACCACGACGCTCATACCGTCGGCAATCATGACCTCGATATTGACGCCGTCAGCGTAAGCGGCGGGGGCGAGGCACAAAAGCAGGACAAGAACAAGGAGCATACTGATTCTTTTCATTATAACGTTCCCCCTCTCCCTATCAGCTGTTGTCTTTAATGTCTTCCCAGCCCGTATGACCGTCGTTGCTGCTGGTGATGATGTCCTTTGTCTCAAAGCTGATGATTTCAATTTTTGGGGATTCATACTGTTTCATGTCGATACTCCTTTCCAACAAGTCCGGATGATCAGTTCGACTGCGCATAGGCGTACGCAGCCTGCCAGTATTCATACAGGGAGGCCAGGGCATTCTGCTCGTCCTCGGCCGGGTTGCTCTTGTTCAAAACAGTATGAACGAAGGAAATCGGCGAGGCAGTGAAGTCAAAGACGGTCGTTCCGTCGATCTGCATGACCACGCGGTGCGAAACGGCAAGATTGTTTGCGGCGATGTTGCCGATCTCCACGCAGCAGGTTGTGCCGATGACTGTGGGCGTGACCGCATTGCCGTCGAGCGTCATGGTCACGGTGTCAGTCGGGGTGTCATTCAGCTTGACCTCCACAATAAGTGTCGTGTCGGCGTTCAGCAGCAGTCTGTACCGCGCGCTCTGGACATGCGCAGCGTCCATGGTAGTCAGCGTATATTTATGGTCTGCCGAGCCGTTCGTCGCCGCGACCACGTCCACCGTGCCGTCGTAAGGCATCGTATTGTATTTCACACCGTACTCCCAGTTGTGTATGCGTGCGGAATAGGGCTGGAAGAAATGGCCAAAGGCACGGGTGGCTTTCACCAGGTTCTGCACCGCCTCGGAATACCCGCTTACGCTCAGGTCTTCGAGATAATCCTTGACGGAATTGGTATCGGTCACGGTCTTCTTCGTGCCGTCCTTCTGATAGGCGAAGGACACGCTGATCGCATCCGCCATCTGGTAGGAGTAAACATGACAGGTGAAGACCTTGTAGCCCGTAGCTGTGTCTGTCTCTGCCGAGCTGTATGGGATGACCTGAGCTTCCCGGTGGTTCATGGAGAAGGTCATCTCCGCGCCGGTGCCTTCGAAGTCTTCGGGCACCTCGACATAGCAGCGCAGGCCCAGGGTGCCGTCCAGCAGCAGGTCATAGCCGGCGATCCTCGGTTCACCAAGCTTCACCTTCACGGTCACGCAGACCGGTTCGGTGTCGTTGTGGTCACTGTCTCCTGCAACCTTATACCACACGTAATAGGTTCCCACATCGGTGCCGGTGGGGATGGATGTGGTATAAAGGTTATCCGCAGGGGCTGTGGTGGCATCTGTGCCGAGGGCGTAGTACATGGTGCCGTCGGACGCTTCACCAGCGGTCACAAGTTCCTGTGCCTGTCCGTTATAGGTCAACGTCTTAGCTGTCGGAATTTCGGTAACTACAGCCGCATCCTTCTTCGCGTAGGTATAGGTGTAGGTCGTCGCTTGGGTGATGGCCGTGTCCGTGTCGGGGGTCACGTCCCAGCTTCCGGCCTTATAGGTATCGTTCGGCTTGCTGCCCACAGCCGGAATCTGGTCTGCCGTCAGCTTCAGCGTATCGCCCTCGTAGCCGGTCAGCGTCACGGTCTTATCCGCCGTCGCGGCTTCGCCTTCGCCCTCGTTCCAGGAACCGTTCACCACCTTGAAGGTGACGGTATAGGTCAGGATGGCCGTACCATAGCGGTATTCTTTCGGCTCCGACATCGCGTTGCTGCCGGAGAAGATCACATTTTCTTCCGCATCCTTCACGGTATACGAGCACTCATCATCATATTCTCCTGATACCCATGTGAATACAACTGTGCGACCGGCAGGAATGTCAAGGGTGCCCGATGCGCCGTAGCCTGATTCAACGGTCAGCGTCGCGATCACGTTTCCGGTCTCTTTGTCCGTCACCTTGATGGCGGCTCCATTCCAGCTGTCGCTACAGTCGTCAGTCAATTCATAGGAAATGGTGGTTCCCGGCGTCCACTGGGCGGTGAAGGTCGTGTCTTTGGCTAAGACATAAGCGTCGCCCGCGCCATAGGTTGCGCTGCCGTCGGACCAGCCGCTAAACACTTTTTTTGAGGGAGGCGTGAAGGTATTTGCGGGCAGAGTGATCTGCTCTCCGGGCGCGGCAGTGATCTGCTCAGGCCCAGTTCCGTTGCCACCGCCAGGGGCAAAGCTGGCTTTCTTTTCCGTGTCCCACTGAGCGGTGAAGGTAACATCATTGTTCAGCGTGTATTGGTCGCCCGGATAGTAAAGCGTCGTTCCATCGGACCAGCCGATGAACCGTTTGTCCCCCGACGGGGCCGTAAAGGTGTTCCTGGGCAGCTTGATGACCGCGCCCGGCAGCTTCACAGTCTCCGCGGGCGCGTCGCCGGAGCCGCCGCCCGCAACAAATCTGGCGACCTTGCCGGTCACCCACTCGGCGGTGAAGGTGGTGTTGCCGCTGACCTTCACCTTCGCGCCGGGAGCGTAGAGCTTACTGTCCGCGCTCGAGCGCCAGCCGAACTCGCCGACCACGTTTTCCGGCTCGGTGAAGCTGCTCTCGGGCAGGGTGTAAAGCGAACCGGCGTCGACATTGACCGAAGCCATCTCCCCGCTGCCCGCGCCGTGCGCGAAGCTGACCACAGCCTGAATGTTGACCGTCGCGCCGCCAACGATCGGCACATAGGTGCCGCCGACGGTTTCGACATTGATTTGATAGTAGACGGGGTGGACGCCGTATGCCGTAAATCTCGGCGGCTCGGTGAGATTATATGTGCCCTCCTCGGTTCCGAATTTGAGCGAGGTGGCCTCGTCGCCATTCACTAATTCATAGGTGATGGTGTGCTCGTTCCCATCGTATGGGCCGGTATAGTCCGTCGTCTTCACTTTGACCTTGGAGGCTTCAACCAGCATCAGCTGCCCATCTGTGTTCTTGACGGGAATCCAGCTGTCGGAGTTGCTGACAAATTTGGAAGGGTCGTTGTACGCGGTGTTTTCGCTGTTTGTGAAGACGTTAGGGCGCTCCATATTGATTCCGATTTTGGCGTTCGGTCCCAACTCTCCGACAACGGACACACCCTGAAGGGAACCGTAGGCCCCCACATCGCCTCCGATGTAGACATCGCCGATGGTGTTGCCGTAGATGACCGAATCCCCCTTCAGGAAAACTCCGTCGCATTGCGCGCCGACCTTCAAGCCCCAGCCGGTGTTGCCGCTGATCACGGAATCATTCACCGTCAGGTTGCCGCCGTCAAAAAACACGCCCGCGCCGTCGCCGCTGTTGCCGGTGACGGT
>CADAPH010000124.1 GCA_902789745.1 Oscillospiraceae bacterium | reverse complement strand
CCGGCCTCGCGCCATGCCTCCCGCCCGAGGCCTTCGACATGCCCGACAGATAAGCGCTTCCGTGCAAAGAAAACACCGCCCGATTTCGGGCGGTGTTTCTTCATATGTATGGAATTCAGCCGTAGATGCCGCCGCCGATGAATTCGCGGATGAGCGCGTCGTCGGCCACCAGATCCTCGTCGATGACGCCGAAGAGCTGGAGCGCAGGCAAGACCCTTCTCAGCTCATCAAAGCGGTCGATCCCTTCGGGGACGGCCTGGAAGAGCTTGGTCGCCGTGATATTGAAGACCGGTAGCTCATAGGCGAAGGAGGTGTCGAAGCGGAAATCGGCCTGGTCCACATTACCCCACATGGACATGGTCTCCAGCGGGTCGGAGCCGCGGAACTTGTAATCGCGCACCATACGGCGCACAAGGCGGAACCAGGTGCGCTTGAAGACGACGCTGCCCTGAAACTCCACATCGCTGCGGGCGGAGATATAGAGCTTGAATGCCTCGGGGTGCACGTCGGTAATCATGGTGTTCAGGGCGTGGATCCCCTCAAAGATCACCATCTCATCAGGCCCCAGCTTGATGGACTTGGACGGCTCCTGAATACGCATGCGGCGGGAGAACTCATACTTCGGGACATAGATGCGTTCGCCTCTGGCAAGCTGGCTGAAATGCCGGTTCAGCAGCTCCATGTCCAGGCAGAGCGGCGATTCAAGATCCAGCTCCCCCTCGGGCGTGCGGGGCGTGTTATGGTCGACGGTATTGAAATAATCGTCCATGCCCACATAATGCGTGCATACGCCATGCCTTTCCATGGCCCCCGCGATCTTCATCGAGGTCGTGGTTTTGCCCGAGCCGGAGGGGCCGGAAAGCAGGATAATGGGGCTTTTCTTCTTGTTGTCAAGAATGCGGCGCACCGCTTCCTCCAGCCGCTGGTTATACAGCGCGTCGCATTCCTCCATGAACTCTTTCGGATCGCGGACGGTTCTCAGGTTGATTTCATCGAGTTTGTAGGCCATCTATGCTTTCCCCTCCATGTCTTGATAAAACTCCGCGATGCGCGTTTTATCCGCGCAGGTTTTCTCAATGTTTTCAATGTACTCCAAGGGATACTTGGGCGCCATCAGGCGGATGTTGCGTCCGCCGTCCGTGCGTATCAGCTTGGTGGAACCGCCGCCTCCCATGGCGAGGATGCTGCGCAGCTCCTCCATGATGCAGATGTTGTAGAGATTGACGCGCCCGTCTCTTGCCCAGCCTACGTTTTCAAAGCCGCCGGACATGAACTTCTGCCGGTAGAGATAATACGGCGCATAGCCCGAGGCCGTCAGCCGCCGCCCGGCATAGTCCAGCATGGCGGCGACCTCCTTCGCGCCGGGGATCGGCGTCTCCTCCAACGTAATGCGCGAGCCCTTCTTGAGGGACAGGGTGTGCACAGTGATATTCTCCGCGCCGAGCGTCAGCACCTTTTCCAGCGTCTCACGGAAGCCGGGGACGCTGTCGCCGGGGAGTCCCGCGATGAGATCCATGTTCACGTCGAAGCCGCCCACCTTGCGCACCTTATCCAGCGCCGTCACGATGTCCGCAGCCGTGTGCCGCCGCCCGATCAGCTCCAGCACGCGGTCGCGCATGGTCTGGGGATTGACGCTGACGCGGTCTGCCCCATGCGCGCGCAGTACCCGGAGCTTTTCCTCCGTGATGGTGTCGGGCCTGCCCGCCTCCACCGTGTACTCCCGCAGGGCGGAGAGATCAAAGTTTTCTTCCATCACGGTACACAGGCGGTCAAGCTGGGCCGCCGTGAGCGTCGTCGGCGTGCCGCCGCCCATGTACACGGATACGGGGCGGAGTCCCAGCGTCCTTACCTGCTCCGCCGTAGCGGCGATCTCCCGCTCCAGCGCTTGCAGAAAGGGCTCCACCAGTTTCATGCTCTTTTCTACCGATTGGCTTACAAAGCTGCAGTAGGCGCAGCGTGTGGGACAAAAGGGAATGCCTACATAGAGGCACACGTCTTTCGGCCCCAGCGAGGCGTCGGCCTTCAGCGTCTCCCGCGACGTGGCGAGGCATAGCGCGGCCCGTGCAGGGCTCACGTCATATTCCGCGATAAAGCGGCGCAGCGCCGCCTTTTCGTCGGGCTCCGCGGCGATCAGCCCTGCCATCAGCTTGCCCGGACGCACGCCGGTGAGCGCGCCCCAGGCCGGTTTCTGCACGCCCGATTTCAGCGCCGCCCGGTACATTGCGTTTTTGATAAGCCGCTGGCAGATCCGGTCCCGCTGCAGGGGATCGTCCAGCGCCGCGTTCTGCGCGCGGGCAGAGCCGCGCCAGACGTTCTTCCCGCGGTACAGCGCGCAGCCCGCGCTGGTCATCTGTTCCCCGCGGCTGAGCCGGATCTCCATCCGGTCGCCCGCCGGCGCTTCAGTGGAATACGCGGGCCGTTCATTCGGAAAGAGGGTGAGCAGCATCTGCTCCACCGCGTATCTATAGTCGTGTCCGTACAGATACAGCTTCACGGTCTGATTCCACCTCCACACGCTGTCCGGGCTCAGAACTGTTTTTATAATTATAGCAGATCTGTCCGTTTGTGACAATCATCAATCTGGAAAAAATAAACCTTACAAATTTTAGTAATAAATTCTCAAAACCCGCATAACAAGCCAATAATTGAAAAAATTTTAGTAAAAAAAGACTGGCATTTTTCTCCGTTTTGTTGTATTATATTTTTGCGGGGATGTTGGATATCCGAAATGTGCGTGAGGGTATTTTTATGTATGATGTCGGCGAAAAAATCATCTATGGGGAAAACGGCGTTTGTACCGTGTCCAGGGTCGCGCCGCTGGATGTGTCCGGCGGTTCGGACAAGCTGTTTTACCACCTGGAACCCCTGATCGGCAGCGGCGTCTATTTTACGCCGGTCGATTCCGGGGCTTACATGCGGCGTGTCATGAGCCGCGAAGAGGCGGAAGCCCTGATCGATTCCATTCCCTCCATTGAGCCGGCTATATGCCGGGACAACCGCTTCAATCATGTAGACGCGTTTTATAAAGAGCTTTTCCGCCAGCACAGCTGCGAAGCGCTGGTGTCCATCGTCAAGGGACTGCACCTGCGTATGAACGAAAAGAAAACCAAGAGCAGCCGGGCGGAAAGCACCATGAAGCGCGCAAAGGACATCCTGCACGGTGAGCTCTCCATCGCCCTCGGTATGGAGGTTTGCGAGGTGGAGGACTACATCCGCGGTCGCATCGGCAGCAGCGCTGACGAGGCAGCCGAATAAGCGCCGCAGGCACTACGACAGACCCCCGGGCCATATGGCCCGGGGGTATTCTTATTTCCCCATCAGATATGAAAAGATAAGGAACGCGGTTTTCAGGGAGTCGTGGCGCACCCATCCGTCCTCGATGCAGACCATGTCGTCCTCAATGACACGCGCGCCCATGGGTTCGACACATTCCCGGTCAAGGGGAACGACGGTTTTGTTTTCCCTGGCGAGATAGACCGCCTCAACCGCCGGGTCGATCTCTCCGTTGTTGACCAGCACAATGTCCACTTTCCGTTTGCGCAGGTATTGATTGAGCACGCGCAGATGGTCGCTGACGCTGTAATGATCCGTCTCTCCAGGCTGTGTGACCATGTTGCAGACATACATGACGGGCGCGTTCGACCGGGCGATCGCCTCCACCACCTCGTCCGCGATCAGATGCGGGAGAATACTGGTATAGAGGCTGCCGGGGCTGAAGACGATGAGATCGCAGTCCAGGATGTGGGATACGACCTCCTGGCTGACGTGGACGTCGTGGTCATAGTTCAGCCGCGCAATGTTGCGGATATTGTTGCTAACCTCCACCTGGCCGAAAAATTCGCGCTCATGTTGTTCGTTTTCCCCCACAAGCTCGACTTTTTCCTCCGTCAGCGGCAACACCGTTCCCTTTACGTTGAGGAGCTTGCACATGCAGCGCGTGGCCTCGGTGAGGCTGCCCTTGAGGTCGATAAGCGCGGCGAGCATGATATTGCGCACCGGATGGTTGTATAGACTGCCGTCCCTCGAAAAACGGTAGCGCAGCAGGCGCGTAAAGTCCTCGTCCACGTTCGCCATGGAAATGAGCACCTTGCCCACATCGCCCACCGCGGGGATATCCAGCTCCTTTTTCAAAACGCCGGTACTGCTGCCGTTGTCGCTGACGGCGATGACGGTGGTCACGTCCACCGGGAACAGCTTCAGACCGGACAGCAGGCAGCTCAATCCCGTGCCGCCGCCGAAGACGACGATCTTTTTCATAAGCAGGCTCAGCGCTCCTTCTTTCTTTCCTCCATCGACAGCAATACGATTTTCTCACACAGCTCCGCGTAGCTGATGCCGTCGACCGCGGCAGACTTGGGGATGAGAGAATTCGGCGTCATCCCCGGCAGGGTGTTGACCTCCAGGCACCAGGCGCGCCCTTCTTTATCCAGGATGAAATCGACGCGCGAGTAGACCGAGAGCCCCAGCGTCTTGTGGAAGGTCAGCGCTGCTTCGCCGAGGATGCGCTGCTCTTCCTCCGTGATGGGGGCGGGGCAGATCTCCCGGGCGCCCTCCACACCGCTCTGATACTTGGCAACGTAGTCAAAATAGGTTCCCTCGGGCGGGACGATCTCGATGGCGGGGAGATAGCGGTCGTCCAGAATAGGCTGGGTGAGCTCCCTGCCGAAGATTTTTTCTTCGACGATGACGCGGCTACGGAAGCTCAGAAGATCCCACAGCGCCTTTTCCAGCTCGTCGCGTGTATCCGGCAGGGCCACGCCGATGGAGGAGCCGCCGTTGACGACCTTCACCGCGCAGGGCACGGGCAGCTCTTCGCGCAGGCGCGGGATGTTCTCCGCGGTATAGCGCAGCACCTGCCATGCGGGGGTGCGGATCCCGGCGATCTCCATGGCGTGTTTGGCGACCGCTTTGTCCATGGCCATCGCGCTCGCCAGCGGATCGGACCCGGTGTACGGCACGCCCAGCAGATCGAGCGCCGCCTGGATCTTGCCGTCCTCTCCGTCAGCCCCGTGCAGACCAAGGAATACGCAGTCGGCAAGCTTGCAGAGCTCCAGCACATCTTTTCCGATGCGGCTGGGGCTTTGCAGCTTGCGGGCGGCCTTCACCGCGTCAAGATCCGGCGCCTTTTTGTCGATGCAGACCTGGCCGACGAAGCCGTCGGGCACGTCGAAGGCGTCTTCAAGATTTCCGTCGTACCCCTCAAGGCCCATATACAGATCCACAAAAATCGCCTTATGGCCGAGAGACCGAAGCGCTTTGCAGACGGATGTGCCTGTGACCAGAGAGACTTGGCGTTCGGTACTGACACCGCCGCCCAATACAACAATTTTCATGCGGGTTTCTATTCCCTTTCAGAAGTTTTTCATCACGCGCGGGACGCGCTTGGAGACGGCGCACAGCAGCTCATAGGGGATGGTCTGCGCCGTGCGGGCAAGGGCGTTGAGATCGGCCGCTTCCCCGAAGATTTCCACCTCATCCCCGGGCTGTACGTTCGGCAGATCTGTGAGATCGATCATGCACATATCCATGCAGACGCTGCCGCGCTGGGGCGCGAACCCTCCCCCGACCGCGACTTCAAAGCGGTTCGAGCACAGCCGCGGGAGTCCGTCCGCGTAGCCGATGCCGAGCACGCCCATGCGGGTCTCACGCTCACAGGTGAAGCGCCGCCCGTAGCTGACCGTGGTGCCGGGGGCGTAGCGCTTGATGGTGAGCACACGCGTCACCAGGCGCATGCAGGGCTTGAGGCCCAGCTTTCCCTCCTCGTCGCCGTAGCCGTAGAGCAGCAGGCCGGGGCGCGCCATATCCAGCGCATACTCCGGCATATCGTGCAGCACCGCGCCGGTGTTCGCGCAGTGGCGAAGCCGAAACTGTACGCCCACCGCTTCCGCCGCCGCGATAACGGCAGTAAAGACGCGAAACTGCTCTTTTGTATAGCGCTCGTTCTCCTCGCCCTCCATGTCGGAGACGGCAAAGTGGGTAAAGATTCCCTCCGCGTCCAGGCCGGGCAGCCCGCAGGCAATCACGAGCTCCGACACGCCCTGCTCCAGATCGTTGCCGGTGCAGAGAAAGCCCAGACGGGACATGCCGGTGTCGACCGCCATATGTACCCGCAGCGTGCCTCCGACGTTCTGCGCAGCGGCGGAGAAGGCTTTCGCCTCCGCAAGCCCCGTGACGGCCTGGGTGATGTCGTTCTCAATCAGCTCCCGCGTATAGTCTGCCGAGGTGTGGCCGAGGATGAGAACCGGCATTTTCACGCCAGCACCGCGCAGTTCCAGCGCTTCATCCAGACAGGCGACCGCCAGATAATCCGCGCCCGCCTCTTCCAGCAGCAGGGCCGTCTGAACCGCGCCGTGACCGTAGGCGTCGGCCTTCACCACGCCGAGGAAGCGGCAGGAGTCCGGAAGCGCCGCGCGGATGGCCCGGTAATTGTGCAGGATGTTGTTCATGCTGATTTCGGCCCAGCATCGTTTGTCAGGAACTCTCATTTGTATCACCCTTTTTCAAATGTATATGTTTGCAAAGCCGCAGGGATGCAGGTTGTTTTACCGACTGCTTACAGATGCATCGGCTCCCGCTCCCGGGCGTGAAGCCATGCGCGCAGGCGGTTGAGCGGGGTCAGGCGGCGGATAAAGAGCTTCCCCGTCTTGTTCTCCACAAAGCTGCGGAATTCCCCCTCGCGTTCGCCCAGCGCCTCTTTGGGAATACGATAGCCGCCGTACTGGCTGCGGAAGAGATAGAAGGCGTCCCGATCCTCGCCCAGACCGACGACCTCTCCGTAAGGCAGGGGATCAAGCTCCTCCCCGCTGTTGAGATCCGTAATGCGCATACTGTTTTTATCAAAGGAATAGCGTGAGGCGGGCAGCGGCTGCCCCGCCCGTTCAAGCTGATCGGCAATTTTGTGCGCCGTGCGGTTTGAGGCCGCGTAGGTGCTCGTTGTCAGGTAACAGGCGTAGGCGATGAGCAATAAGCTCCACCAGCTCCCGCCGCCGTAAAGGATCGCGATCAGGATCAGCGTCACGCTCAAAAAGCCGCGC
>CADAPH010000123.1 GCA_902789745.1 Oscillospiraceae bacterium | reverse complement strand
ACCGTGAACCACGACAAATTGGTTTCGATCCTGCGAGAGCACATCAACGACGCACCGACACTGCACCTCATCCGTTCCTTTTTGAAAGCGGGAGTGATGATGGACGGCTTAACAAGCCCGACGATAGAGGGAGTGCCGCAAGGCGGGCCGCTGTCGCCGGTGCTGCCCAACGTCTATCTGGATAAGCTGGATAAGGAACTGGAGGCAAGGGGACTGCATTTCGTGAGATATGCAGACGACTGCGACATTTTCGTTAAAAATGAGATGGCGGCAGACCGGGTCATGGCATCCGTGACAAGTTGGCTGGAGTGAAAGCTGCGGCTGAAGGTCAGCGCCACAAAGACGAAGGTGGTAAGACCGACAAAGAGCGTTTTTCTGGGCTTCACATTCTGGAAGGACGCAAGCGGCTGGAAAGCAAAACCGGCCAATGACCGCAAGGCGAAGCTCATACAGAAGACACGGGAAATCCTGTGTCGGAAAAGAGCCGCGGCCAGACCCATAGGCATTACCTTCGTAATGCTCAATCAACTGATGCGTGGATGGATTAATTACTTCGGCATCGGAAGCATGAAGGGCTTTCTGAAAGAGTACGGCCCGTGGATGCGGCACAAGGTAAGAGTGGTCATCCTCAAACAGTGGAAGAAGCGCCGAAAACGATCTACAAGAATCTGCAAAAGCTGAATCGGTATGGAAAATGCAATCTCAGCGAGGAGGATATTTGGAAGGTCGCAAACTCCAGACTGGGGCTATACCGCAGGAGCGCTGGAGATGTGATGAACTACACGCTAAGCCCCAAAATCCTCGGACTTAAAACAAAGGACCGACCTGGCTTGGTCGACCCCTTGGCGTACTATCTCGCAAGATGTGCTTGAATTTTCTGTTTTGATGTAGCGCCGTATACCTGACCGGTACGTACGGTGCAACGGGAGGGAGGGGCCTTAACCCCTCTCTACCCTATTGCCTGGCAGTGTCAGCGACTGCCGTTATTCCCTTTCTGCAGCTTCGTCTTTTTGATCAAGCGCATCCGCGTAGCGATAAATGCGCAGGCCGTCATATCTTTTGATGAGCTTCAGCATACTGTTTAAGGGCAGCGAATCCAGCGCTTTTTCCTCGTCGGTCAACTCACGGAAGTGCCGGATAATCTGCGCGTCGCTCGGCTCGCCGTCCATGCAGCGCATATGACAGCGTGTCTGTTCTCGCAGCATCCTGCGCCACTCTTTTTCCTCCACGCTGCCCGGTGTCGGCTCGCGCTCGTATACGTCGTCATTACGCCAGCCCATCGCCGCATGCTCCCGCACCCAGCGCGCATGCTCCATGGGAGCAATCCGCCGGATCTCATTTGGGGAAAATTCCGTTACCATGTCAAAATCCACCGGGCGATCCGTATAAAAGCAGTGGATCGTGTTCAGATACCGGCTGAAGCTGCCGACCTGATGGATGTTCGCGAGCTTGTACTCCAATGAAAGCGCCGCGAATTCCGACTCGATCGCTTCCATATTCACCTCGTCCTCCTCCCCTTCATGGGCATAGCGGGCGTTGAGGGCGACCGCAAAGTCATGCAGGTGCAAAAAGCTGCTGTTGGAGAGATAGACATGCTTGCTGCCACGGTTTACCGGCGCGGTGTCGCACACGATAGTCAGGGGAATGCCGGCGGTATCGACAAGGCGCTCAATATCGCGGAGGAATTTTTTCTTTTCCCCGGCCATATCGCTGTAGGCTTTGAGCTTCGGCGCTTTTCCCGGTTTTCCGGTCCTCTTCCAGGTTGCGTAGGCCCAGAGATAGGCGTCAATTTTTTCCTGCTCCTCTTCATCGTACAGATACCGGGCGATCAGCCGGTTGCCCCGAAAATCGAATTCCACGCCCATCGGGTGCAGCTCGCTTCTGGAATTGCGCCCATAGGCGGTGCGATCCCAGCATTGCAGCTCGTCGCAGAGCATCAGCAGCCAGGCAAGAGGGTGGAGATTCATGGACAGGCCCGGCCCGTCCCGCTCCGCGGTGAAAGCAATGGAGTAGCTGAACAGGTCGTAGTGCAGGGCGATCGCGCTCAAGGCGTCAATATACGCTTTTTTCAGCGCCTCCGGATGCGCCGCGCTCCCCGGTACGTCGATGCCCATAGCCTCGATCAGCTCGCGGTAGAGCCGCATGGCACTGAAATAGGCATGGTCCATATAATAGCAGAAGCTCTCGGGCGAGACGGCCTTTTTTCTCAGGATTTCCCGCATGTCCTCTTCCGAGAAGCCGTAGGCCGCGCCGAGCTTCCCGGCCACGTCGAAGGCCAGCACCTCGTCGAGACTGTCAAAGCTTCTGCCGAACAGCTGCCAAAAGCGTTCCCGTGCCTGGGGGCCAAGCTCTGTCATGGCGCTGGTGTTCCGATAGATGATATACGGCGTTTTGACGCCGCGCGCCTCGTCGTCGGCCTCAAAGTAGCTGATCACCTGCTCAAAGCAGAGCTCAAAAGGGTAGCCGATGTCGTGGAACAGAGAGGTAAGGCCCCAGAATTCCAGAAAGAAATGCGCCGCAGCGTGATCCTGTTCGCGGTTTTTCCCGTCTAGGTCAAAGGCATAGAAGGCGTTGAAGGCCCTGCGGAAGTTTTCGTTTGTCTCGTAGATGGCGAGGCCCAGCGTGAAGACGTAAACCGAATGGGAAAAGTGGTCCCGGTGCTTCATCAGCAGTGAACTCCCGTTGGTCTCGTATTCGCTCAGGATCTCCATGATCTCCTTCGATTTTGAACAGTTGCCGAGAAACATTTCCAGAAAGCAGTAATAGACCGTGTAGGCGTCCTGCGTCGCTCCGGAGTCGATGAAGCGCTCCAGTTCCCGCTCCAGGCAGAGGCGGTCAATATCCATCTGCATATTATAAGGGATTTGATTCGGCCCGGCGCTTGTTCCGTGAAAGCGGCCCGTCCGCGCCTCCTCAGCATCGATCAGTCTGTCGAAGCGCAGATCCTCGCAGCGCTCATGGAGAAAGCGCAGAGCCGCAGATTTCAGATCAAAACCGTCTTCCGCGCCGTCGAACAGTCCGGGCTGCATCGGCCCGACGTCACGCCCGAAACGCTTCTCGTTTATCCTCCGCATTTTCTCAAGTGCCGTATATGCCATTGCAACCTCCGGTTTTACATTGATTGTCCCATGTCCTGATCATTTTACAGTATTACGCCCTTGAGGCCGTCGTATCTCACGCCGCACAGATGATACGGCTCCGCTCTCAATACGTCGCAGGGGATTTCTGTGGCGTCCAGCTCGGCCAGAAAAGCCTTCAGAAAGGCTTCCGGCTCACAGGCGGTGCAGAGTGCCAGGAAGAAAGAGTGGTTGATGCAGGCCACTTCGCACATGACGTCGGTCACGGACGGCTCGCTCAGCAGATACAGCTCCCGGATATATCCGTCCAGAGGGCCAAAGCTTCTGCTGTCGGCATACGAGACGGAAACGGTTCCCCTGGCCTGCCCGATGCTTTTTTTGACAAGATCCACACACATTTGCAGCGGGAGCTGCTGCATCTTCTCGAAGCCGAGCTTGCGCGTCTTTAAGGTATACAGGCTGTTTTCCGGTTGGGCCTGGAGCATGAGCTGTCCCCTGGCCTTTGTGCAGGCCTTCATAATATCGTAGTCCGCCTGTGCCTTCGGCATGTCCACGACGGCGGTATCGACAAACATCCGATAGCTTTCTCGGCTGCCGAGCTGTGCCTTGTGATCCAGCGCAATCACAGACGTCACCGTCTTATCGCTGTCCGGATCCATTCTTCGGATCGTCCTGGCGAGCAGAACGCTGAGCAGGACGTTGGGACTGCCGTCGTTCTCTCTGCAATAGCGCATGACCTGGGCTTCTGGCAGGCGCAGATAGAAGGTTTTGCCCTCTGCGTCCGCCGCAGTCTTCGCAAGCCTGTAGAAATCCGTGACCGGCGGCTTCTGGTAAAAGGGCTCTTCCACCGCGTCCAGATCCAGCTTTGAGAAGGGATCGCCGGTTTCCGCTTCGGGGATGGCCTCTCCGGGGAGGCGAAAGCCGGTCGGATCAAAGCTCTGCCTGGTCGCCTCGCTCAGGTAGCAGTACAGGAGGCTCTTGAAATACGGCAGAAAACCGGCGCCGTCTGTGATCGAATGGCAGACCTCCGCGCAGAGTCTGTCTCCTTCATATTTGAAGGCCAGCATATGATAATTGGCCTGTTCCGAATTGAGCAGGATCGGCTCCCAGGTATTGCGAACAATAACCGGAAGCGGGTTCGGAACGACAATCAGGTTGTTGTCTTCCACCTTTGCCCTGACGTAGAAATACGGAAACCGTTCCCTCAGCCGTTCGACTGCCCTCTGTAAAAGCGCGCCGTCGACCTGTTCCGTCAGTGTGACACATACGCCCATGGTGTTCGGGTTTTCCGGCGTACACATACAGATTGTCGGTTCATAGTATGCTGTTTTCATTGTCTTTTCCTATACCTCCGTATTCCTTGCGTTTTACTGCGCCGCCTGGCAATTCAAATTCATTTCTCCGTAATGTGCTGCGAGACAGCAAAAATGAATCCCGATTCCGAAATCATAATCAGGAATCTGGAAGATCCTGTATCAACTGCATCATGCACTGCCGCCTGTTTTGACCTGTGGAATCCATGCGCTTCGAGGAACGCAACCGCTTCCTCCAGATTATCCACATTCATCCGAATGATCGTCCGGTCGGCATCGCCCTCCGTGATATCCACATGAAAACCATTGGCATCCTTCATACGGACATTCATTTTCGTGTTGGAGCTGAGCGTTGTTTTTGTGTGGCAAATCTCAAATCCAAGCTCTCCGAAAAGAGCGATTACATCGTCTGCCTCTCCCACTTTTGTTACAATTAATGGATTGAAAGCTGTATTTTCAAATTTATAATCCTTGTATTATAGAGTAGTAGTTTTTAGTGACCCTCTCCAAGGTCATGTGCTAAAGTCACTCACAAGATATAGATTTGAGAAAGTTCAGGAGAGAGCTAAGCTCAAGCAGTCCGTGTCTCGTTTGGTCAACATTCTCTTCCCTGAGTTGGAAACACTTGTGTCGACGCTTCACATGGCGTCCGTTTATGCTATGCTCAGCGAGTTTCCCGGGGCTAAGCAGATTGCCGACGCGCATTTGACACACTTCAAGGCCGTCCTCTCAGACTCCTCAAAAGGTCGCTACGATCGGGAGAAAGCAGTTGTGATCCGCGAGACTGCCAGAAGATCCGTTGACTCCTGCATGCCCGCCAAGTCTCTTGAGCTTCAGCATACTATTCGTCTGATCCGCGAGTTGGACAAGGAGATTGAAGAGATTGAATCTGTCATCAAAGCGATCATTGATGAGATGGCTCCGCCGATCCTCACCATCCCCGGCATCAGTTACCGCATGGGTGCCATGATCCTGGCTGAGATCGGAGACTTTTCCCGCTTCGATTCGTCGGACAAGCTCCTGGCCTATGCCGGCCTCTCGCCGTCTACCTATGAATCCGGCAAGCTCAAGGCTACGGAAATGCCGTTCGGCGTCATTCGTGGGGATGCGCGCTGAGAAAGTCCGTCATCCCGGGCACGAATTTTGATTTTCTTCCGAGGCCGCCGTTTCTGAATATGTAGGAGGTGCCGTCATATTCATCGTAGTTGGGAAACGCCGCTTCAAAATACGCCCGGGATTCTTCGTTGGCGGGAATGATATAGTCGATCTTCTGGCCGTTTTCACGAATGCCGACAGAGGCGTACATCAAATCCACCCGTTTGGCCGCGAAGCCCTGGGGCAGCGCTCCCTTCATGCGCGCCGCCATCGTCCTCGCGGCGTCCTCATCAATGACGCTGAGCAGTCCGATGCCGTATTTGACCCCGGAAGTCTCGTATTCCTTATAGTCGGAAAAGAGAATTTCCTCATCGCTCATCCCCTCATAGGACAGCGCTTCGGCATGGAGCGCCCGATAGAAAGCGCCAACGTCCGTGATCCCGGCAAGGTCGGCGAGCTCGGCGACAGCCTGCCTGTCCGTCTCCGTTACCGTACCCGTCAGATTCACGGTATCGGACAGCACCGCGCCAAGCAGCAGCGTGGCAGTGGCCTTGTCGATGTCAAGACCGTAGTTCAGATAATCCAGCCAGACGATGGTGGCCGTCGCGCCGATGGGCCTTGCCTCATAGACCAACTGATACCCCGTCTTCACGGTACCCACGCCGTGGTGATCCAGAATCCCCACGATATGCGCGTCCTCCAATCCTTCCGTGGACTGCGCGTATTCGCTGTGATCCACCAGGAAGATGGACTTGCCCGCCGCGTCCTCCAGCACCGGCGGCGCTTCCACGCCCGCTTCGCTGAGAATAAAAGCGGTCTCTTTGTTCACCGGTCCGTTGACCGCGGCCTCTGCCGGATAACCCAGCAGGTTCAGCAGACGAGCGTAGGCGATGGCGCTGCATACGGTATCCGAATCCGGGCTGCGGTGCCCGATCACATAGACGGGGCTTTCTTCTATGCTCATTTTTTCAATGCTCGCCCGGTTCAGCGCATACAGCCGCTCCCGCGATTCCAGAAGCGGTTTTTCTCCGGCGGTTTTTCCGATAAAAAATCCTCCTGCCGCGATCAGACATGCCGCGATCACAAGCAGTGTGACAACGATGGTTTTGTTTCCCTTTCTCACGATTTTGCTCCTCTCCTGTTTACTGTTTTTGCTGTCTTGCCTGAGTGTAGCGAACTCCGGCATGGTTGTCAAGCCCCTTCGGGAAAGCCGGGACGCTCGCCGCGGCACGGTTTTCCCGGACTCGTTTTGTTATGACGGCTCGCGAAAGCAGAGCGCTGATCGTATCAGCCTTCCCAAACATCCAGGGATTTCAGGTTCTTCTTTTTCCCCAGGCGGAGAAGAATCACCACCGCGGCCGCGAATACGACAACCGCGGTCACGGAGCCTTCCACGCCGAATTCCACGTTATAGCAGAGACTGGTTCTGGCCGTGGCGGCGTTGAGCTTGAAGATGGAAAAATCATACACCGTGCCGCTGTTCGGCAATCCGAAAATGAAATTCTGCGTGAAGTTCCATGCCGCGTGCGCCGCCATCGCCATCCACAGCGAGTCAAGATAGTAGACCATAGCACTGAACTTCATTTCCCGAAGCTGTTGGATTGTGGAAGGATTATTCATCGCGCAGGCCTCCCTTCCGGTAATAGGCCGCGCCTCTGGTAATGCCGTGACTGCCTTCCTTGTGTGCTTCCTGCGGAGCCTCTTCTTTCCGCTCCATAAAAGCCTTGCACAGAGCGCTAATGTTGCGGATCGTGGGCGTCGAGGTCAGACGCAGAACCCGTTCGCAGGCATCCTCCAAACGTTGCACACCGTGTCGGGAGCCCAGCTTCATCAGGCTTGCGCAGGATTTGAAGCCCTGCTCCGCTTCACGTCCGCTGGTGAGGAAGCGCTGAACGGTAACGGTATTGGCCCAAGCGGTAAATTCATCGGCATTGTAGTTCAAATAGCGCCTGTGGGCCTCAGGCATATGCTCAGGTTTCACCACGGGATCACGCTGCGGCCTGTCCAGTCGGACATGCGCAGCAACCCGCGTCTGCTTGTAGAACACTTCTATGATCTGGCTGGTGAGCCGGACGTCCACCTTTTCGCCGATCAAGTCGAAAGGAACGGAGTATTTGTTGACGCCGTCGGAGACCAGATAGTCATAGCCGACCTTGGGATGCAGCCAGGCGGCAGGTTCATAGCTGTGCACCGGCAGCGGCTGCATAAAGGCATGCTCTTCCTGCTCATAGGCAGAAAGCCTATAGCCGGGACGCTTCTTGAACGGACGACGGTTCAGCTCCTCCAGCTTCTCCTGCACAGCCTGCTGCGCTTCCGCAAGGGAGAAGAACTTCCTGTCGCGCAGGGCGGCGGTGATCCAGGTGGAGACAAAACGCACCGAACCCTCTGCGGCGGCCTTGTCGTCTGGCTTCTTTACTCTGGCGGGGACGATTGCCGTTCCGTAGTGCTCGGCAAGCTCCTGGTAGCTCCTGTTCAGCACAGTTTCGTAGCGGGTGTTGGCCGTTGTTGCAGTCTTACAGTTGTCCGGAATGAGCAGCCGGGGAACGCCGCCGAAATACGAAAAAGCATGGACGTGGCACAGAAGCCAGCGCTCCTGTTTCATGTCGCAGCAGGCTTCCGCATAGGTGTACCAACTGCATGGCAGAACGGCAACGAAGATATACGCAGGCTCCAGCTCGCCGGTAACAGAGTCCGTAATGTACAGCGGATCTCCGGCCCAGTCCACCTGCATGGCGTCTCC
>CADAPH010000122.1 GCA_902789745.1 Oscillospiraceae bacterium | reverse complement strand
TGGGTCAGTACCGCCGCACAGGCGAAGCGGACAAGGGGCTGCGGACGGTTAATGAGGCGCTGGAGCTTGTGCGCGTCCACCGCCTGGGCCGCACGGTCTCCGGGGCGACGGTGCTCTTAAACGCCGCGACGACGCTGAAAGCTTTCGGGCACGCCGCCGAATCCATCCCCATTTTCACACATGTCGCCCGTGTTTACGCCGACAATCTCGATCCCACGGATTACCGCTTTGCGGGACTGTACAACAATATGGCGCTGAGCTATGATGAGACCGGCGACACGGACAATGCGGAACGCTGTTTCCGCCTTGCCCTCTCGATCCTCGAAAAGATCGGCGGGCAGGAAAATGACTGCGCCGTGACCTGGTGCAATTTGGCGGAGATGTACGGCAGGCGCGATTTGGAGGATGAGCGCATCGCGGAATGCCTGGAAAACGCCTGGGGCTGCCTCAGCACGCCGAATCTGCCGCACGACGGCTACCATGCTTTTACGATCTCCAAGTGCGCGCCGACCTTTGATTATTTCGGCTTCTTCCTCTACGCGAAGGAGCTGCGGGAAAGGGCGAAGAAAATCTATGCAGGGACTTGAGGAAGCGCGCCGCCTCTATGAGCGTTACGGCGTAGACATGATCGACCGGCTCTTCCCCAAATGGGCCGGGCGCATCGCTGCGGGCCTCGTCGGCCACGGGTCGGAGTGCTTCGGCTTTGACGACGAGCTCTCCCGCGACCACGACTTTCCCCAGGGCTTCTGCC
Organism: Oscillospiraceae bacterium; assembly: GCA_902789745.1. Lineage (GTDB taxonomy): Bacteria > Bacillota > Clostridia > Oscillospirales > Oscillospiraceae > Limivicinus. Next base: position 10,541 of record CADAPH010000122.1, on the reverse strand, counting down.
TCTGGATCGACGACGAGACAGACCGCGCCATCGGGGTGCAGCTTGCCCGCGCGTACCGTAGTCTTCCCTTCAAAAAGGCGGATGAGCGCAGCGCTCTGAGCGAGACGAGCCGCGGCGTGCGGCGCATTTCGGATTTTTACAGCCGCTATACCGGTCTGCCCGGCGCGCCGGAAAACGATATGCAGTGGCTCTCCCTCCCCTCGCACGCCCTGGCCGAGGCCACGAACGGTGAGGTCTTCCGGGACGATCAGGGGCTTTTTTCCTCCATCCGTGAGTCGCTCCTGCACGGGATGCCGGAGGACGTGCGGCTCAAGAAGCTCGCCTCCCGCGTCATCACCATGGCCCAGGCCGGGCAGTACAACTATCCCCGCTGCGTGCGCCACGGCGAATACGGCGCGGCGATGCTGGCGATGACGGAATTCGTCAACGCCGCCTGCGAGGCGATCTATCTGCTGAACCGCCGCCACATGCCCTATTACAAGTGGCAGCTGCGCGGGATGGACGGGCTCGAAAAGCTGTCCTCCATGAAGGATGCGCTGGAATTTCTGCTCACCGCCGAGAACGACGAGCAGGGCCGGATTTTAAAATCCGCCGTGGTGGAGGACATCTGCGCCGCCGTGATCAGGGAGCTGAAATCCCAGCATCTGACGCACGGGAGCTGGGACTATCTGGAGCCCCACGCCTTTGAAATCGCGTCGCACATTGAGAGCCCCCAGCTGAGAGCGTTGCACATCATGGAGGGGTAAACACGAAGCGTGCGCCGTAGGGGCCGATGCCCTCATCGGCCCGCAGATATACGGCATGGTACATTTCGGGTCGATCAGGGGATCGACCCCTACGGATGTTCTGTTTTGGAGGTTTCCTATGGAAATACGCTGGCTGGGACATGCCTGCTTTACAATTACACATAACGGCTACACGCTGGTCATCGACCCCTACAACAGCGATTACGTTGTCGGTTATCCGAAGCTCAAAGGGCTGAAAGCCGACAAGCTCCTCATCAGTCATGACAGCTACGGTCACAATTACCGGGAGGGCGTCGTTCTCTCGGGGCGGCCGGAGAGTGAATGCCCCTTCACCATCACGCCCATGGAGGTCTGGCACGACACGGTCTGCGGCATCATGCGCGGCTCCTGTCTCGTGCACCTCATTGAGGCCGACGGCATCCGCATCGCCCACATGGGCGATATCGGCGCGCCCCTCACCGGGGAGCAGGCGGGCAAGCTCTATAATCTCGACGCCATGATGGTCACGGCCGGCTCGTGCACCGCCCTGCCCTCGCAGGAGGTCTTTCGTCTGACGGAGGAGCTGTTTCCCCGGGTCGTCATCCCCATGCATTACCGCGACGGAAACCGCGGGCCGAGAAGGCTTGAGCATGTGGAGGAGCTGACCAAGCACTATGCGCCGGATATGGTGAAATATTATGATACCGACCGTATCACCATAACAAGCGATATGGAGCCGCAGATCGCGGTGCTCAGATTTCAGGGTCTGCCGCCGGATACCCAGGCCGCGCCGGGGAAAAAGCCCTCCGTGCTCTCCCGTATTTCGTCAAAAATACCTTTTTTCAGACAGAGATAGGGTATTTTCGCTTTTGCGGCTCTTGCAAAATTCCCGGATTGTGCTAAAATAACAAGGTATGACTATTATGTTCGGAGTGTTTGCATGAAAGCATTTCAAAAGATACTTTCCATGATCGCCGCGCTGCTCCTGTGCCTGGGGGTGTGCGTTCCCGCTTTCGCGGATGATATGGACAGCAGTCCCGAAGAGGACTGGGATCAGATCACAGCCGCTGTTCTGGAGGCTTACGGCGTCAGTCCCAGCAACGTCCGTGCGGGCTACCGCAACCTCGTCACCGGGGAGGAGCATTATCTCAACGGCGACGAGTATACCATTGCAGCCAGCATGTTCAAGGTGCCGCTTTGCATGGCCTGTACGGAAAAGCTCCAAAACGGCGATGTCGACTGGAGCGTCTATGAGCAGTATTTCAGCTATAAGGATGTTCAGGATCAGGTGCTGATCGAGTCCAGCAACGAGCAGGCCAGCTTCCTTAAGGACGTCTTCTTCGGCGGAGACTACAACCAGTTCCGAATCGAAACCGCTCCATACATGGGCGTCGAGCCGGGCTCGGAACGCATGGAAGACACCATGTATAATGAGTACACCGCCCGGGAATTCATCAACTGCCTGAGCCTGCTCTACAATGAGTCGGAGCGTTTCCCCGGTATCATCGAGACCATGCAGCAGGCCATGACCGACCGCTTCTTCAAGATCAACGAGCCGCGCTTCCGCATCGCCCACAAGCCCGGCTGGATTTCGGAGGACATGATCCTCAATGACTGCGCGATATGCTATACCACGCAGCCCATCGCGCTCGTGCTCTTCACCAGGGGCGGCAGCACCTCTGAGGAGTTTATGAGCGCCTGGTGCACCGCCATGTGCGAGTATACCGAACGTCTCGCGAACAAGCCCGCCCCCACGCCGGAGCCGACGCCCGTGCCGACGCCGGTGTCGGCAGCCGTCGTCACGCCCGCACCCACACCCGCGCCTGCGGCGGCAGCGCCCGACCGCGTGATGCTGTCGATGATCGTTCCCGCGGCGGCAATCGGCGCCTTCCTGCTGTTCGGTCTGATTTTTGTGATCGTTCTCTGTGTAAAATACAGGACACATTTTGTCGGTCTGTTCCTCGCGCTGCTGCTGAGCGCTGCGGGCATGCTGCTGGCGGCGGCGGGCACGTATTACGGCACCGTTTACGCCATGCCCAACGGCAATCCCGCCGACAGCGCGGCGCGGTTCCTTGACGCGGTCTGCGTCGGGGATTATCCCGCCGCATACGCGGAGCTGCGGGATTATTCCGACCTGGGTCTCGCCGAGGCTCCCGCCTCTCCTGCGGGCCAGCGGGTGTATGAGGCCCTGCATGACAGCTTTGCCTATACGCTCTCCGGCGAATGCCGCACGGACAAGCTGGAGGCCTCTCAGCCGGTGCGTTTTACCTATCTGGATCTGAAGCGCCTGGAGGACGCCGTCGCAGCGGAGACCCAGCATCAGGCCGAGCTGATCGTACAGAGCCGCCCCACAAGCGAGGTTTACGATGAGAACAAGCGTTACCGCCCCGAAGTGGCGGACGAGGCCTATCTCGCCGCGCTGAATGCAGTACTGCAGACGCCTCAGAACTACTATTACGAGACGGAATTTGAGCTCCCCCTGGCCTATGCCGACGGGCGCTGGCAGGTTTTGGCGAATCCCGCGCTGCTGCGTGCTCTCGCCGGCGGGATCGCATACTGACGGAGACATGGTATGAGTAGAGACAATTACGATTTTGATATCGACGATATCCTCGCCGAATTTCGAGGCGCAGATGAGCCGCCTGTCGTTGAACCGGAAGGTGAGGCCGTCCCCCCTCCCGCACCGCAGGCGGACGCCTTCACCTTCACGCAGACGGCAGAGGAACCGGAGGCAGCCGAGCTTCCGGAGCAGACGACGGAGGCTACCGTACGCTTTGAGCTGGGTTCCATCCCCGTTGCGGAGGAGAAAACCGGACGCAGAGCGCGCAAAGAGGCCGCTTCCATAGAGGCCGAGAACGAATCCGCCCCGGCAAACGCAGCGGAGAACGAAACGGAAGAGTCCCAAGCCCGCCAAACCGGAAAAGCCGCCGCGCGTCTATACCAAGCGGCGCATTCCCTGGATTATCCGCGCCTTTCTTTCCCTGGTGTTTGCCGCCTTTGCGGTGGGGCTTCTGGGCTGGGCGGTGCTGAACCTGCACCCGGCCTCCGACGCCCGCTCGCAATCCGGCGCGGATACCAGGCTCCGCCTGTCGGACAAGCTGGACGTCTATGTCAACAACGCCGCCTCCGACGCGCTGGGTGAGCTGACCTACATCCGCAAGATGTACACGATCCAGGAGAGCGCCACCGTCGCCCCCGAACCTGATCCCAACGGCTTCGGCATGACCTATGATCCCGCCGATATCGAGGCGCTGATTCAAAGGGCGTCGATCCTGCTGGACGGGCAGAAGGTGACCTTTGATCCCACTGCCGACTTTGTCCCGGACGAGCCGATCCGCTATTATCTGGACGACACGATCCTGGTCATCGCCTGGAAGGAATATATCGAGCAGCGCTGCTGCACCTTCGCCGAGGTGAAGATCGCCCACGGCTCCCAGATCAGGAGAAAGCTTGCCGAGGACAGCTACAGCTCCAGCGTGCAGCTCTATGCCTCCGACATGGCGGAGGCCGCCAATGCGGTCGTGGCCATGAACGGCGACTTCTATGCTTTCCGCGATCTGGGCATCACCGCCTATCAGCGCAAGGTTTACCGCAACAATCCCGCCCAGGTGGACTCCTGCTTCTTCACCGCCTCGGGCGATATGCTCTTCTCCCGTGCGGGCGAGCTCATGGGGCCCGGCGAGGTCGAGGCCTTCATGGAGGCCAATGACGTGCTCTTCGCCGTCGCCTTCGGCCCGATCCTTGTGGATAACGGTGAGCTGCAATATTGCTCCGGCTACCCCATCGGCGAGGTCAACACCGAATACTCCCGCTCTGTCATTGCCATGACGGATGAGCTGCACTACCTGCTCATGACCATCAACCACACGCCCGACGCGCGCCCCCGCGCCACCATCAACGAGCTTGCGCGCACCATCTATTCCAAGAACGTGTGGAAGGCCTATACGCTCGACGGCGGTCAAACCGCTGAGATCATCATGATGGGCGGGCCCATCAACCATGTGGACTTCGGCTTTGAGCGCGCCGTCAGCGATATCATCTACTTCGCAACCGCGATCCCGGAGGAGGTGCGTTCATGAATCCCATCGCCGTCTATATCGGGTCGAACGTTTTCTACTGGAGCGCGATCATCATCACTGTCGGCCTTCTGGCCGCGCTGTTCATGAGTCTGGCGCTGCAGCTGACAAACGGCGGGCGTATGGTCTCCATGCTGCTGTTCTTCTCGCTCACGCTGCTGTTCTCGATTCCGCTGTGCAGGATCCTGCACTGGTACTGCCATCAGGAGCAGTACGGCGGCTTTATGCGGGCTGTCACAGACTATTCCACCGGCAGCTATGTCTTCTCCGCCGCCCTGCCCGCCGCGTGGATCGCCGCATGGATCGCTGCGAAGCTGGACGACGGCGACACCGCGAAGCTCCTGGACGCCGCGGCCCCGGGCGCCGCGCTGGCAGTCGCCTTTATCCGCCTGAGCTCTCTTTTCAACAACGCATGCCGCGGCAAGATCACCGTGACAACCGGCATTCTTCAGCATCTGCCCCTGGCTGCCGCCAACACGACCTCCTCCGGGGCCGTGGAATTCCGCTTTGCCACCTTTTTTGTGCACTTTCTGCTGCTGCTTTTGCTCTGCGTGTGCATGCTGCGCTTCTTCTGCCGCCGCAGAAACATCCCCATGAAGGCAGGCAGAAGCGAGGGGAACACCGTCTGCATCTTCCTGGCCTATTTCTGCGCTTCCGAGTTTTTAATGGACTCCACGCGCTATGACTCGACCTTCTTCCCCATCAACGGCTTTGTCAGCGTCGTGCAGATCTTTTCCTGCGTGTGCATCCTGCTCCTGCTGATCCGGTACAGCCGTCTGTCCGTGAAGGCCAACGGTTTCCGCTTCTGGCACGGTTTTCTGTGGGTTCTCTTCCTGGCCGCGCTCGCCGGCGTCGGCATGACAGAGTACCTCATCCAGCGCCACGGCGACTGGTATCTGAGCTGCTATATCGGCATGACCCTCTGCTGCCTCGTTCTCGCGTTCATTGTGCACCGCTTCTATCTGAGCTGCTGCGGCGTACAGAGATCGGAAGCTGAATAAATGTTCATGGGCCTGTCAATAGTCCTGTCCTGTCGCAGGTGAGGGGCTTGCCGCACCTGGCGGGACAACACGTAAATACGAAGAAACGTACGGCGATTTCGGAGCTATATCCGAATTTGCCGTACGTTTTCTGTGTTTTTGTGCTTTTCTCTGCCGGGAGGGGCAAGCCCTTCCTCTACGCCCGTTTCCTTAAGTATTCTTTAAACGCGGGTTCTTGCCCTATGATCCGTTTTGAAAAAAGGAGATTTACTTCTTGTTCCCGAACAGGCCGCGGATAATGGAGCTGGTACTGGAACGCATCGCGGAGCTGAGGGCGTTTCTGGCTGCGCGTTTGGCGATGGTCTGGGCGTTGGTGGTCTTGCCGCCGGTCGCGGCGTTTACGATGTTGGTGGAGATGGCGCCCACTACCGCGGAAGCGGCTGTCGTCGCCGCCTGCTGGGCGATCCTCTTCTTTCTGGCGGCTTCGCGCTCGGCCTCCTTCTGGGCAGCGAGGGCCTCCTTCTCGGCGGCCTTCAGGGCAGCGGCCTCTTCCTTCAGTCTCTGCTTCTCGGCAGCGGCGGCTTCCCGAATGCGCTGCCTTTCTGCATTGGCAGCTTCGCGCAGGCGCTGCTTCTCCTCTTCGGCCTCTGCCTTTCTGCGGGCGGCCTCCTCCGCTGCGGCAGCGGCGGCTTCGGCGCGCTGCTTTTCCAGCTCGATATTCGCGCGGGTCAGAACCTCAAACGCGGACTCGCGATCCACAGAGTCGCGGTACTTCTGATCCAGCGGATCACCGTAGATGCGGAGCTTGACCTCCTCCGTCCCGGCGGCGCCCATCAGGCTCTGCGGCGGGAGGATAAAGGCGCGCTCGACCAGGCTGGGGATGCCTTCCTCGTCCAGGAAGCTGACCAGCGCCTCGCCCACGCCGAGCTCCATAATGGCGTCCTCGGTCTTGAAGGCGGGATTGGCGCGGAAGGCGCGGGCCGCGGCGCGGACGGCCTTCTGCTCATCCGGGGTGTAGGCGCGCAGGGCGTGCTGTACACGGTTGGAAAGCTGGGCCAGCACATCGCCGGGGATATCGCTCGGGCTCTGGGTGATGAAGTAGACGCCGACGGCCTTGGAGCGGATGAGCTTCACGACCTGCACGATCTTCTGCAGCAGCGCTTTGGGCATGCCGTTGAAGAGCAGGTGGGCCTCGTCGAAGAAGAAGATCATCTTGGGCTTGTCCAGATCGCCCACCTCTGGCAGGCGCTCAAACAGCTCGGTCAGCATCCAAAGCAGGAAGGTCGCGTAGACCGTGGGGCTCTGGATCAGCTTCTGGCTGGAGAGGATATTGATATAGCCGCGGCCGTCCGCGTCGGTGCCGAACCAGTCGTTGATGTCGAGCTCCGGCTCGCCGAAGAACATCTCGCCGCCCTCCTGCTCAAAGGCGAGCAGGGCGCGCTGGATCGCGCCGATGCTGGCGGCGGAGACATTGCCGTACTCCACGGTAAACTCCGCGCGGTTCTCGCCCACGAACTGGAGCATGGAGCGCAGATCCTTGAGGTCGAGAAGCAGCAGGCCGTTGTCGTCGGCCACCTTGAAGACGATGTTCAAAACACCGGCCTGGATCTCGGTCAGGCCGAGAAGACGGGCCAGAAGCACCGGGCCCATGGAACTGACCGTGACGCGCACGGGATGGCCAACCTCGCCGAAGATATCCCAAAAGCGGGTGGGATAGCCGTGGAAGGAAAATCCGTCGATCCCAAAGCGCTGGATGCGCGCCTGCATGTCGGCGCTGTCTCTGCCGGCCTTGCACATGCCGGTCAGGTCGCCCTTGATGTCCGCAAGGAAAACCGGCACGCCCATATCGGAAAAGGACTCCGCCATGACCTTCATGGTGACGGTTTTGCCCGTACCGGTCGCGCCCGCGATCAGACCGTGCCGGTTTGCCATATTCGGAAGAAGAAACAGGCGCTTGTCAGACTGCGCCATCCAGACTTTGTTTTCTGTATACATGGTTCTGTCCTCCTGTTTGTTCAAAATGTGTATATATTGTATCACAGTCTTCCGCAAGGCACAATATGAATGTAGCATCTGTGCTTCTATTTTTTAAAACTTTTGAATCGTTCGCCTCCGGCCTGTTGTGTTTCGTCTCCATATATGGTATTCTTTACATGTATAGATTTACGCTTTTCACGTCTCCGCAGAAAGAGAGGAAGTCGTTTTGAAGGATCGTGTCAAATCCGCCATTATACTGATCGCCCTCACCGCCGTGTGCATGCCGTGGGCGATCACCCGTATTTTGTATTTCGGCTTGGCCGGCGCACTGTGCGCTTACGAATACAGCAAGAACGTGGAAAAGCTCAACGCCCGCTGCACGCTGTGGGTCATGATCGTGTATCTTGCGGTGCAGGCGGCGCTGGCTTATTTCCATACCGGGCTTTTCACCTATGTGGTCTGCTTCGTCTTCTGCCTGTATCTGTCGCTGTTTTCCGGCGTTATCCACAAGCGGGTTTCCGGCATCGGCGCCCTCTATACGCTCGCGGGGATGAACTATCCCTGTGTGCTCTTCGGCATTATCATGGTCATCGCGGTGAGCGATATCTGGTGGCAGACGCTGCTCACCGCCTGCCTCGCCACCTGGGGCTGCGACAGCGCGGCGCTCTTCGGCGGGATGATGTTCGGCAAGCACAAGCTTGCCCCCCACGTCAGCCCCAAGAAGACGATCGAGGGCGCGCTCTGCGGGGTTCTCTCGTCCCTGCTCACCGGCTGGATCGCCTGGCTGATTCTGGGGCTCTCCACGCCCGTTCCGCTGCGCCTGTGTCTGTTCACCGCTTTTCTCGCCTCCGTTATGGGTCAGATCGGCGATCTGGCGGAGTCTCTTTTAAAGCGCATGATCGGCGTGAAGGATTTTTCCAATCTGATCCCCGGCCACGGCGGCGTTTTTGACCGTGCCGACAGCCTTCTTTTCTCCATCCCGACAGTTTACCTGTGCTTCCTGCTGTTCGGGATTTGAACTCATGAAAACGCATTTCGGCGCCTGTGCGATGCACAGGCGCCGATTTTTTGTTTATTTGACATCTTTCATGAGGTTTTTGAGGCAGCTTCCGATTGTTCCGTCGGTCAGGTCGTTCAGATCAATGACCGTGATGCCAAGCTCCGAGGCGCGGCTGCGCATTTGGGTTCCCCCGCGCGTCGCCGTAACAATGGCAGCCTTGGCCATCTTGCCGCCGAAGCGATCGCGCAGAACGGACAGCTCATTGAGGGCTTCGGTCTTCACATCGCAGGTCTTGCAGCTGATAAACACCGGGGTCACGCTGCGCGTACAAACAACGTCCAGCTCGTTGCTGACCGGCTTTGTATCGTCGTCCCCGTCCCAGTCCACAATGACGCTGGTGCGTACATCCTGGAACAGCCCGGAATCCAGACACGCCTTGTAGACACAGAGCTCCAGCACGCTGCCCACATCACGCAGCCAGGCGCGAATCTGTCCGTCCCGGAAGCGGAAAGATACGGATTCCCCTGTTACGATCTCAAGATCGGAAATAAAGCTGATCTTCTCCAGATCACGCAGCACCTCTTCCGGCGCATTGATCCGGGAACTGCGTTCCCCCTTGACCCGATAATCCCCGTGCACCTCCAGGCTGTAGGTGCCGTCCTCCTTGGTCGGGGAAACACGCTGCATGTACGTGACCGCCGACGTCCAGCCGCGGCGATGGGTAAGGAAAAGCTGAAAGAAGGGCTCAATATCATCAAGGTAATTCGCAAGGATCGCGTTATCCACACGCCCCTGGCGCGCAAAACCGCCCGCCATCAGGATACAGTCCTCCACCGAGTAGCTTACCGTGCAAGGCAGTTTCTCTCCAAAGGACGCCCCGCGAAGATTGTAAAAACAGTTTTGGCGGCGGCTGTATGTAACGACGGGGATCTGGGTCTCCGCGCACAGGAAGCCCGCCGCAAAGAGCGCGGCGTCTGTGCCGCCGGTGATGTCCAGGGCGCAGTCAGGATAATTCCGGACAAGCTCGTGAAGCTTGTTTCGTATCTTCTCACTGTCATAGATGTGGGCACGGGTGAAGACTACCTCCGTCTCAAGCCCACGATGCCGGAAAAAAGCGCCGAGCATATTCTGAATGTTTTTTACATCGCGGAAGTCACTCGGGCAGACATAGATTATGCGCTCCGGTCGAAACATTTCTCCCCCAAGTACGTTTTCCAGCGGTCTTTCATCGTACAGCTCAATCAGTGTCTGCATTTTTTATCCCCTCATGAATGCGAACAAAAAAACACCCGGCAAATCACCGGGTGAAAGGATTACCAGAGATCAACGTCGCCGGTCTCGAGACCGCGAACCCAGTACGCCTTATTCTGATCGACTCTCACATAAACCTTTTCGGCTTCGCCGACCTTGGCAAGAATCTCGGCATAGGAGATCTCACCGCCGTACGGGGACTGGATAATCACTTCTGTCGCCTTCTTGGCGGCCTTTTTCGTTGCGGGCTTCTTTGCAGCGGGAGCCTCAGCCTTAGCGGGTGCCGCCTTCTTGGCGGGCGCCTCCTTCTTGGCGGGTGCTGCCTTCTTCGCGGCGGCATTCTCTTCGCTTGCTTTTCTGGGTGCCATTTGAATTGCCTCCTGTTTTTTTACTTCGGATATCGATATTATTCAGATATCGTTTATATAGTATATCACGCTTGTTTCAGAAAGTAAATCCTTTTTATAGCTGTTTATGCCCAAATTCGTATGATTTTTATGAAATAATCTTTAAACACACCTGCGCAGACGGG
>CADAPH010000121.1 GCA_902789745.1 Oscillospiraceae bacterium | reverse complement strand
GTGAGAGAATTCTTCGCTGTCTCAGATGAGCAGATGCAAGCCTTTACTCATTGCTTTCTGGCTAAGCTCCCACAGCATCTGCGCTCGGCACTCGGAATTTCTCAGTCTCCTGTTGCTGCCTGATACTACCTTGAGGCCGCTTTCCCAGAGTTCATGCGGCTTTGCAGCCACTTTTTATGTGGGAAGTTTTAACTCCTTATTATTCATGGATTATCCGCAGTTTTTTTGTGGAATACGATCGCCCGATCATAGATCACCTCATAGTAGGATGCGCCTGTGCCGGTCTGATCCAGGTAGGCCCGGAAGGCCATCACAAGCGGATTTTCGTTGTCCACCCCGTAGTACTTGCCCTGCTCGTTGCCGGTGGAGTAGGGAATGACGGCGGTATAGTCATCCTCCGCTGTCCGGGCCAGCCTGTATACATAGTAGGCATCCGCATCCTCCGCGCTGTCGGCGAGCCACGGGCGGGCGCTGCCTTCAAACAGCGCATCATAGATGCTGGTGACGCCGTTGAGCATCGGCTTTGCGTACAGCACGGTGTTTGCGTACAGGGCTTTGCCGGTCTTCGCGTGGTTCACGCCGTAGACGACGATAAAGTCCTCGTCGCTGTTGAGGGTAAACTCCGGGGTCATCAGATACATGGCGTCGCGGTTATCCCCTTTGGCGTTGAAGTCTGTAAAGTATGCGGTCAGCCCTTCCGGGATCGCGATCTCGGCGGGCAGCTCCTCATAATCGTACTCGTCAGACCAGGCGGCAATCAGCGCTTCCCGGATGGCCTCGAGATTTGCTTCCGCATTGGGCAGCACCGCCGCTTCATGGGTACCGTCGCCGCGCGGGATCACGGTTTCGTTGGGCCAGGGATCGGCGGGCGTTTCGGAAACAGGCGTCACCCGGTATACGACGGCATGCTCTGAGATGTGATCCAGATAATCCCGGTAGGCGGCCTTATCCGTTGCCTGGGAGACCCGCTGCAGGAATGAGAAGGTATCCGCGCCCTTTTGAAGACCCATTTTGTAGGTTCCGGCAGGGATCGGCATGAGGTTGATCATGCTCTCGTCATAACCGGCCTTGTTCAGATCCGCGGCGACTATGCTCATGGACTCCCGGTTTGCGCCGATCACGATCACCGCCGTGGTGTCAAAGATACTCTCCCCGCTGTGACGGATGTTGGTCATGTTGAGAGAATTGCCGATGGAGCCGAAGATCGGGTGATACAGCCCCGTGCTGTCGTTCCCCACAGTGAACATGCCGGGGAGACCCTGATAGTTTTTGCCCGGCTTATCCCCGGTAAACATGATGTAGTTGATGAAGGAATAGTATTTGCATTCGCCGGGGAGAGGCGTGATCAGCACGATCACCTCATCCTGACGCAGCTTATACTCCCAGCCGCCCGGAGCAAAATAAGGGTTGGCGGGTGCGTTCTCAACTGCCGGATCGTCATAGACGGTGGCGATCTCGTCCGGCCAGCCCAGCTTCTCGGAACCGAGGGAGGTGTCCTGCTCCGGTGCTGCGGGAAGGCTGAAAACGATATAGGCAGAGCCCGCGTTGTTGCCGAAGCAGCTCAGGAGCCGCCCGGCCGAAGCCTCTTTCACGGTGTCCAGTTCCCGGTAGACCCCCTCCTGCACATAGAAGGCGTCCTCCTCCAGCAGGGTTTTCAGCGTTTCGGGGTCCGCTTCGCCTTCCGCGAAAGCCGCGGTCCCGAGGACGAACAGGACGCTGAACACCAACAGAATGCTTACAACAAGAAAAGCGCTTTTTTTCATATATCAGTCCTCCAGTCTGCGGTGGTACAGCCATGGCCTGTTTACAAGGCACCGGCTGATCGTTTCCTCTGTGGACCCATGTTTGTATACGTACGGTTTTACAGATCTGTCAGGGCTCGATGATGTTGAAATTGCGGTTGATCGGGGACATATACTTCACCAGCCGTACCGGGACGGTCTCATCGCCTTCTATGCTCATTTTCCCGAGCACTTCCGTGTTTCCGTTCATGAGCGCCATCAGCTGCAGTCGCGCGCATGTCAGGATGCAGTCGCAAACCTCTTCTGTCTGGCCCGCATAGACCAGCAGGATTCCGTCACGGCGCACGAGGCGGAAGGTTTCGCCCGTGTCGGCAATCACCAGCTTCATTGTGAAATTGTCGTTCTCCGCGGCCAACGCATCTGTCATGATGTCGATATAATCCAGCATCATGTCGGCTGTCATGCCCATCAGCATGGTTTCGCGGCCCTTGGTGGTGCCTTCCTTATCGGACTGGTTCCCATCCCGCAGCTCCCAGGCTCCCATCAGATATGCGCTGCGCCAGGGGCCGCTCTCCGCCTGGTAGCCCAACTGTTCCAGGGCGTCGGCGCAGAGGTCCCGGGCTGCCTGGTTTGTCGGATCGGCGTATACCAGCTCCTTGGTCACCTGGGCCACCCACTGGTATTCGCCCCGGTCATAATCCGCGCGCGCTTTTTCAAGCACAGCGTCCGCATCGCCCAAATACTCCGCCCACTTCTTCGCGGTGTCCTCCGGCGTCAGCGGATTGAGGTTCACGGGGTTTGCGTCATACCAGCCCATATAGCGCTGGTACACCGCTTTGATGTTATGGCTGAGCGTACCGTAATACTGGCGGCAGTACCAAACCTTGTCAAGCCGTTCGGGCAACGTCAGCATCCGGGAGATCTCCGCGGCGGTCATGCCCTGGTTGATGTAATGCAGGGTCTGATTGTTGATGTACTGATAGACGGCGGCGGTATCCTCCATGTACTGGCGCAGGTTTTCGTTGCCCCAGTGCGGCCAGTTGTGGCTCTGGAACACGACCTCGGCTTCCTGCCCGAACAGGGATTCGGCCTCCAGAATGTAGCCCGCCCAGGCTGCGGCGTCACGCACCTGAGCGCCGCGCAGCGTATAGATATTGTGCATGGTTCCGGTGCAGTTTTCCGCCAGCCACAGGCCCTTGTATTTGGGGAACCAGGCGTTCATCTCCGCCGGCGCTTCGGTTCCCGGGGTGAGCTGGAATTGGATTTCCAGTCCGTCGATCGTAATGGTCTCGTTCTCCGCGATCTCATAGGTCGGGGCCAGCAGGCCCACCGTGCCGACAGACTGTCCAAGCCCGATGCCGATCGCCATTCTGCCCGTCTCGCCGGGCGTCATGATCGCGCCGTACTGATACTGTGCGCGTCTGCCCATGGCGGGACCGCAGTACAGGTTTTCGCTGACAGCATGCTCCAGAAAGCCCTTCGGCGCCAGCACCACAACCTTGCCGGACTGAAGCTGTTCGTCGAGCGGCAGGGAGGCATCCGCGGCATCCTCATCGGAGATCAGACCGTAAACGCCGCCGTAGTGGTCAATATGGGAGTGGCTGTAGAGTACGGCCTTCACGTCGAGCGGGCCGAAGTGCTTCTCCATCAGCTCCTTCGCGGCGGCCATATCCTCCCTGCACATCAGCACGTCGAATACGACCCATCCGTTATCCGTGCGGATGAAGGTGGCGTTCGCCATGTCATAGCCGCGTACCTGATAAATGCCGTCACAGACTTCAAAGAGGCCCGCGTAGGCGTTGAGCTGGGTATTTCGCCAGAGACTGGGGTTTACCGTATCCGGCGCTTCCGCATCCCGGATAAAGGAAAAGTCCTCCAGATTCCAGGCGGCAATGCCGTCATCCCGGTAGATCACAAGGTTTTCCGGAGCTTCGATCAGGCCGCGCAGGGCATTCTCTTTCTCCCGCTCATCATCAAAGTCCAGCCGGTCATACCAGGCCTTGTTTGCTTCTGCCGTTGTTTCGGTTGCCGGATTGGCAGCGTATACCGCCGTACTCAGACAGCCGATCAGCAGCAGGCACAGCAGCATTGAAACGACAGTTTTCCGTGCGTGTTTCATGTCTCTTCCTCCTTTTTTGAATTACGTTTCATCCGATCACGCTGTCCCGGCTTCATCTGTCCGGGGCAGCTTATCTTCATTTACTGAACCTGTAGATATTCTATTGTAATCAGCTGTAGATGTCAACCTTCACATAAAGCAGAGACCGAATAATTATTCGTCTCGGTGTGATGAAGCCATTTGGAAGCGGCGCTTATTTATTGAGATTAATATGATAATTGCTCTGTTCTTTTCACACACAGCGTAGTATACTGATTTATAAAAGGGGGCAAGTCCGATGAAAGAGAAAAAAAGCATCTCCGACCATGCACCGCCACCTGCTGCTGATGCTGCTGTTGGCGCTGTTGGTGCTGTTGACAGTCACCGCCGTTGTGATAACCCGCGTGGTCATTCTGAATCGTACCACCCGTGAGCATCGCGCCCAGATCATCGAGAATACCGCTAAACTTGCCGCCACCTGCATCGACGGCGACAAGGTTGAAGGCTGGATGAAAAACGGCGAGGACGAGGAATATGAGGCTACTGCCGCTGCGCTGGAGAATATCCTGCATAACACTCCTTTTCTCCAGTTTCTTTACGTCTATCAGATCAAAGAGGACGGCTGCCATGTTGTCTTCGACTTTGACTCCGTCGATGCAGAAACGGGCGAATTCATGGAAGGCGATACCCTGGGCAGGCACTTTGATTTCGATGAGAGTTGGGAGCCGCTTGTCCCCACGCTGCTGTCAGGCGGTGCAGTCGAGACCGTGGAGACCGTGGATACCTACGGCTGGCTTTTGACCCGTTATGAGCCCATCTTTGATTCCGCCGGCAACTGTGCCTGCTATGTCGGCGCCGATCTTTCCATGAGGGGTGTGCGGGATTACGTGACCGGCTATGTCATTCGCATCGCCGTGATTTCCGGCATCTTCCTGATCGGCTGCATCCTGCTGGGGATGCGTCTCTACATTGGCGCCCGCCGCGCCGACGAGATGGAGAGCCTCATCGAGCAGCAGAAGCGGGACAAGAAGCTTACCCGCGAGATCATTGAGGCCTTTGCCAAAGTCGTTGACCTGAAGGACGCCTACACGCAGGGCCACTCCTCCCGTGTGGCCCAATATACCGAAATGCTTGCACGGGAGCTGGGTTATGATGACGAGACGGTGGAGAAGTATTACAATATTGCCCTCATGCACGACATCGGGAAAGTCGGTGTTCCGGATAACGTCCTTAACAAGCCCGGCAAGCTGACCGACGAGGAGTTTGGCCTCATCAAATCCCATACTTCCCGCGGGTATGAGGTGCTGAAGAGCATCAGCATCATGCCGGAGATCGCGATCGGCGCCCACGCCCATCACGAGCGCCCTGACGGCAAGGGCTATCCCCTCGGATTGAAACAAGAGGAAATCCCCCGTGTGGCGCAGATCATCGCTGTGGCGGACTGTTTTGACGCTATGTACTCCAACCGCCCATATCGCTCCCGCATGAACTTTGAAAAGGCCGTTTCCATCATCAAGGAGGTCTCGGGCACCCAGTTGACGCCTGATGTTGTAGACGCTTTCCTTCGGCTGGTCGATAAAGGTGAGTTTCGCGCTCCCGACGACCGCGGCGGCGGCACCATGGAGTCTATTGAAAATATTCGCAGCGAGCAGTAAAGCTATATATCACATTTTATCGGCGTTTGCTGTTCTCCCTCCGACCTCCTTTGTGCCCATTGCAAAGCAGGGCATCCGGGAAATCGAAGGTACCGATGAAAATGATCAGCGACGGGAGGGGCTTGTCTATGTTTTCATCCATCAAAAGTCTGGGTGTCAGCGGAATCGGCGGCTACGGCGTTTCCGTCGAGGTATATATCACCAACGGCCTGCCCCACTTTGAGGTGGTGGGCCTGACGGGCAAGGACCACCCGCTGGTCACGGCCCGGCCCTTCCGTTCGCCGCACCACACGGTCTCGGCGGCGGGGCTTGCGGGCGGCGGCGCCGTGCCGCGGCCCGGGGAGATCAGCCTTGCCCACAATGGCGTCTGACGTTAAAGAAGGACGCGCAACTCGCGCTAAATAATACCCCCACAAAGGCCAGAAAGCCCCGAAAGCAAGGCGTTTCTGGCCACTTTTGTTTAAGGATTACGCGCCTAAAGCACATACGGCTTGTGTACTTTTGCGGGGCCTTGCCAAAGGATAAATGAACAAGAATGCCGCTATCCCCCCTCAAATGTAGAGGTCGATATAGCGGCATACTTGTAAGCCTTGGGTATATTCGCTCGAAGCCGAAAGCTCTCGAAGTCTGCCTTTGCCAGAAATGCTTGAGTTCTTTCTATGACGCAAACAAATATATTGTCAGAAGAAAAAATCCTTACCAGGTAATAAAAGGTGATTGTACCTATTGCAATTACGGAAAAGGTTGGGATTATCTGGTGACAATAAAAGCCAGACGCTAATTATTACTTTGGGAGGGAACGGAAATGGGATTTAGTGACGTTTATCGTTCGGTTCTCAAAGATTATCCAGATATTCTGACCGTAGAGGAAATGAGCAAAGCACTTGGCATAAGCACAAAAACTGGATACCGTTTATTACGAGAAAACAAAATTGAACATTTGAAGGTAGGCAGAACATATCGGATTCCGAAAGCCCACCTTCTAACATACATGCGAATTTATCTTAGGGTTTACTGAAAAACGAGGACGAAGGGGTTGAAGGCAAAGAAGCGCAAAAGCCAGAGCGCCAGACGATGGGCGACGTTCATGGCTATGATGCTGAGAGCAGCCTCTGTTTTCGCAGTTTCATCCAATTTGGACATGATGAGATCCAGACCCCAGCGACGCTTGGCATTTCCGTTTCTGCCTTCGACGGCATTGCGCTCACAGGCATCACGGTAGAGCTGACCCTGAATCTTCTCATCCGTGGAATCGGCCTTCCTTCGACCGAGTGGAGGGCCTGAAAGGCGGATGTTGTGAGCCTTGCAGAAAGTGCGGTTTTCGCGGGTCTGGTAAATCCTATCGGCCAGGATCGCTTCGGGGTAGCAGCCAAATTTTCGCCTGTAATCTTCTGCTACATCAATCAGTTCCTTGCCCTCATTGAAACTGTTCCAACTGGTCTTTTCCAAGTAG
>CADAPH010000120.1 GCA_902789745.1 Oscillospiraceae bacterium | reverse complement strand
GTGGAGCTCAAGAACATCCTGCCGCCCAAGGAAATCCAGAACGCCATGGAGAAGCAGATGAAGGCCGAGCGCGAACGGCGTGAATCCATCCTCCGCGCCGAGGGCGAAAAGCGCGCCGCCATCCTGGAGGCCGAGGGCGAGAAGGAATCCGCCATCCTGCGGGCTGACGCCAAGAAGCAGCAGCAGATCCTTGAGGCCGAAGGCCAGGCCGAGGCGATCCTCAAGGTGCAGACCGCAACCGCCGAAGGCATCCGCCTTATCAACGAGTCTATGCCGTCCGAAGCGGTCATCAAGCTCAAGGCCATGGAGGCCTTTGCCAGCGCTGCAAACGGTCAGGCGACCAAGATCATCATTCCCAGCGATATTCAGGGTGTCGCGGGTCTCGCGGCCGGCCTGCTGGAATCCGTCAAAGAGAAGTAAGAACAGACCGGCGGCCTCCGCCGGTCTTCCGATAAGAAAGAATACGAAAGGAAAAGCCGATATGATACCCAACGAAAAAGCACTTGATTTTCTGGAGAGACACGGTATGGCTCCCGAGAGCGTGGATCCCGACGTCTGCATTTACAGAATGCTTGCCGAGATGCGCAGCGGTCTCGCGGGAGAGCCCTGCTCCATGGATATGATTCCCACATACCTCTCCAACGACGGCGAACTGCAAGCCGGTGTCCATGCTGCGGTGATTGATGCCGGCGGCACCAATTTTCGCAGCGCACTGGTGCATTTCCAACCCACCGGCTATACGGTCACGGATATGATCAAGCGCAAAATGCCCGGTACCGAAGCGCCCTGCACCTGGGACGAGTTTATTCGCTTCACTGCCGACGCGATCGAGCCGCTCATGGATCGGGCCGACGTCATCGGCTTCTGCTTCTCCTACGCCGCGACCATCACGCCCGAGATCGACGGCCGCGTCATCACCATCGACAAGGAAGTCGTGGTGGAGGGCTGCGAGGGGCAGTTGATCGGCGCATCCCTCCTGGCGGAGCTGGAGCGCCGCGGCATCACGGGCAAGAGGATCGTCATCCTCAACGATACGGTCGCGGTGCTGCTGGGCATGGCCGCAGGGCTGGACAAGTCCAAGTACGCCGGCTTTATCGGCCAGGTCAGCGGCACGGGCACCAACACCTGCGTGTCCCTGCCGGTATCGGCGATCAAAAAGCTGGGGCTTGAGGGCGACAACGGTATGATCATCAACCTTGAATCCGGCAAATACGACGGTATCCGGGGCGGCGACTTTGACCGCATGCTCGATGAGCAGAGCCATAACCCCGGCCAGAAGCACTTTGAAAAGCTGACCGCGGGCGTCTATCTGGGTGAGATCTGCCATCTGATGCTCAACGCCGCCGCGGACGAGGGTCTGCTGAGCGAGGAGTGTGCCGGGAAGGTGCGCGCCCTGCCGGTGTTCGACTCCGCCGTGATCGACGCCTGGGCCTGCGGCGAGGGCTTTGAAATGCTCGGCGGGAATGCGGACGACCACAGCTTTGCCCAGACGCTGAGCCTTGCCCTCTTCCACCGCTCGGCAAGGTGCATGTGCGTCAACCTCCTGGCGCTGGCGGAGCTCATCGGCGGCGGGCGGGAGAAGCCCATCTGCATGCTGGCGGAGGGTTCCCTTGTCCAGAAGGGACGCCGCTACCGCCCGGAGCTGGAGCGCCTGCTGCAGCTCTACGGTACGGAAAAGCGCGGCATCGCGCTGGAGCTGCATGTCGGTCAGGAGACGACGCTGCCCGGTTCCGCCGCGGCGGCGCTGCTGAATACCTGATCGCCGGGATTTGTAAAGTTTTTTTGACCGCGCTTGTATGTCCCGGACAGTTGTGATATAATCGCTCCGATTTTGGCGCGTTTCGGAAGAAAAGCGCTCTTGGAAAGCGGAGTAGTATATGATAGATTGGCTGACCGGCACAGATATCGGGAAAATGTGCGCGACCTTCTTTATGTCCATGCTTCCGGTTGGGGAGCTGCGCGTCGGACTTCCCTATGGGATCGCGCTGGGACTGGAATACCCGCTGGCGCTGATGGCCGCCCTGCTCGGGAACATGATTCCGGTGCCCTTTATTATTGTTTATATCAAGCGTGTCTTTGAATGGATGCGCAAGCATATGCCGAAGATGGACGCCTTTATCAAAAAGATGGAGAGAAAGGCGGACATCAACCGCGATACGATAGATAAATACGGCCACTGGGGGCTGCTGCTGTTTGTGGCGATCCCCCTGCCCGGCACCGGGGCCTGGACGGCTTCGCTGATTGCGGCCCTGCTGGATATCCGCACCGCCAAGGCGGTTCCGGTTATCCTCATCGGCGTATGCATCGCGGCGGCGATCATGACCCTCGTCACCTACGGCGTGATTCATATTGTCACATGAAAAACATCCCCTGAAGCCTAGGCTTCAGGGGATGTTTTTCAAGAATACTATTTTGTTTTCAACGCGCGCATGGCGTTGAGCACCGCCAGCACCATCACGCCCACGTCGGCGAAGATGGCGGCCCACATGCCCGCAAGCCCCAGCGCGCCGAGAATCAGGCAGGCAAGCTTAACCGTAAGCGCGAAGACAATGTTCTCGTAGACAATTTTCAGGCACTTGCGGGAAATCTTGATCGCCCGCGAGATCTTCATGGGATCGTCGTCCATGAGCACCACGTCGGCGGCCTCGATCGCGGCGTCGGAGCCGAGCGCGCCCATGGCGATGCCGATGTCGGCGCGGGAGAGAACCGGCGCGTCGTTGATGCCGTCGCCCACAAAGGCGAGCTTTCCCTTGCCGCCGCCGAGCTCACGCAGCAGGGCCTCGACCTTCTCCACCTTATCTCCGGGCAGCAGCTCACTGTGATACTCGTCGATGCCCACGCGCTCTGCCACCTGCTTCGCGGCGCTCTCCGCGTCGCCGGTGAGCATGACCAGCTTTGTCACGCCCACGCTGCGCAGGGCGTCAAGCGCTTCGCGGATATCTTCCTTTTCAAGATCGGAAATCAAAATATGCCCCGCGTATTCTCCGTCCAGGGCGACGTGGATGATCGTTCCGGCGCTGCGGCAGGGGATGAACTCTACGCCCAGCTTCCGCATGAGCTTGTCGTTGCCCGCGGCGACCGATACACCGTCCACCGTGGCGGTTACGCCCTGGCCGCTGATTTCTTCAATGCTTTGGACGCGGCTGCGGTCAGGCTCCTTTCCGTAATGGCGGCGGATGCTCTGGCTGATGGGATGGGAGGAGGCGCACTCGGCAAGGGCCGCATATTCAATGATCTTCGCGTCTTCTTCCTTGTTGTGGTGGACGCCGACGACCTCAAAGACGCCCCTGGTGATCGTGCCGGTTTTGTCAAAGACCACGGTTTTGACCTGAGACAGCGTTTCCAGATAGTTCGAGCCCTTGATCAGGATGCCCTCGCGGCTGGCGCCGCCGATCCCGGCGAAAAAGCTGAGCGGGATGGAGATCACCAGCGCGCAGGGACAGCTGATAACCAGGAAGGTCAGCGCGCGGTATGCCCAGCTCCCGAAATCGGCGGGCAGGCCCATTGCCATTCGGACAAGCGGCGGCAAAAGCGCCAGCGCCAGCGCGCTGAAGCAGACGACGGGCGTATAGACGCGCGCAAATTTGGAGATGAAGTTCTCCGAGCGGGACTTGTTCGAGCTGGAATTCTCCACCAGCTCCAGGATCTTGCTGACCGTGGACTCGCCGAATTCCTTTGTGGTTTTCACGCGCAGCACACCGCTGAGATTGATGCAGCCGCTGATGACCTCGTCGCCGACGTTTACATCCCGCGGAACGCTCTCGCCGGTGAGGGCGGCGGTGTTGACGCTGGAGCTGCCCTCGATCACCGTGCCGTCGATCGGGATGCGTTCGCCCGGCTGTACGACAATCACGCTGCCGACGGCGACTTCATCGGGGTCGACCTGTTCAAGCTGGCCGTCTGCCTCGATATTCGCGTAGTCGGGACGGATATCCATCAGCGCGGCGATGCTCTTCCGGCTCTTGCCGACGGCGATGCTCTGAAACAGCTCGCCGATCTGGTAGAAGAGCATGACGGCCACGGCCTCGTTGAAATCGCCGCTGCCGTCGACGATGGCCAGCGCGATTGCACCGATGGTCGCCACCGCCATGAGGAAGTTTTCATCAAATACCTGTTTGTTCCTGATCCCCAGCGCGGCCTTGCGCAGGATATCCCAGCCGACCGTCAGATACGCGGCGGCATAGACCGCGCATTTGACGTAATAGGGAAGGGGCAGCACATTTGCCAGAATCAGCAGCGCTGCGGAAATCAGGATACAATAAAGCGCTTTTTTCTGTTTTTTGTTCATGACGGTTTACATAAAAATCTCACAGTCAGGCTCAACCTTGCGGCAGGCCTTGAGTACATCCTTCATGACTGCGGCGGGCTCCGCGCCCTCTTCAAACTCGACCGTCATTTTGAGCGCCATGAAGCTCACCACCGCGTCCTTGACGCCGGGGGTCTTCTTTGCGGCCTGTTCCATCAGATTCGCGCAGTTTGCGCAGTCGACCTCAATTTTATAGCTCTTTTTCATATCCGGTTCCTCCTGAATGATTATGATTAAAAGGTTGTTTAATCTTTCTGGACGGAGTATAATCCCGATGAAATGAAAAAGTCAACGCCTGAGGCCGACTCCCTTCCGAAAGGGAGAAAACGATTTCCAAACGGGCGTATGGAGAAGGAGACCGCGATGAAAATCGAACTCATGCCCCATAACCACGGGAATGTGCAGCGTGCCGCACAGCTCAGAAAACAGCTCACGCGCGGCGGCAGCTTCGACACGGTTGCGGAAATCTTCCGTCTGCTGGACGACGGCAGCCGTGTGCGGATTTTCTGGCTGCTCTGCCACTGTGAGGAATGCGTGCTCAACATTTCGGCGCTGACGGAGATGTCCAGCCCCGCGGTATCGCACCACCTGCGCCTGCTGAAGGACGCCGGGCTGATCGAGAGCCGCCGCGAGGGGAAGGAGGTCTGCTACCGCGCCGCCGATACCCCGACGGTAAAACTCCTGCACAGCGTGATCGAAAAAGCTATGGAGATCTCCTGTCCGGAAACCGGCGAAGGGGAGGAACCCGGCATTGCGGGCTTCAGCGCCGAACAGGTCGAGACCGTGCGGCGCATGCACGACGAGCTCCTGCAGCACCCGGAGCAGCGCCAGACAATTGAAGCGCTGGCCCGGCGCTGTCTCATGAACCCGACCACGCTCAAGGCCGTGTTCAAGGCGGTTTACGGCGATTCCCTTGCCGCGCATATGAAGGAGCACCGGCTGGAGAAGGCGGCGGAGCTGCTGCGCCGCGGGGACGACAGCGTCGCGGAGATCGCCGCCGCCGTGGGCTACGACAGTCCAAGCCGTTTTTCAGCCGCCTTTCGGGAGCGCTATCACATGCTGCCCAGCGAATACAGGAAACAGCTCAAATAAAAACCGGTATACATAAAACAGATACTTGCGTTTTATGGGAAACCGTTGTATGATGGTGTAAAGGCAAAGCTTTCCGGTTTTGACCTGCTGAGAAAGGAGCGGATTTATCCCATGAAAAAGTATATTGCAGAAGCAATCGGCACCTGCACGCTGGTCGTGCTCGGCTGCGGCACCGCGATGCTGGTCGGCTGCGACGCCGTCTCCGGCGGCGGCTACATCCTCACCGCCCTGGCCTTCGGCCTGTCCATCGTGGCGATGGCGTATTCCATCGGCAACATTTCCGGCTGCCACATCAACCCCGCCGTCTCCCTCGGCGTGCTGCTCTCCGGCGGCATGAGCAAGAAGGACTTCTGGGGCTACGTCGCCGCCCAGTGCGTCGGCGCGCTGATCGGTTCTATTTTGCTGGCTGTGATCTTCGCCCTCGGCGGCGTGGAAGACAAGACCGGCGGACTCGGCACCAACGGCCTTGCGGGCGTGGGCGGAAACGCCTTCGCGGGCCTGCTGGTTGAGATCATTCTGACCTTTATCTTTGTCACCTGCATCCTCGGTGTGACCTCCAAAAAAGGCGGCCACGGTTCCTTCGCCGGTCTGGTGATCGGCCTGACCCTGACGGGCGTGCATATCCTCGGCATCGGCCTGACCGGTACCTCCGTCAATCCCGCGCGCAGCATCGGCCCCGCGCTGGTTGCGGCCTGCACCGGCAACGCCGCGCCGCTGGCTTCCCTGTGGGTCTTCATCGTCGGTCCGCTGGCGGGCGCCGCGCTTGCCGCTTACGCGTACAAGTATCTGGAGAAATAAACCATATAGCGATATAGCAAAAAGCGCACGGTTCGTCCGTGCGCTCAGACTGTAGACAAAGTTCGTTTCTTGTCATTGCGAACCAGTGACCGATGTCACTGGTGTGGCAATCCGTTTTCCCTTCGTGGTGCAAACCCGTTGAAAAAAGCCAATTCTTGGGCTGGTCGCCGGGAAATGCGGATTCCCACGCCAGTGTGCGCACTGGCTCGGAATGACGGGCGTGGAGGTTTGTCTACACATTGAGCGCACGGTTCGTCCGTGCGCTCTTTGCTTAAATGATCGGGAACCCGCCGTCGACGTGCAGCACCTGCCCGGTGACGTAGGAGGCGTTTGCGAGATACAGCACCGCCTGGGCGATCTCCCCGGCTTTCCCGAGACGTCCGAGCGGGATTTCGCCTGCCAGCATGTCCAGCGTCTCCCGGCCGAGAACCTGAACCATGTCAGTGTCGATAACCCCCGGTGCAACGGCGTTGACGCGAATCCCGCTCGGCGCGAGCTCTGCTGCGAGGGAGCGGGTGAGACCGATGATGGCGTGCTTTGTGGCGGAATAGGTGACCTCGCAGGACGCGCCGTGCCTGCCCCAGATCGAGGACATATTGATGATGCAGCCCGCGTGCTCGTGGAGCATCGAGGGCAGCACCGCCTGAATCGTGTTATAGCAGCCGCCGAGGTTGACCGCGAAGACCCGATCCCAGGTCCGCCGGTCGATATCCTGAAAAAGCTGCTGCTTTGCGATACCGGCGTTGTTTACCAGCAGCGTGATTTTACCGAGCTCCTTTTCCGCACGGGCGACCATTGC
>CADAPH010000119.1:8534-13309 GCA_902789745.1 Oscillospiraceae bacterium | reverse complement strand
GGAGTCGGCGCGGGCGAGGCGGTGGCCGCCGCTGTGGGCGTGGGCAGATTCACCGTCTCCGCCTGCTTATCCCCGCAGGCGCAAAGGAGCGCGCAGCAGAACAGCAGGGCAAGTATGATGATTAGATTCTTCTTCATGGGAATCCTCCTCGTAATTGACAATATATGCGGGTATGACGTTATTTTTTACCGAAATGTTCCGGGAATACTTCGCCGCAGCTGATATGGCGATTGTTTTTTATTATAGCATGTCCTTTGCAAAAGACAAGCGCGCATTCAAAAGCCGGGGTCTGCGGAAGACCCCGGTCGAATATTATGACTTAACGGAATAACGCATCAAAAACGCGCTCATGGGAATGGGTTTTGAGAAATAGTAACCCTGGAGATAATCGCAGCCGATCTCGGCCATGGCGTCCGCCATCTCCTTCGTCTCGATCCCTTCGGCGGTGATGCTGAAGTTCATCTGCCTGAACGCCTGCACCAGTGTCGGCAGAATCGGATCGCGGTCGCGGAAATAATTCTGCACGACCTCCATATCGATCTTGATGTTCTTAAAAGGATACTGCTTGACGCGCGTCAGGTTGGAGTAACCGCTGCCGTAGTCGTCCAGCGAGAACTGGAAGCCCAGCTCCTGCAGGCCGATGAGCTGGTTTTTGAGCATTGCGTAATCCAGAATGGACTGCTCCGTCAGCTCGAGATGGATCAGCTCCGCCGGAACGCCGTATTCTCTGAGGATCGCGCCGAAGCGATCCGCCAGATCCCTGCTCATGCACTGGTGCGGGGAGAGATTGACATTGATCCACTTCAGGCCCAGCGCCTCCATATCGTTATCCCGGATAAACTGACAGGTCTTACGGATCACCTGCTCTCCGAGGGCGATGATGCTGCCGTCCTTTTCCGCGATGGGAATGAATTCCATCGGCGGGATCAGGCTGCCGTCCTCGGCGCGCAGGCGGGCCAGCGCCTCCGCCCCGACAAGACTGCCGTCTTTGCTGTCTACAAGAGGCTGAAAATACACCTCCAGCCTGTCCTGTTCCAGCGCAAGCTCAAGCGCGCGCTTCTCCACAAGATACCGGTCGATGGCGTTGATGGAAAGAGGGCCTGCGAGATCGTCGCCGGGCTCCGATCTTCCCGCGCTGTCAAGGGCGAGCAGCAGCATGCTGATAACGCGTTCGGAGTCGGCTGTCTTTTTCTCCAGCGCCACCTCCACAAATACAGGCTTCATCAGCATCTCCGTATCCATGACCTCCCAGGCGTCCCGGAAGCGGCCGGAAATATCCTCGCTCATGGTCTGGCAATCCATATTCTTCGGGCCGATCAGGACAAAGGCGCCGTTTCGGAGATAGAACACCAGACATTCGGGGTAGTTTTCCGTAAGAAACTCGATGATCTGTCCGATGCATCTGTCCATCTGCAGGCCGCCGTATACGCCCCTGATTTCGCTGTAGTCGCGGATGGCAAAGGCCAGCAGCCGGTAAGAATCCTTCTGGTTCCATTCCCGCAGCAGAAACCGAAAGCCCCGCGTGTTGAAGGCGTTCCCGCGGTCCGAGAGGAAAAAATCCGGGTTTTGAAAGGACAGATAGATCACAAGGATCGCCATCAGGCAGAAGGTGTTCATGACCAGCAGAGTCGGCAGCAAAATACGGGCAATATTGCCAAGCGTCAGAATCGCGACCACACTCAGCAGTCCGTCCCGCACCGGGTTCGGGAGCTTCCGTGCGTTTTTCAGGATCAGGAACAGCGCAAGCGCAAGGTAAAAGAAAAAGCAGACATAGAGGACGTCATAACACGGGCCGCGGTGATAGCCGCTTTCGTCCATGAAAAAGACGGCGTGGGTGACCGGGCTGGAGAGGGCGACCAGCTCCGAGAGGACGAAAACCGCCGAGCTCCATCCGCGAAAGCGCGCCGGCAGCCTGACGTGGTTTTCCAGAATATCGAGGATGTACAGAAAAAAGCAGAAAATCCGCGCAAGGAAAAAGACAAAGAAGGCCAGGTTCGCAGCGTAACCGAGCGCGGCCGAATGGTTCATGTACGTCTCGTCCACGCGGCTTGACGCATAGTCGGTCACGATGGTGAGCGCGTCAATGAGCAGCAGCATCAGGAAGGTCCTGTTCATGCGGAGCGGCAGTCTGGGGCGCCGGAAATAATAAGTCACCAGAATCAGCAGGATCATGGCGCTCGGCAGAGTAAAGCTGTAATTCCACATATCGGTACTCCTTCAGGGTGTTCAGCAAGTCGTCACAGGCGCGCCGGGCAGACGCAGAGGCACGGATAAGCCGAACAAAATATATCAATAAGGTAGTAGTTTTGTCAAGACGGCACAGCACTTATTGTTCCCCCTTTTTTGTCCCGTTTGCCTGTTTTGTCAGTTTTCATGGGATTGTCCAGACAGCGCCCGCTTTTTTACAAGACATTATTTTTGTTATGATATGTGGAAAAAGAATTGCATAAAGTACTTGATTTTTTTGTAGTATTGTACTAATATATGCACAAGGGATATGAACATTCTGTGAATACCCGGAACAATCACTTTCTGTTAGGAGGAAGAAACAATGGTAAGCTTTCTGGTATGCTTGGCAATCCTTGTCTGCGGCTATCTCTTCTATGGCAAATTCGTAGACGGCATCTTCAATCCTGACGACCGCGAGACTCCCGCTGTCGCCATCAACGACGGCATCGACTATGTCGTACTGCCGCAGTGGAAGCTGTTTATGATCCAGCTTCTGAACATTGCCGGTCTCGGCCCCATCTTCGGTGCTCTGTCCGGCGCCATGTGGGGACCTGTGGTCTTCCTGTGGATCACCTTCGGTACTGTTTTCGCCGGCGCTGTGCATGACTACTTTGCCGGCATGCTGTCCGAGCGCAACAACGGCGCCTCCATCTCCGAGGTCACCGGCATCTACCTCGGCGGCACGATGAAGAACGTTATGCGCGTCTTCTCCGTCATCCTGCTGATCATGGTCGGCACCGTCTTCGCCGTCGGCCCCGCCGGCCTGCTGGTCACCCTGTTCAAGAACAGCGGCGTCACCTCCGGCATCGTGACCCAGACCACCTTCTGGCTCGCGATCATCTTGATCTACTACTTCATCGCGACCTTCATCTCTGTTGACAAGGTCATCGGCAAGATCTACCCGATCTTCGGCATCTGCCTGATCGTCATGGCCGTCGGCGTCTGCTTCGGCACGCTCGTCCACGGCGGCATCCCCGAGATCTTCTCCAACTTCACCAACATGCACCCCAAGGGAACCCCGATCTGGGCCTTCATGTTCATCACCGTCGCCTGCGGCGCTATCTCCGGCTTCCACGCCACCCAGTCTCCTCTGATGGCCCGCTGCCTGAAGTCTGAGCGCCAGGGTCACTTCGTGTTCTACGGCGCCATGGTTGCTGAAGGCATCATCGCCCTGATCTGGGCCGCCGCCGGCGTCACCCTGCTCGGCGTCGACAAGCTTGCCGAGATGGGCGGCGGCAACGCCAACTCCGTCTACACCATCTGCACCATGACCATGGGCAAGATCGGCATCATCCTCGCCATGCTCGGCGTTATCGCCTGCCCCATCACCTCCGGCGATACCGCTTTCCGTTCCGCCCGTCTGACCCTCGCCGACTGGTTCAAGCTTGACATGGGCAACTGGAAGACCCGTCTGACCCTCTGCATCCCCGTGCTCGGCGTCGGCGCCATCCTCGGCTTCGGCAACACCCTCGGCTTCATCGACTACCAGATCATCTGGCGTTACTTCTCCTGGTCCAACCAGACCCTCGCCATGATCGTTCTGTGGGCCGGCGCCATGTACCTGGCCCAGAACAAGCGCAACTTCTGGATCTGCGCCGCTCCCGCCACCTTCATGAGCGCTGTCTCCTGCACCTACTTCATGATGGCCGGCGAGTGCATGGGCCTCATCGAGGTCTTCAAGAACAACAAGATGATCGGCTATCCCGTCGGCCTGATTTTCGCCGCCGGCTGCCTCGCCCTGTTCCTGACCAAGGCCAAGAAGGCCGTCGCCCAGGCTGCAAAGGTCGCGTAATTCCGGCCCTTGCGAATAGCGATAACATAAGCGAATCCCGGGCCTGTGAAAAAAGCTTTTCACAGGCCCTTTTCTTTGTTATAATGCACATGCTTTTCATTTCATTCTCAGGAGGAATACTATGGTTTTCGCTCCCTCCCCCATCGGCAAAAAAACGCTGGATGAGGAAAGCTTAAAAAAAGACTTTAAGGAATGCCGCAGATTCGGCCCCTGCGGGGTCGGGAAGCTGGCGCTGTATCTGGGCGGGCGCTATCTGGACAGGCGGTATTACGTTCCCTGGAAGGAAGTCAAGCGCGTGTTCAAGCGCGTCGCCATGAGTCAGGGCGGCTTCACCGGCAAGGGGATATTCGGCTCCATGTCCTTTCTGGTCGTGCAGCTCGGCGGCGGGGTTGAGAAGGAATGCCCCTTCAAGTTCGAGGCCGACGTCGACCGCCTCCTCGCCTGTGTGGAGCAGGAGCATCCCGACATCCCCACGCACAGTGTAAAAGCGCAGAACAAGCTTGCAAAGGCGGAGGCCGAAGAAGAGGCGCGCTATCTCAAGGAGCTCTCACCGGACGCGGACGCGGCGGTCAGGAAGCTCGAAGAGGATCGCGATTTTCTGGAGATCCGTCCCTCGCTCTGTGATGCGCTGGTCAACAGCGCCAAGCAGAAGCGCGTTGTCGACAATCTCTCCCCTGTCCATCGCGTGATCGGCGCGGCGCTCGGCTTTCTCGGCATTGCCGCCGCGCTGTACGGCGTATACGGGCTGATCGTC
>CADAPH010000119.1:1397-8520 GCA_902789745.1 Oscillospiraceae bacterium | reverse complement strand
TATAACAGCAAAAAATACGCGCAGCTTCAGTGGCAGGGCGCCGTGTCCGCCATGCGCGATTATCTGAAGGGCCGCCCGTCCGTCGACGTGCCGCCCCAGTACGCCCACCCCACTGTCCTTACGCGCATGATCCGTGTCCTGCGCGAGGGCCGGGCGCAGTCGTCCGGCGAGGCGTTGGAGGTCGTCAAGCAGGATCTGCGCGCCCTCAATTCCTCCGTCAAGGTCTCCCAGAAGGAATATGACGAGGTCGTGACGGTCAAGCCTCTCTTCCTCGTCTGCGATTATCAGAACGAGATCTGAAAAGGATAACAGCCATGAACGAAATACTGTCTTTTCTTGAATCCGAAGGCGTCGACGCGGCGCTGCTCGACGGGGTAAAGGCCTTCCGGGAAAAATTCCCCACCGAGGCGGAAAACGCCCCCCGCGTCCCGAATCCCGAATACTATTACTACGGCAAAAAGACCTGGGAGCTGGCGCTGGCCGCGATCCTGGCGGGCAAAAACCTGCTGCTGGCCGGGCCCAAGGCGACCGGCAAAAACGTGCTGAGCGAAAACCTCGGCGCGCTGTTCGGACGCCCGGTCTGGAACGTCTCCTTCCATATCAATACCGACGCCGCCTGGCTCGTCGGCACCGATACCTATGACGGGAACAAAGTCACCTTCCGCCCGGGGCCGATCTGGCTGTGCGCGGCGAAGGGCGGCTTCGGCATCCTCGATGAGATCAATATGGCGAAAAACGAGGCCCTTGCCGTCCTGCACGCGGCGCTCGACTTCCGCCGCAGTCTGGACGTGGCGGGCTATGAGAAAATCGACCTTCGCCCCGAGACCCGTTTTATCGCCACGATGAACTACGGCTACGCCGGGACGCGCGATCTGAACGAGGCCCTGACGAGCCGCTTTGCGGTGCTGGATATGCCGGTCATCTCCGAGGAAAACCTGCAAAAGCTCATCTCCCGGCGCTATCCCGCCATCAGCGTCAAGATCCGCGACCAGCTTGTGAAGCTCTACGGCGAACTGGAGCGCAAGGCCGAGAGCGCCGAGATCTCCGATTCCGCCCTTGACCTCCGCGGCCTGCTGGACGCCATCGCCCTTATGGAGCAAGGGCTCCGCTCCGGCGACGCGCTGGACATGTGCATCGTCAACAAGAGCTTTGACGCTTACGAGCGCGGGCTGATCCGCGACGTGATCAACGCCCGCATTCCCGCCGACCTCACGCGCGGCGATGTTTTTGCGAAATGATCAAGAAGCAATATTCGGGCTCTGCGCGCAGGGCCCGGAACATCATCTGGAACGCCGCGGGGCGCTACGACTTCGATCCGCCCTTTATGGCCTTCTTCGCCAACGGCCACCCCGATCAGTATTTCAACATGATCGCGGGGCTGGTGCAGAAGTGGCTGGACATGCCGCGGCTCTGGGATTTCTTCCTCAGCTATGAGGGCGACCGCCGTTCCGACGAGTTTGACGATTACCTCTGGCTGGGGCTGGAAAACTGCGTCTACGAGAAGGAGCTGAAGGAGCGCCCGATCCTTGAGGAGCTGCGCCGACAGCGGGGCGAGCTCTTCTTTGTCGAGCAGCAGCAGATGTCCCGCCAGCAGATGGAATACCAGAGCATGCCGGTCTTCACCCAGCAGGAGTACCGCTGGGCAAGCGTCTGCGGCAAGCGCCCTCCCCTGCTCACACCGCGGGAAAAGAAAATCGCCGAGGCGCTCCGGTTTTCGGGCGATCTGGACACCGACGGCGTAATCGCGGCCATGCGGGCTTTCCTCCAGGGCTTTTTCCGCTTCACCCCCGGCGACGAAATCCAAATCCGCAAGGCCTCGCCGCTTTCAAAGCTCCTTTTCAAGCACGAGACCAAACGCCGCGACCGGCTTCTGGTTCGCGCCGGAACCGGCGAGGGCGACCATGAGAAGGCGCGGCAGCAGCGGCATGCGGGGCTCGGCCGCCACGTCGGCCCCGGGCCGGAGGATGCGGCGTATATCCGCGCGGTCTTCGGGCGGTGCAGCCTCTCCGAGCAGGAGATGCGTATTCTGGAAAATGAGCTCTGCGTCGGCGACGATGCGCTCTGCCGCCTCTGGGTCACGAAGGGCGAAGCGGCAGACACCGATGACCGCGACGCGCTGGAGGTTCGCGAGAGCGCCCGGCGTCAGCAAAAGCGCAACGAGGCGTTTCTTGCGGAGCACGCCGCGATGGTCGAGGGCAGCGTGCGCGCCCTCTCCACCCGGATCGAGACGATCTTTTCCTCGTACTTCAAGCATCTGCCGGAGGCCGCGCGCGCCGGACGCATCCGGCCGGAAGCCGCCTGGCGTCTGCCGGTGCTGGATGACGCCGTGGTCTTTCTCAAAAACGGTGAGGATACGGAGCCGGAGCTCTGCGTCGACCTGCTGCTGGACGCCTCCCAGTCGCGCATGCACTCACAGGAGGTGCTGTCTGCCGAGGGCTTTATTATCGCCAAAAGCCTTGCAAAGCTGCACATCCCCGTGCGGGTCAGCGCGTTTCGCAGCATCCGCAGCTATACGGTGCTGGAAATCCTCAAGGATTGGAAGCAGGCGGACTGCCGCGGGCTGCTGCGCTACTTCGCGGGCGGCTGGAACCGCGACGGTCTGGCGGTCGAAACCCTCGGACGGCTGGACGACGAGGACGCCATGCGGGGCAAGCAGCGCATCGTGCTGGTGCTGACCGACGGCAGTCCCAACGACTCCACGCCCCTCCCCTCCTCCGGCCTCCTGATGGAGCGCGAGTACGAGGGCGAGGCGGCGGTCAAATCCGCACAGGACGCGGTCAAGCGCCTGCGCGAAAAGGGCGTGCGTGTCGGCGCGGTCTTCCACGGCAACAGCTCCCACCTGGAGAACATCCACCGCATCTACGGCCACGCTTATGTGCGCATCCAGAAGGCCAACCAGCTCGCCCAGGGCGTGAGCGATCTGCTGCTTATGCTGCTGCGCGAGATGCGGACGGATTGATCGCGTTATTCGTCACTTTTCGGAAAAACTCCTTGCGTCAGAGCAAAGTGAATATTATAATGATTTAGTATGCTAACATATAAAGGAGATGTCCGCCATGCCCACCACCTGGACCCGTACACCGGATGAATTCCACAAAATCTATATCGCCAATACCGACGCCTTCTACCGTCTCGGCGGCTATTCAATGTCGAAGGAGCTGGACGAGTTTATGACCCGCTGCGCCCTGAACCTGTGGAGCAAGGGCGGCGGCATCACCCAGCGCCATGTGGATATGGCGAATCAGATCTATTCCCGCAATCAGCCCCAGCCCAAGTGGCTGCTCTGGTCGCTGACGGGCTCCATCGTGGAGGGCGAGGTCTTCATGCCCCCGGTCTTCTTCTGGAACCTCGCCGAGAGCGACGCGAAGCGCGGCACCGAGGCCTCGCGCACCTTCATCCGCATGCTGACCAATATTCTCCTGTATCTCGCCGCCGTGGACGACGACGTGACCTATGAGGAGGCCGCCTTCATCACCGAGTGCACGGACAAGCTCAGCGCCATCTGCGACACCACCGGCGTGCGCAAGAGCAAGGAGCCGCTCAATCCCCTGGAGTTTGTCACCAGCGGGGAGCCGAGCTTCATGGACAAGCACAAGCAGCAGACGCAGACCACCGGCGGTGAGGAAGCTTCCAAGTCCGACGAAAAAGAGGAAGAGGCCCCGAAGCCCAGCTATGACGAGCTCATGAGCCAGCTCGAGGATCTGGTCGGCCTGGACGACATCAAGAAGGACATCAAGAACCTCATGAACCTTGTGAAGGTCCGCAAGCTGCGCGAGCAGAATGATCTGCCCGTCCCGCCCATGAGTCTGCACATGGTCTTCCTGGGCAACCCCGGCACCGGCAAGACCACCGTTGCCCGCATCGTCGCCGGTCTCTACGCCGCCATCGGCGTGTTGGAAAAGGGCCAGCTCGTGGAGGTCGACCGCTCCGGCCTGGTCGCGGGCTATGTGGGACAGACCGCGCTCAAGACGCAGGAAGTCATCAAGAAGGCGATTGGCGGCGTGCTGTTCATCGACGAGGCGTATTCCCTCTCCTCCGGCGGGGAGAACGATTTTGGCCGCGAGTCCATTGAGACCATCCTGAAGGCGATGGAGGATCACCGCAAGGATCTGGTCGTCATCGTCGCTGGCTACACCGGGCCGATGGAGCGTTTCATGAACTCCAACCCGGGTCTTGAATCCCGCTTTAATAAATATTTCTTCTTCCCGGACTACAACGGCGAACAGCTCATGGCGATCTTCCGCATTCAGTGCAAGAAGAACGGCTACAAGCTCACCGAGGAGGCCGACAAAAAAGCGACCGCGTTCTTCACGGAGCTTTACGCCAATCGCGGCGACAACTTCGGCAACGGCCGCGACGTGCGCAACTGCTTCGAGGATATGGTCGTCTCCCAGTCCAACCGCGTGGCGGCGATGGAAAACCCGAGCAAGGAGGATCTCATGACCGTCCTGCCCGAGGATCTGGACATCGAGGGCGACGAGGAAGAGGAAAAAGCGGCGCAGGAAGAGAAGAAAGAAGAAGAATAAACAAAGCAGGAACCGCAGCGAAACAGCCGGTGCGGTCGCCGTAGGGGCCGACGCCCTCGGCGGCCCGCGCGGTAAGATGCTATAAAAGCAAAAAAATCCCAGGCAAGTCCGTAGATTCGTACGAATTTGCCTGGGATTCATACTGTTTTTTGACTGTCGCACCGGGCCGATGAGGGCATCGGCCCCTACGGTCAAATTGTAAGCAGCGAATTAAATCTTCGCCAGCAGCTCGTTCACCTGCTCACGCTCGGGCATGGAGCGGATCGCGCCCTTCTTCGTGGTGACGATGTAGGCGGCGGTGTTGGCAAAGCGCAGCATCGCGGTCAGATCGTCGTCGGTGAGCCCGTCGATCCCGTGCTCGAGGACGAAGTTCAGAACGCTTGCGCAGAAGGTGTCGCCCGCGCCGGTTGTCTCGATCACGCCGCCCAGCTTGCAGGCCGGGACAAAGACGTGTCTGCCGTCATAGAAGCTGTGGCTCCCGTCGCCGCCGGCGGTGACGTTCAGCACGCGGATGTTGGGGAAGCGCTCCTTCAGAGCGGCCGCGCCCTTGTCAAAATCCGTCTCGCCGGTCATGAACTCGATCTCGTTGTCCGCGATCTTGAGAATGTCACAGCGGGCGAGTCCCCACTGAATGGCTTCCTTCGCGCTCTTATCGTCCGGCCAGAGGGGCGGGCGGAGGTTCGGATCGAAGGAGATCAGCGCCCCGGCCCCTTTTGCGATCTCCCAGGCGCGGATCGTGGCGCTCTTGCACGGCTCGTCCGTCAGGGAGAGGGTGCCGAAGTGGAAAATGCGGCAGCTTTTCAGCAGCTCCTCATCCAGCTCGTCCGGGCGCAGCATGATGTCCGCGCCGGGCTTGCGGTAAAAGCTGAAATCCCGGTCGCCGTTGGGGAAGGTGTGCACCACCGCCAGCGTCGTGGGGATGTCCGGGTCGCGTCTGAGGGAGGAAATGTCGATCCCGGCCTCCTGCACCGTGACGGCCAGCATATCGCCGAAGCTGTCCTGACCCACCTTGCCGATGAAGGCGCAGTGCTTGCCGAGCTTGCGCAGCATGGCCAGCACGTTTGCGGGCGCGCCGCCGGGGTTTGCCTCGAAGAGAAGATTGCCCTGTTCGCTCAGGCCGTTCTGGGTAAAATCGACCAGCAGCTCGCCCAGGGCGACAACGTCAAATTTTTTGTTTTGCATTGTAATACTTCCTATCGTGTCAAAAAAGAAATTACGGTTTCCGTCTTTTCCCCGTCCGTGAGGATCAGGCCGTAGCTGGGCCGCGTCGTGGGGCCGATGCTGCCGGGGTTCATGAGCTCCATGCCCATCGTGCGGTCCCGGAAAGGCTCATGCGTGTGGCCGAAGAGCACCACGTCCGCGTCCGATTCCAGCGCGGCCTCGCACAGCTCCCGATAGATCGGATCGTGCTTGACGCCGTAGAGGTGGCCGTGGGTGGCGAAGATTCTGATCCCGCCCGCCGCGCAGACCAGCATCCGGGGCAGACTGGAAAACACGTCGCAGTTGCCGCGCACGGCATTGATCGGAAGGCGCGGAAAGCGCTTTTGCAGGGCGCTCAGATCCCGCTCCCCGTCGCCGAGGAAGAAGCACAGATCGGGCTTCTCCTTTTGAACGGCGCGGATCATATTGTCGGAGACCCCATGGGAGTCGGAAAAAACGATGAATTTCATAAACAGTCAGGGAGGGCAAAAGCCCTCCCGTTTGTCATCTCGACCGAGCATTCTGACGCGCGGGAAGCGTGCGACATTCCCTGCTTGTCAAGCGAGCGGAGAGATCCATACCTCTCAGGCTGTCGGCGTGTAAGATCCCTCGACTTCGCTCCGCTGCGCTTGGGATGACAAACAATAGCGGGAGTGCTAAAGCTCCAAAATGTTTTGTATTTTTGGTACTGTTGCAGCTCAGATATCGTTCTCGTCGCTCATGAGATTGGCGACGAGCTTTTCTTTCACGTCGGCGACGGTGGTCTCGCGCACCTTCTGGCGCAGCGGGAGGACAGCGCGCGGGGAGACGGACAGCTCGTCCACGCCGATGGAGAGGAAGGTCTCCGTCAGCTCCAGGTCGGCGCCCAGCTCACCGCAGATGCCGCACCAGATGCCCTCCTTGTGGGCGTTCTCGGCAACCATCTTGATGAGGCGCAGGACGGCGGGGTGATGGGCGTTGAAGAAGCGGCCCAGATCGTTGTTCTGTCTGTCGCAGGCCAGGGTGTACTGGGTCAGGTCGTTGGTGCCGATGGAGAAGAAGTCCACGACCTTGGCAAGCCTGTCGCTGATGACGGCGGCGGCGGGGGTCTCGATCATGATGCCCACGTCGACCTCATCGGAGTAGGGCAGACCCTCGGCCGTGAGCTCGGCCTTGACCTGCTCACACATCTTCTTGGCCTCCTTGACCTCCCAGACGGAGGTGACCATCGGGAACATGATGGAGAGCCTGCCGTAGGCGGAGGCGCGGTAGAGAGCGCGGAGCTGGGTCTTGAAGATCTCGGGGCGGTTGAGGCAGATACGCAGGGCGCGGTTGCCGAGCGCGGGGTTTTCCTCCTTGGGGAGCTGGAAGTATTCGATCATCTTGTCCGCGCCGATGTCCAGCGTGCGGATGACGAC
>CADAPH010000119.1:0-1364 GCA_902789745.1 Oscillospiraceae bacterium | reverse complement strand
ATGCCCGCGCCGTCGTTTTCGAGCACGGCGTGTACATCCTCGGGATTGCCGATGTTGCAGTAGATGCGAACCTTCTGCCCGTCTTTGGACTCGTTGGGCAGGCCCTTGAGCTGGTTGAGAAGCTCCTGACGCTTGATGAGCTCTGCACGCTTGGCCATGAGGCGGTCGCGGGTCGGCTCGTCCGGGTCGACGACCACGTTGCCGGTGCCGCCGTCGACAATGACCTCGCGCCCCTCGAACTCGGGCTTGAGCTGATCGCCCACGCCGATGATGGCGGGGATGCCCATGGTGCGGGCCAGGATGGCGGTATGGCTGGAGCCGGAGCCGCCGGAGGTGATGAAGCCCAGGATCTTGGACTTGTCAAGCTGGACGGTCTCGCTCGGCGCCAGATCGTCGGCCGCGAGGATAACGGGCACGTCGGAGTCGATACCGCCCTGCACCACGCCGGAGAGGATGCCGATGATGCGGGTGGAGACGTCCTTTACGTCGGCGGCGCGGGCCTGCATATAGCTGTCGTCCATGGCGGCGAACATCTCGGCAAACTGCGCGGCGACGTCGGTGACGACGGCCTCGGCGTTCTGCCTGGCGTCCTTGATGAGTCCCTCGATGGCCTCTTCGTAGTCCAGATCTTCCGCCATAAGCTGGTGGGTCTCAAAGAGCATGGCGGCCTCGTCGCCAGCCTCTTCCCTGGCCTTCTCGGCCAGAATGCCGAGCTGCTCGATCGCCTTGGCCTGGGCGTCTTTGAAGCGGTTCCATTCTGCGTCGACATCGGCAACCTCATAGCGGCGGAGAGTCGTTTTGGCACGCTGATAGAAATAAAGGGGACCCGCGGCGACGCCGGTGGATACGCCCTTGCCCTGAATGGAAATCATGGTGTACTCCTTTCAATCGACGACAAAGATACGGCTGTCGCAGGGGCAGCCGTATCTTCGCAAAATGTCAAATTACAGATTCGCCTTGAAGAAATTCTCGATCGCGGCGCAGACGGCCTCTTCATCGCCGCCCTCGACCGTGACGGTCACCTTGTCGCCCTGCTTGATGCCCATCTGCATGAGGGCCATCAGCTTGAGCAGGTTGACGCTCTTCTCGCCCTTGGCGAGCGTAATGGTGGAGTCCTTGTAGTTTTTGACTTCCTTGACAAGGATGCCGGCGGGACGGGCATGGATGCCCACAGGATCGGTGATGATGTAATCAAAAGACTTCATGATAATTCCTCCGTTATATATTGTGAATTTGGTTTGATCGGATTACTTCAGGCCGCACTCCACGCCGTCGATATCGTCGGAGTTGGTGAGCAGCATGACGACGCAGTCGCTGTAGCCGGCGGCCTTGATCTTGGCGCTGTCGAAGCCCAGCAGACGCTG
>CADAPH010000118.1 GCA_902789745.1 Oscillospiraceae bacterium | reverse complement strand
GCCGCCGCTGTAATTGTTCTGTATGCACAAAAATCAAAGCTGAAAATCTACATATTTGCAGAAGAAAAGGGGCTTTACAAAGCCGTGCGCGGTCACTATAATGAAAATGCAATCGCCAAGTGCTTTTTTTATAAAGCAATTGATTAAAGCTGTTAATTAAAAAAGTAAAAAGGAGAGTAATCATGAAAAAAACCATCGCCCTGCTTCTGACCCTGGTCATGGTATTCGGCCTGGTCGCCTCCATGCCCGCGTATGCCGACGACGAGATCGTCATCAACTTCCCCAGCATCTGGGTCGGCACCGACTCCAAGGCCGCTTACATGTCCAAGCTGATTGAAGACTTCAATGCCGAGAATGCCGGCAAGATCAAGGTCGTCGTTGAAGAGCAGACCGATTATCAGGGCTACCGCGACAAGATCCGCACCACTATCACCACCGGCAGCGCGCCTGATCTCTGCATCCTTGACACCACCTTCGATATCAAGGCCTATGCCGAGTCCGGCAAGTTCATGGATCTCACTCCCTATCTGAACGACGGCTGGGGTGACACCTTTGTTGACGGCGCGTTTGACGCCTGGTCCGTCGACGGCAAGGTCTCCATCCTCCCGTTCGAGTCCGCCATCTTCCCCCTGATCTACAACACAAAGATCTTTGCCGACATCGGCTGGGATCACTTCCCCGCCACCTATGACGAGTTCTTCCAGTTCTGCGAGGACGCCAAGGCCAAGGGCTACAACGCCATGGGTCAGATGGCCGGCGACAACGCCTGGTCCTCCATGCTGTGGTACTCCCTGATTGCCGAGGCCATCGGCGGCAAGGACGTCTACGCCGACGGTCTGGACAACCCCGCCTTTGCGCAGGCTGCCGACGTGCTCAAGAAGATGTACGACTACACCATCCCCGGCGCCGTCTCCGCCACCGCATCCGACGTAAACGGCCACTGGCTGCAGCGCGACACCGCCATCTACCTCAACGGCCCGTGGTGGATCGGCAACCTCTACAAGGAAGAAAATGCCGTTGACGGCGTGCTGCTCGCCGACGACTGCGACGTCACTGTCAATCCCAAGTTTGAGGG
Organism: Oscillospiraceae bacterium; assembly: GCA_902789745.1. Classification (GTDB taxonomy): domain Bacteria; phylum Bacillota; class Clostridia; order Oscillospirales; family Oscillospiraceae; genus Limivicinus. Next base: position 6,351 of record CADAPH010000118.1, on the reverse strand, counting down.
CGGTCTGGGCGACAACGGTCTCGTCACCACCGTGCAGGGCTTCCTGGCCGCTGCCAAGCAGGACGATCCCGCCAAGGAGGCCGCCGTGGTCAAGTTCCTTCAGTACCTGACCGATCCCGCCCACGTCTCTGAGCTGGCCCTCTCCTCCGGCGCGATGTTCTTTGTCAAGTACACCCCGTCCCCCGAAACCTCTGTGATCTCCCAGAAGTTTACCGAGATCGCCAACAACGCCAACTACACCGTTCTGCATGTCAACGGCGCTTTCCCGACCGCCTTCTCCACCGAGTTCCCGACCGCGGTTCAGAATCTGGTCAGCGGCAATGTCGACGGCAAGGGCTTTGTGGAAGAGCTTGAGCTTGCCATCGAAATGGCCGAATAATCTTTGCTCCGCTCACAGGCTGCGGTAAAAAACCGCAGCCTGTTTCTTTCATCCTTAGGAGGTGGCTTTTTGAAACTGGAACGTTCTGACAGGGGGCCCCTGATCGCGTTCATGCTCCCTGCAATCGTGGTCATGGTGGTTTTCTTTGTGATCCCCGTTATCTATGTGGTCGTGGTCAGCTTTCTGAAATGGAACGGTATTTCCGCGCCCGTTGCCAGAGGCTTCAAGAATTATCTGCTGCTTTACAAGGACAAGGCCTTCACGCGCTCCATCATCAACAATGTGATCTGGGCGCTGGTCGCCGGCTTTATCCAGGTGCCGCTGGCAATGGTAATGGCGATTATCCTCTCGCGCAAACCCAAGGGCTGGAAGTTCTTCCGCACCGTCTACTTTTTCCCGCAGGTCATTTCCGGCATTGCGCTGGCAACGCTGTGGCGTGCCATTTACAGTGCGGACACCGGTCTGCTCAACGGTTTGCTGCGTGCAATCGGTCTTGGGCATCTGGCGAAGGACTGGCTTGGCACGATTGAGACGGCCTTCCCGGCGGTGCTGATCTACTGGGTGTTCTACATCGGCTATTACATGGTCATCATGATGGCCGACATCACCACGATCGACACCTCCTATTATGAGGCGGCGGTCATCGACGGGGCGACGGATTTTCAGCAGGCAATCTATATCACCATCCCGCTGATCAAGAACACCTCTCTGCTGACCTGCATCACGCTGGCAAGCGTCATGGGTCTGAGACAGTTTGAGCAGGTCTACATGCTTACAAACGGCGGCCCTGCCAATACCACTTCAACCATTGTCCTTTACATGTACAAGAAGATGCAGGACTCCAACTATGGTCTGGCCAGCGCTTCGGCGGTGATCCTCATCATCGTGGGCGTCATTTTCATCGTCTGTATCCGCAAGCTCTTTGAAGGGCGCAGCGAACAGGCAAAGCAGCTCCGGGAGATCAAAAAGGCAAGGAGGGCGGTGAAATGAGTGAGAACAAAGTCCACGCCCCCCTGCATGGGAAAGATCTGATCCTGGCAATCATCCGCTGGTTTCTGATCATCTTCTTCGCGGTATATACGCTCTTTCCCCTGATCTGGCTGATTATCTCTTCTCTGAAGACAAACTTTGAGTTTCTGGCGGGCTCCCCCTTTGCCCTGCCGAAGATTCCTCAGTGGAAAAACTACACCAACGCGCTGTCCGTCGCGGGTCTGGGCCGGATGCTCTTAAACTCCGTCTTCGTGGGTCTGGCCGCCACCGCCGTTAATGTCATCATCGCCAGCATGGGCGCGTACTGCATCTCCCGTTTCCGTTTCAAGGGGCGCGAGAAAATCTTCACCCTCTTCACGGCGGGCATTCTGGTACCGCTGAACGCGCTGATGGTTCCCTACTTTGTCATCATCAACAAGCTGGGGCTCTACAACACCTACGGCGGCATGATCCTTCTCTACTGCGCGATCGGCATCCCGATGTCCACCTTCCTCATCCGCGGCCTCATGGACTCCGTACCGATGGAGCTGGAGGAGGCGGCATACATCGACGGCTGCGGTTTCTTCGGGCGCTTCTTCTACCTGATCCTGCCCCTGAGCCGCACGGGCATCGTCACCGCCGCGACCTTTGAATTTCTGACCTGCTGGAATGAATTCGTGTTCGCAAACCTCATCGTCTCTTCGGAGAAGCTGCGCACCATTCAGGTCGGTATCCGTTACTTCACCAACCAGTTTTCTACGGACTACGTCTCCATGTACGCGGCCATCGTGATCTCCATCATCCCCTCCATCCTGGGCTATATCATTTTCCAGGAGCAGATCATCGCCGGCATGACCAGCGGCGCTGTCAAGGGATAAAAAACCGGCAAAAAAGCACGGCCATGAACCGTTTTGATCTGGTTCATGGCCGTGCTTTTTGTCTCTTCAGTTTTGGCCGTAGTAGGCGTTTTTGCCGTGCTTGCGGAGATAATGCTTGTCCTGCAGCTCCTGGGGCGCGGGCTTGACCTGGGGGTTGATCAGCTCGCAGCGGAAGGCCATCTTCGCACATTCCTCCATCACGACCGCGTTGTGGACGGCCTCGTGCGGGTCTTTACCCCAGGCAAAGGGGCCGTGGTTCTTGCACAGACAGCCGGGAACGGCGACAGGGTCCTTGCCGAGTCTATTAAACTCATTCACAATCAGAAGGCCCGTATTGCGCTCGTAAGCCTCCTCGATCTCCTCCTTCGTCAGGCAGCGCAGGCAGGGAATGCCGCCGTAGAAATAATCCGCATGCGTGGTGCCGTAGCAGGGAATGTCCCTGCCCGCCTGGGCCCAGGAGGTGGCGTAGCTTGAATGGGTATGTACGATCCCCCCCAGAGCGGGAAAGGCTTTGTACAGCTCCACATGCGTCGCGGTATCGCTGGAGGGCTTCCACTTGCCTTCGACGCGCTTGCCGTCCAGATCGACTACCACCATATCGTCAGGGGTCATGCCGTTGTAATCCACGCCCGAGGGCTTGATGACCACAAGCCCCTTTTCCCGGTCAATGCCGGAGACGTTGCCCCAGGTGAAGGTCACAAGCCCGTACTGCGGCAAAAGCAGATTCGCTTCGCAGACGGTTTTTTTCAGTTCGTCCAGCATTTTGTTATCCCTTTCTTTGTAATACAGTCGGCCAGAGGATTCCGGCCGACTGATCTTTTTCATGTTTATCGCTCGGAATCAGAGAACCTGCGTTGCGCATTTCTCCATCGGGAGGGCTTTCTTGTAGCGGCTCAGGAAACTGTTGAAGCCTTCGACATCTCTCTCGTCCGCCATGAGCGTCATGGATTTTGCGTCGGCAAAGACCTTGCTGTCCAGATAATCCGGCAGACTCTCGCCTTCACGCTTCCAGAGCATATAAGCCGCCAGCAGGGCCATGCCGTAGGGCCCGCCCTCGCCCGCCGTCTCCATCACGGAGACGGGCGCGCCGACCGCGGCGGAGAGCATACGCTGCCCGACCTCCGGCGTCTTGAAGAAACCGCCGTGACCATAGAGCTTGTCGATCTCCACGTGCTCGGTCCGGGTCAGGATATCCAGGCCGATCTTAAGCGTCGCCAGCGCGGAGAGGATGTGCGCACGCATGAAGTTTGCGAGTGTGAACTTCGCGTCTGGCGTTCTGGCAAAGAAGGGACGGCCCTCGTCCAGATCGGTCACGCCCTCGCCGGAGAAGTAGTTGAAGCTCAGCAGGCCGCCGCAGTCGGGATCGCCTTCGAGCGCCTTTTGGAAGAGCTTTGTGAACAACTCGCCCTTGTTGGTCTCAATGTCCATCAGCTCGCAGAACTCAAAGAACAAATTGACCCAGGCGTTGATATCGCTGGTGCAGTTGTTGCAGTGGACCATCGCGACGGGCAGGCCGTCCGGGGTGGTCACCATGTCGATCTCGCGGTGGACGCCGAGGGGCTTGTCCGTAACGATCATCGCAAAGTCCGAGGTGCCCGCCGAGACGTTGCCGGTGCGGACGCGGACGGAGTTGGTCGCCGCCATGCCGGTACCCGCGTCGCCCTCGCAGGGGGCCACGGGAATGCCGGGCTTGAGCGCGCCGGTCGGATCGAGGAGCCTGGCGCCCGCCTCGGTGAGCGTTCCCCCTCTCGTCCCGGCGGGGAGCACCTTGGGCAGGATAGCGCGGAGATCGACGCCGGTCAGCGTGTTGAACTTCTGGAGCATGGTCACGTCGTAATCGCATTTCGTGCTGTCGATCGGGAACATGCCGGAGGCCTCGCCCACGCCCATGACCTTCTCGCCGGTGAGCCGCCAGTGGATGTAGCCCGCCAGCGTCGTCAGATAGGCGATGTCCTTGACGTGCTCCTCGCCGTTGAGCATGGCCTGATAGAGATGCGCAATGCTCCAGCGCTGGGGGATGTTGAAGCCGAAGAGGTTCGTGAGCTTCTCGGCGGCTTCGCCGGTGATGGTGTTGCGCCAGGTGCGAAACTCCGCCAGCTGCTTACCGTCCTTGTCAAAGGGCAGATAGCCGTGCATCATCGCGGATACGCCGATTGCGCCGACAGTGGTGAGCTCCACGCCGAATTTGGCCTTGACATCGGCCTTGAGATTGGCAAAGCAGGTCTGAATGCCCTTATGCACCATGTCCATGGAATAAGTCCAGACGCCGTTTACCAGTTGGTTTTCCCATTCAAAATCGCCGGAGGCGATGGGGATGTGCTTTTCATCGATCAGTACGGCCTTGATGCGGGTCGAGCCCAGCTCAATGCCGAGTGCGGTTTTTGTAAAATCCATGGCTTCTCCTTATTTGAGCTTCCAGATCAGATCCTTGACCAGCAGCTCTTCCTCCAGCTTCTCGGGCGTCGTGTCCTTCGTGATGTGGACAAACTCGATATCCATCATCCGCGCCCAGTCGCGCATCATCTCGGCGGAGACGTCGTAGCTGAGCACCGTGTGGTGCGCGCCGCCGGCGGTGATCCAGCATTCCACGCCCGTGGTCAGATCCGGCATTGCGCGCCACATGACGCGGGCGACCGGCAGGTTGGGCATGGGGAGAATGGGCTTGACGGCCTCGATATCCTGCACGATGAGTCTCAGTCTGCCGCCCATGTCGATAAGCGACACGACGATGCCCTTGCCTGCCTTACCCTCAAAGACGAGGCGGGCGGGATCCTTCTCGTTCATGCCGATGCCGAGGTGATGGGTCTCGATCCGGGGCTTGCCGGCAGCCAGAGACGGGCAGACTTCCAGCATGTGCGCACCGAGGGAATACTCCTGCCCCTCGACCAGATGATAGGTGTAGTCCTCCATGAAGCCGGAGGCGCCGTTGCCTCCCTCGCCCATGGCCTTGAGGATGGCGGTCATGGCGCTGACCTTCCAGTCGCCCTCGCCGCCGTAGCCGTAGCCCTGCGCCATCAAATGCTGGGAGGCGAGGCCGGGAAGCTGCTCCATGCCGTAGAGATCCTGGAAGGTGTTGGAGAAAGCCCTGCAGCCCTCGCGATCCAGCATCTTCTTCATGGCGATCTCTTCCTTCGCCTGGTAGCGGATCGCGGCGGTGTTGTCGGTGGCGATGTCGTAGGACTTTTCGTACTCGGCGACGAGCGCGTCGATCTCGGCCTCGGTGACCTTGTTCATTTCCTTCACCAGATCGCCCACAGCCCAGGTGTTGACCTGCCAGCCGAGCTTGATCTGCGTTTCGACCTTGTCGCCCTCGGTGACGGCGACCTCGCGCATGTTGTCGCCGAAGCGCATGACCTTCATGTCCTTCGACACGGCGACGCCGACGGCGGCCTTCATCCAGTCGCCAATGCGCTTATGTACCTTGGCGTCCTGCCAGTACCCGGCGACGATCTTTCTGGGCTTGCGCAGGCGCGCGCCGATGAAGCCGTGCTCCCGGTCGCCGTGGGCGGCCTGGTTGAGGTTCATGAAGTCCATGTCAATCTCGTCGTTCGGGATCTCCTTGTTGTACTGGGTGGCAAAGTGGAGCCAGGGCTTCTGCAGGTCTCTGAGACCGTCGATCCACATCTTGCTCGGGGAGAAGGTGTGGCACCAGGTAATGATACCCGCGCACTCATCGCGGTAGTTGGCCTCTTTGACGACGTCGGTAATCTCCCTGTTGGTCTTGGCGGTCACCTTGTAGACCAGAGGGTACGGGAGAACCTTGGTAAGCTCCGCCGCCATTTCCTTTGCGCGGGCGTCTACAATTGCCAGGGTTTCAGGCCCGTAGAGAAACTGCGAGCCGACGACAAACCAGAATTCGTATTTACGCATACTTGCCGATCTCCTTACTTAATAACTTTCAAAGCCTTGCGGTCGATGGTCAGCGCGACGAAGAGCAGGAAGATGACGCCCTTGATAAGCTGCTGGGTCTGGGACTCGTAGCCCAGCATGACAAGGCCGTTATTGAGCACGGTGTACATCAGCGTGCCGACGATGATGTTGGAGAAGCGCACCTTCGCGCCGCCGGTGATGGGCAGGCCGCCGAGAACGAGGGAGATGAGGATCTGGGTCTCGAGCTGGTTGCCC
>CADAPH010000117.1 GCA_902789745.1 Oscillospiraceae bacterium | reverse complement strand
GGCGACGTCATCTCCCTTTTCCCGCCGGTGGGAGGCGGCTGAGCCATGGAGGAACGCTATATCCGAAACCTCGGCGCCCTGACGGAGGAGGAGTGCGCCCTTCTGCGCACGAAGACCGTGTTCGTGGCGGGCTGCGGCGGCCTTGGGGGCTATCTTATTGAAATGCTGCTGCGCCTCGGCGTGGGGACGATCCGCGCCGCCGACGGCGATGCTTTTGAAGCCTCGAACCTGAACCGCCAACTGCTCTCTTCACCTTCCGCCCTGGGAAAGCCCAAGGCGGAGGCGGCGGCAGAACGCGCCGCGCTGGTGAATCCGGACATCCGCTTTGTCCGGATCCCCCAATTTGTGACGGAAGAAAACGCAGCGGAGCTGATTCGGGGCTGCGACGCAGTACTGGACGCACTGGATAATATCCAGGCACGCCGTATCCTCGCAAAAGCCTGCGCGGAGGATGGCATCCCGCTGATCCACGGTGCGATCTGCGCCTGGAGCGCGCAGGCGGCCGTTGTGATGCCGGGTGACGATCTCATCGACAGGATCTATCCGGAAGGCGTCGGTCTGCGAAGCAAGGCCTCTCTCTCCTTTACCCCGCCTTTTTGTGCCGCTATGCAGGTGGCGCTCTGCACCAGGCTCCTAGCCGGGCGACCGGTAGAGACCGGGCGTCTCTACGTGGCGGATCTTCTGGACATGGAGATGGAGAGTATCTTCTGATCAGATAACCACGTGTTTGAGGTGAATATGGAAGAGGCGATTCGAAAACTGTACGTGGAGGCCTCCTCCCGCTGCAATCTCCGCTGCAAGATGTGCTTTCGGCACAGCTGGGTCGGCGAGCACTTCGGGGATCTCGACCCGGCGGCCTTTGCGCGCGTGATGGATGATTCTGTTCTTTCCACTGCGGAAACCGTCTTCTTTGGCGGCATGGGGGAGCCTTTGGTGCATCCTGCCCTCGCGGAGATGGCTTCGCTTGCGTCAGCGCGCGGGAAGCAGGTGGAGCTTGTCACAAACGGGACTCTGCTGACGCGGGAAAAAGCCCGGGAACTGTTGGCGGCAGGCGTCACGCGGATCTGGGTCTCCATCGACGAGCTGTACGAGAACTACGGGAAGATCCAGGTCGGCAGCGACTTCGGCCTGGTCCTTGGAAATCTGGAGGCCTTCAACGAGCTCAGGCGCGGAACAGACGTCCGGCTTGGTATGACGGCCGTCGTCATGCGGGACAACATTGCCAGTCTCCGCCGCATCCGGGAGTTTGCCGAGCACTATCGGGCCGATGATCTGAACCTGAGCCATATCATTCCCAACCGCGCGGACGATGTGGAGCAGGCCCTCTGGCCCATGTGCGACGTAGCCGCCATCAAGGCCGTGACCGACAAGATCAGCTATTCCCGGCGCTTTGAGCCCCTTGATATGGGGACGCAGATCCCTATGTTCAAGTTCTCTGAACGCTATAAAAGCCTGCTTTTCCCCGATGAGGAGAGCCTGCAGGAGGCGGAGCTCTTTTCCTGGAAGGGAAAGCCCGTCACCCGGCGCACCAACTGGTGCCGTTTTGTTGAAGAAGGGCACTGCTTCATCCGCTGGGACGGGGACGTCTCTCCCTGCATGGGTCTGCTCCACACGGCGGACACCTATCTGGGAGACCACAAACGCCGCATTCGGCATCATTCCTTCGGAAATGTCTATAAACAGGGTCTCGGCGAAATCTGGGACAACGCGGAATACCTCTCCTTCCGGCAACGCGTACACGAATTCAAGTATGCGCCCTGCCTGTTCTGCGGTGGCTGCGAGCTGCTGGAAGAAAACGAGACCGACTGCATCGGCTCCCTCGCGCCCGCCTGCGGCGGCTGCCTCTGGGGCCAGGGCTTCGCCGTGTGCCCATAAAACTGTCGTCCGATACGCTGATCCTTTACAAAAAAGCTGCGTGCCTGTCGCATGGCCGGAGCCGAACAGCTTCTCTGCTCGGATTCCGGCCTTAAGCCTGCAAGGGTCTGTGAGGCGGTCGGCTGTCACGATACCGTGCAGTTTATACGGGATTTCAAAGCGCAGTACGGCATGACCACGGCAAAATGCAAATGGGAAAAAGCACAAGAAAAAAACAGCGGGAACGCTTCCTACCGACGAAGCCTCCCGCTGCTTTTTTCACATCATGATTCGGATGTTTTGTTGGATACAAACGGCGCTCATCTGCCAGAAACCAGTTCTAGTAACAGGCAGTAAAAGTAAATAATTGGAAATATATTGCTCGCCTGTTCCCCCGCTCGTTAGATGGTTGTTGGATGCTCTTTTGAACCCGTCCACAGAAACTTTTTTCTAGCGAGCGAAAAACCGACAAAAATGGAGGATCATACAATGCAGAAATCTATCTTTGAGCAGATGGGCGGAACGTATACTCAGGTCGGAGATTACCTCATTCCCAATCTGGTAATCAGTGAAACAGCGCAGTCCCCTTTTGGCAAATATGGCCGGATGCGGAAACGCTATCTGAAAGAATACCGGCCGGTGCTGTACACCAATCTGCTGACGACCGGCAAGCTGGATCAGCATCTCGCCGAAATCGATCGGAGCTGCGAGGAACGAAGGGAACTTCTCATCTCGCAGATGGCAAAACGGGAAGGCGTAACCGAGACACTCAAAGCATCCAATCAAATGGAGTGGGTGCGCCGCATGAACAGCATCCGGAACCGGGCGGAAGAGATCGTCCTGCACGAGCTCATCTACTGCTGAGGAGGAGCGAAGATGCTGATTCTGGAAGATCTTTATCTCGGCGATGTTCGCCCCAGCGAGCGCAGCTTCAAGCGCAACAGCCAGTATGCCAAGGCGTTGGACGAAGTTGTGAGAGCCGGGGACGCGCTGACCGACACCCTCACCGAAAAGCAAAAGGAATTGTTCGAGGACTACATGACCGCCCAGCGGGAGGTCAATGTTCTCACCGATTGTGAGACTTTCATCTATGCGTTTCGCTTGGCGGCTAAGATCATGTTGGATGTTCTGACCGTGGGACAGATGAAAGAAATCTGAATGCACAACAGGAGGCGACGCAAATGCGCCGCCTCCTGTTGTGCAAAGCATTCTACAGACGGTATTTGCTCACCCCATCCAGTACCTTTTTCTCAATCAGCTTTCCACTCAATGCACCTACCCACTTCTGGCTGAAATTCGTGTTGCCGAAGTAAGCGTTGAAGTTCTGCTGCGGGAGGAGAACGTATTCCCGGTCATTCCCGTTGTTGGCAACGTAGTATTTGTACAACAGGATGCTGGCTTCCACCGGTACGCCTTTAGGCGTCAGCTCGGTTATGCGCTGGATCGTCTCTTCCGGAAGGTCAAAGTCTTTGTTCAGCAGCGGGCCGAGTTCCAAAGCATCGGCCAGAATATCATCAAAGCGCAGCACCCATGCGCCCTTGGTGTTGGGCGCGAAGGTCGGCACCTGCAGCTGCCGCAGCTTGTTCGCCCACTGCTGTCGGAAGCCTTTTTTGAGGGCCTCTATCTTGTCGGCTACGCCCTTACGCACGGCAGTGGGATTTGCCTCCACGAAGGCGACGATGTTGTCCACATGCCGGATCAGCCAGCCGTCGCCGTCCGGCGTTACCAACTCCGGAAACTCCTCCGCATACTCCCCATAGTTCACTCTGAGCCTCGGATCAGTCTCTTGATCCGGGGCTTTTTTGGTTTTCTCCCCGGAAAGGCTGCACCAGGCCAGCAACGCCCGATGGGCAGTATCGATCCGGTCATAGCCATCGCTGCCGTCCCGGAACAGATAGCCCCGGGCCAGGATCGTCAGGATGCGCTGGAAGCCCATGATATCCAGCAGCATGGGCAGGGTAAAAAGTCCCAGATAGGTGCCTTTCTTGTATTCAGGAAACACGGTGTAGGCCGAGAATTCTTCCCACTCGTTCAACAAGGCTCTCACCCCTTTCTTTCTTCTCCGGCGCTGTGCGGTCAATGACCAGGTCCAGTGCCGATGCAGGCAGCACCTCCAGAATGAAGCTCCGTTTTCCCAGCGCCTCGGCGCACATCACAGCATCATCCCAGTCGATCTGCTCCAATACTTCGCCCGAATAATGGCGGATTGTGGGCCAGATAATGCTTTTACAGTTTCGGATCAGCGTCTGCCGGTAGTCCTGAGATTCCATCACACCAAGCATCATGCTCTTCATCTGCGGCGTGTCCTCCTTGAGGACGCCTTTGTATTTCCGCATGGCGGTATCCTGATTCTGTTCGTCCAGGTCCATCAGGATATCTCCCAGCAGCCGATAGCCCCCGCTGCGAAAATCGCAGAGGACCTCTTTTGTCGGCGGCAGATGGCTTCCCAGGATGGTGTAGAGCAGTTCCTCTCTGTCCTCTCTGGGTGTGAACTGCCAGTCCGATTCCCGCAAAGCCGCCAGAGACCGGCGGATCTGATAGGCCTCGTACCACTCAAAGGTCTGATACAGCTCGTCCACGCTGATCTCGTCCTCCCGATCCTGCGAGAACAGGATCCGCTGCACGTCCTTCCGGTAATTGCCGGAAGGCTTCATATGCCGGTAGGCTGCGCAGCGGCGCTTGGCTTCTTCAAAGTCTGCTATGATCGAGCGCATCTTCTCCAGCGTATGTAGGTCGAGTTTTTCTTTCCAGTCGGGGTCAAGCGCAAAGGTAAACAGATCCGCGCTCGTGGCCGGTTGTGCCTTTGGCGGCCTCGTCTGTTTTTCGAGCTGTCTTGCATAGAGGGGCGTGCGCTCCAGATTGGCCGTGACCTCATCCCATGCGACGCTGTCAAAATACGTTTTCAGTTTTTTGTTTTTCGTCGGCTCATACCATGCGTGCTCGTCCGGCTCTCCGACAATCTCCTTATAGCGCAGAAAGATATTTTTGAACTTGGCCCGGTTGCCGAGGTATTCGGACAGATCCGGCTTGATTCCGCTCTTTGCCGAATCGATCTCCAGCCCGGTGAGAATGGTCAAAACTTCCGTCTCCTTGCAGTACTGCTCCCGCAGTTCTTCCGGCGTTGCTTCGTCATAGGCCAAAATGCTTCGGCGCAGGGCGGCATTGGAGATCTGGCCGACACGGGAGGAAAAGGTGCTTTTTACAGTCTCAAACCGTGCGCGCCAGTCGCTGGCATCCGCAATCAAGGGCTCGGCGGAAGGGATCTTCAGCAAGGGCAGATTGCTCGCGTTGTCCAGCCCGCCGGAATAATTGCGGGCGATGCAGTCACAGAGAATGGAATCGGCATAGAGATGCACCAGATCGCCGTCATAGTCCGCGCCGCCCAAGCGATCTGGGATCAGAGAACGGGAATCCACCATCGCCACATAATAGAGGTGAGACAGATACTTCTTGCGGATCGGCCCGACGTTTTTCAGCGGTGTGACCAGGGCTTCCTCATTCCGGGAGATATGAGGGTTGCGCAGGATGGTGATTTGCTCCGGCATGGGATAATTCGGCTGTGGGGCGTAGATCTCAGCACCGCGCAGGCATTCCCGCAGCAAAAAGCGGTATGCCTTCTCCGAGGTGGGCCGGACGATGATCGCCAGCAGGCGCATGAGATCGTCGGAGAGATACCGGGTGTCTCCGCTGACCTGCAGCTTGCCGATGCCATAGTTCTCCCGGATCTGTCTGGCCTTATCCTCCAGCTCTTTCTGAAAGACCTTCTCGGCCAGGAAAGCCGGGTTCTTGTGCAGCAGCTGTGCCCGCAGCTTGCGGGCATCGCTGTAATCCAGTTCCGGGTCTTCTTCATCGGCGTGGAAATAGGAAAGCTGCCAATCCGTATTGGCCAGTGTGTTGTAATAAGCAGTCTCCGTCGCTTTGGTGAGCCAGGCTTCTTCTTCCTTTTCCGGGGAGCTGCTCCAACCAGCAGGCAGATCATGGGGCCGGTATTCCTCCGCTGTGATGGCAGCGGTGTTGAGAAGCTGGAAGTTCAGCTCGGTCAATCCGTCCCGTCCGCGACGGTCCATATTGGAGACAAACAGCCGATGCTTATACTTCCGGCAGCGATCCAGATACTCTTTCCAGCTCAGACCGTTCTCCTTCATCCAGCCCCAGCCCTTGCACATACTTTTGGTCAGGATCATGTCTACCTGGGAAACCGGGTGGCGGACGCCCTCGATATCTTCGATCTCGTCGATGTCCAGATCTTCAAACAGAGCGTGAAAGTCCACTTCGTGCACCACGCCCTTGATGTAGGGCATGCGGATCTGAAAAGAATGGTGGTCGTGTTTGTCGTAAGCATAGGGGTCGAGACTTTGCCCCAGCTCCGCCGAGATCAGGCCCTCCCCGTCAAACTCAAGCACCTCCACGTCCATGGTCGTCTCTACACCGGAATAGGTGCGCACCGGTTCTTCACTGCCGTCATCCTCCACGGTGATTACAGAGACGTCCTTCACGATGCTCCGGGGATTGTCCACCACAATAATGTGATCGGCATCCATGCGGAAGGAGTACCGGTCGATCTCCTGTCCGCTTGTGAACATCAGACCGTTGTAGGCGTAGAGCTTGGAGAGCTGGCACTGTCCGATCTTCATGCCCAGGGTCATGCGCTCCCACATGGCATCATAGAGATCGGCGCGGATAAAGGCGAGCTTATTATTCCGGCTCATGCTGGCCGAACGCTCGAAGGCCACGAACCGGACGGGCCCCCGGTAGAAGACAAACTCGATCCCCTCTGGGCGAAAGAGAAGCTCAGCCATCTCCTGCAGCTCCTTCACCTGTCCAACCGGCCGCCGGTCGAAGATCCCGGTGAAGTCGAGATAGACCAGAAAGCTCTGCAGCTTTTCCTCATCCGGGAGCCGAGGCTCGCCGGGAACATCCGTCAGCGGCAAAAGCTGCCGGAACATGGCACAGTCATCCTGCATTGTCTTTGTGATCGCGCTCTGATTGGTCTCGTCGTTGGTGTCGAAATAAAAGCGCCAGCCGTCCTTTGTTTTTTGCGCGAGATTCAAAATCGTCCGCGCGGAGATCTGAAAGATGCTGTACTGCTGCAGTTTCATCGTCACAGCCTCCCTTCGGGGGTGATTTTCCTTTTTAAATAACTGCTCTCACTTTTTGAGCCTAGGGGCCCATGCTTTCAGTATAAACTCTTAGGTGTCCCAAAAAACGGACTTTGTTCTGTGCCGCCCCCTGGCAAGGAATCTTTTTTCATTCGTCATTTAACATCATATTCCGTGCAGAAAACGTCGAAATCCGGCGAGGTCAGATCATGACTTTGCCGGATTCCTGTTAATAAATAACTGGTGTCACTTCTAAAGCAATAAAAAAGAGCCGATCTCTCGGCTCTAAAACTGTTCTGTATCAATCCTCGCTCTGATCGTCGAAGGAATAATCGTTGAGCTCCTTGAAATCCAAAAACTCCGAAACCGTCATGTTGAATGCGATGTCATGACCCTGGGGTTCTTGGTAAGGCCGCGCACGATGTTGTCGATGGTGGACTGATTGATGCCGCTCATCGTGGCGAGCTTGTTGATGGCGATCCCGCGCTCCTTACAGAGCTGGCGGATGCGGCGGACATACAGATCGGAATATTCCATGGCGGCCTCCTCTCGTTACCCGTGTTTGGGTTACTTCGATGATAACAAGAGAAACGGTCGGATTAACCCGAATACGGGTTGACTTGGTTCGACTTTTCAAGCTAAAATCGATTTACCCGAATATGGGTATAATTGGAGTCGGAGGATAAGCCATGGCAGACTACAGAAAGATGTACTACGTTTTATGCAAAGCCATTGATAATGTGATCGATTCGCTGGAACACATACCGCTTGCGATGCCCTATGCAAATCAACTGAAAAATGCCTTGCTGGAAGCGGAAGAGATCTATATAACGACGACCCCTTATACGGAAGGAACGGACGATCCCAAGATCATTCAAATCAAGACAGATGACTAAGCAAATGCCCCATCATCGGCTATCAATGTCGATGATGGGGCATTTTTTGCTTTTAAAAACTGCTCTCACTTTTTGCCTCTCACGGTTCAAAGTGGCGCGGCAGTTATAGTTTGCGGCCCAACCCAAATCGATGGGTTGGACCGTTTTTCGTTTTTAAATAACTGCTCTCACTTTTTCGAGGGCGGAGAAAGGAGGTGAACCCTATAGCAAACATTTTTGAAGCCGTCCGGGAGGCTGTGCCGGTCCCCGTGGCGGCAGAGCACTACGGTTTGAAGGCCAATCACACGGGGATGGTATGCTGTCCCTTCCACGCCGACCACACGCCCAGCCTGAAGCTGAACGAGGACTACTTCTATTGCTTCGGCTGCGGGGCAGGCGGTGACGTTGTGGAACTGGCCAGGCGGCTGTTCGACCTGCGGCCGTATGAGGCGGCCAGCAAGCTGGCGGTGGACTTCGGCGTGGATGTCCCGGCCACCGCGCCGCCGGACGGCAGCCTGAACCGCTTCCGGTCGGATCTGCTCCGCTGTCAGCAGGTGCTGGACGAATATCTGAATCTGCTGATTCGTTGGCAGAGGAAGTATGCGCCGCGTGCGCTGGATGACGAGCCGGACGATCGGTACGTGGAGGCCTGCCAGATGCTGGAGCCCATGGACTACATGGCTTCGGTACTGGCAGCCGGGACGTTGGAGCAACGCATCCGCACGGTGGAGCTGCTCCTGGCAGACGGCAAAATGGATCAGCTGGAGGAACGGCTGAACAGAATCAAAGAACAAGAACGAATGGAGGAAAACTGAATGGAACATTACAACTACAACGGAAAAGAAATCATCGGCATCGACCACGGCTTCGGCAATATCAAGTGTCGGCATGTGGTCTTTCGCTCGGGCGTCAAAGCCTACGACAGTGAGCCTGCCATGACGGCTGACGCGCTCTTTTACGAGGGCAAGTACTATGTGGTCGGCGAGGAACACAAGGGCTTTGTCAGCGACAAGAGCCAGGATGAGGATTACTACATCCTGACTGTAGCCGCGCTGGCCAAGGAGCTGGAGTTCCGACACATCACGGAATGTGCAGCCGTGCTGGCAGTGGGCCTGCCCATCCAATGGATCGGCGCGCAGAAAGAGGTCTTTCGCAAGTACCTCATGCGAAACGAGCTGATCGAGTTTCGGTATCATGGGCAGGATTACCTCGTCCGCATCGACGACGTGCAGGTCTTTCCCCAGGGCTTCGCCGGAGTAGTGCAGCGCCTGGGAGATTTCAAGGGCCTGAACATCCTTGCGGACATCGGAAACGGCACCATGAACACCATGCTCATCAAGGACGGCAAGCCCATGTCCAGCCGCTGCTACACGGACAAGCTGGGTGTGGAGCAGTGCATCATCCGCATGTCCAACGAGCTGCTGGCGGTCAGCGGCTTTGCCATGCCCTACGACGTGTGCGAGGACTTCCTGCGCCGGGGGAACGCTGATCTAGCGGAGAAGTACACCTCGGTCATGCGCAAGGCAGCCGAGGAGTATTCGAACACGATCCTTGCCAAGCTCCGGGAATATGAGTTCAACCCGGAGGTCATGCGCCTCACTGTCATGGGCGGCGGGGCCTGCATCCTCAAGCACTTCTGGAACGGTGAAAACTGTCGTGTGCAGTTTATTGAGGATATCTGCGCCACGGCCAAGGGCTATGAGCTCTTGGCTCTGAACAATCTGAAGCGGAGGGATGCGTGATGTAAGCATGGGAAAGAACGAGAAAAAGCTGCTTCTCCGCTTCAATCTCAACCGTAGGACAGACCGGGAGATCTGGGAATGGCTGCATGAAAAGAGCGAATCGCAGACGCTCTCCATGAACGCCTTTCTGATCGAAGGTCTGCAAAAGCTGATGGCGCTGGAGGCAAACGAAAAGCCGCTGGATGTACGTGCCCTGGCAGAGGAGCTCTGTCGGGAGATGCGTACCCAGCGGCTTTTTGTGCTTCCGGAGGGCGAGAGCCCGGAATCCACGATGGAGGCAGAGGAGGAGATCCCTGCCGACATTCTGGATTTCGCCAACAGCTTTTGATGCTTTCAAAATGATAGCACACGGTTGAAGGTGTGCTTTATGAGGCGGCGATCCGGCGAAGGGGTACAGGGGAAGCAGCCGCGTCCCCTGTGCTCTCGGCAGAGCCCACGACACTTTGCAGCTCTTCGGGCTGAAAGTGTCATAGTGGGTTACACACTTTGAAAAAGCTGTGTAACCCGCGCTCAACCCCCGCAAAAAACAAAGAAAGAAGGAATCGCCTATGAGTAAAAACTATGCCGTTGCCCGCGTCCAGCAATACACCAAGGCGAGCATCGGCAAATCTGAGCGCCACATCGAGCGCAAGAACCAGAACTATGAAAACATGAACGTGGATCTCAGCCAGACGCCCCGGAACGTCCATTTCAAAAGTTGTGGAGACCTGACCTATAACGCGACCCTGGATAAGATGATCGAGGAAGGAACCGTTTCCCTGCGCGGCCTGAAGCCGGACGCCAAGCTTTTCGACGAGATGATCTTCGATGTAAACACCGCCTATTTCGAGGAGCACGGCGGCTATGACTACGCCTGCCGGTTCTATGAAGAGGTCTTCCGCTTCGCCCAAAAGGAGTACGGCCCGGAGAACATTCTTTCCGCCGTCATGCATGCTGACGAATTCAACAGCGCGCTTACAGAAAAGCTGGGCTACCCGGTCTACCACTACCATCTGCATGTGGTGGCCCTGCCGGTGGTGGAGAAAGAAGTCCGCTATTCCAAGCGATGTAAAGACCCGGAGTTGGTGGGCAAGGTCAAGGAGGTCATCCATCAGATCAGCCACTCCAAGAAGTGGGCGTCCCAGAAGGTCACAGACAAGGATGGGAAATCCCACATCATCAAGTCCTACAGTCTGCTGCAGGATCGTTTCTTCGAGCACATGCGCGACGCCGGGTTCGAAGACTTCGAGCGCGGTGAGCGCGGTAGCACGGCGCAACATCTTTCGGTCACGGAGTTCAAGGTCAAGAAGGAGACAGAACGGCTGGAGAACCTGCAGGTCACAGCCAAGGTCATGGAGGACGGTATTGACTTGCTGACTGAGCAGACAGAGGAAGCCCAGAAGGAGGCTGACAAAGCACAGAAGCGGGTGGATCATCTTGTCCCCAAGATGGAGAAGATCGAAGACCTGGCCCGGAAGTACACCAACGACGCGGATGAGGTACTCCCACAGCCGGAGGTTCTGGAATCTGCCAAGTCTTATCGAGAAAAGAAGGCCATGCCGCTCTATCGCAAGATCATCGGCGTGCTGCGCAATCTCTTCAATAAGTACTTGGATCTGAAACGCGACTATGAATCGCTTCAGCTCAAATACGACAAAGCGGTCGACAGCGCCAACCAGATGAAGAAAACGATTCAGAGACTTAACGAGGAAAAGGACAGCCAGTCCGGCATCGTCGCCAAGTTCTATGCCCTGTGCCGCGGCTTCGGAGAAGATGTTATCGAAGGTCAGGCCAGAGACATTCTGGAAAAAGAGGCTGAGGAAAGGCAGCGGAAAAAGCTGCTCAGCAAGAAACATGACAGGGGCGCAAGATAACGGGTCGGTCAGTTTTGACCGGCCCGTTTTCTGCGTCTGGGACAAAAATGAAAACGAAGGAGAAAATGAAAAACGATGAACGAAACAAACCAATTGCCGGAATGGTTCGACGGCAAAAAGGTCGATGAGGCGGCCTTCTGCCGCGCCTTTCTGGCGGAACATCCCATGATTTGCGTCAGCAAAAGCTTCTTCACCAAAGAAGGCCGCATCTGTGACGAGAGCCGGCTGCGGAGGGAGATCTACGATGCGGTCAACCCCTATGTGACCACCGGGCTTGCCAAAAAGGTGGACAGCCTCCTGGAGCTGCTGCGGGTCGAGGCCTATGCGGAGGATCTTCCCGTGCAGACAGACCGCATCCACATGGCAAACGGCACGCTGTTCCTCGATGGCACGTTCACGGGAGAGAAGGAATACTGCCGGAATCGTCTGCCGGTTGCGTATGATCCGGAAGCAGCCTTTCCCAAACGCTGGCTGGAGTTTCTGAATGAGCTGCTGATCCCGGCGGACATTCCCACGCTGCAGGAGTATATGGGCTACTGCCTGATCCCCACGACCAAGGCGCAGAAGATGCTGATGCTGGTGGGTAAGGGCGGCGAGGGCAAGAGCCGGATCGGTGTGGTCATGCGCGCCCTCTTCGGAACCAGCATGGTCAATGGGAATCTGACCAAGGTGGAGACCAACCGCTTTGCCCGCGCGGATTTGGAGCATACGCTGGTGATGGTGGACGATGATATGAAACTGGAGGCGCTGCCCCAGACCAACTATATCAAGACCATCATCACCGCAGAGCTGCCGCTGGACTTGGAAAAGAAAAGCCAGCAGAGCTACCAGGGCGAGCTGTACTGCCGTTTCCTCGGTTTTGGCAACGGTTCTCTGAAAGCCCTGTACGACCGCAGTGAAGGCTTCTTCCGACGGCAAATCATACTGACCACCAAGCGCAAAGACAAGGACCGCGTAGACGATCCCTTCCTCTCGGAAAAGCTGATTGCCGAGAAGGAAGGGCTTTTTCTTTGGTGCCTGGAGGGATTGAAGCGTCTGATCGCGCAGGACTACAAGTTCACCATCAGCCCCCAGACGGAAGAGAACATGAAGGAAGCGGTCTTTGAGGGAAACCACATCCTGGAGTTTCTGGCCTCGGAGGGGTATATCCGGCTGAAGGCGGATCTCACCGTCACCACAAAGGATCTGTACGCCGTGTATTGCCTGTGGTGTGAGGATAACGCCATCAAGCCCTACGCACAAAACACCATGAGCCACTATCTGAAGGAGTACGGCGCCGATTTCAACATTGTAGATACCAACAATCTTCAAAACGAACGCGGTGTAAGAGTCCGCGGCTTTGAGGGCATCGGCCTCGTCATCAAGCCGGATGCCCCACACACCAAAATAAATGACGTGGAGTGAGAATCATCTGTACGTACGTACAGATCATTTTCACTCCACCACTTTTTTCTATTTCAAATTCAAAGGAGGATTTTTATTGATATGTTATTTACGCAATATCCCGATATCCTGTCCATCAACGATTTACGCAGTGCGCTCGGCATCGGGCGCACCAAGGCCTACGAGCTGGTCAGTTCCGGTGAACTGCCCTCCATCCGGGTCGGAAACGCGATCCGAATTCCCAAAACTTCTTTACTTGATTATGTCAAGGGGAGCGGCTATAATGTGGACAATGCAGATGAGCGCCGTTACCATGAAGGAGGTAAACAATGAAGGTAACGGGCAGCTTACAGGAAAAGAACGGTATCTATCAGATGATCGTTCGTGTGCCGG
>CADAPH010000116.1 GCA_902789745.1 Oscillospiraceae bacterium | reverse complement strand
TGTCAAAATGCTGGATAAATCCATTTGTCCCATAGACTGGAACAAGAGCCCGCGCGAAATCGTCAAGCATATATACGGCCTCCAGCCCTGGCCGGTTGCGACCATGGAGCTGAACGGCAAGAGTTTTCGTGTTTTTGCGGCGGACTATACGGAACAGAAAACAGACAAGGCTCCAGGCAGCATCGTACAAGCTGACGATAAGGGGATCGTTATCGCCTGCGCGGACGGACAGTGCCTTCGTATCACGGAGCTCCAGGCGCCGGGCAAGAAGCGGATGAGCGCCGCGGATTTCCTGCGCGGCCACCGCATTTGCGCAGAATGAGCAAGAACGTAAACGCGCGTCAGGCGGCGCTGGAGGCGCTGACGCGCTGCCGCAGGGACAGGGCCTGGTCGGGCGATACGCTGGACGCGATTATCAAAAGCGCCGCCCTTGACCGGCGCGACGCCGCCCTGGCGTCCCGGCTGTGCCTGGGCGTGCTGCAGAATGACCGGCTGTGCGATTTTTATATCGGCCTTCGCCTCGGCGTATACCAGCTGCTTTTCCTCGACCGCGTTCCGCCCAGGGCCGCCGTCAGCGAGACGGTGGAGCTCTGCCGGACAAATCGCTGTGAGCGGGCGGCGGGGCTGGTCAATGCCGTCCTGCGCCGCGTGGCCGAGAATCGGGAGGCGCTTCCGCCCATCCCCGGAGAGGGGACGGGAGAATACCTCTCCATAAAATACAGCCATCCCCGATGGCTGTGCGATGATCTGATTGAGAAAAAGGGATACGCCTTTGCGGAGGCGTTTCTTCGGAAAAACAACGAGCCTCCGAAGCTCTTCCTGCAGGTCAACACCCTGAAGGTTGAGACTGCGGATTACGTCCGCGCGCTGGAACGCGCAGAGATTCCGTTTCGCGAAATGGAGCCGGCGGGCTGTATCGAGCTGGACGGCGGTCTCACTCCGGCGCTTCCGGGGTTTGAGGAGGGCTTGTTTTTTATTCAGGATCGTGCCGCCAGACTCGCCGTTGAGATCGCCGCGCCGGAACCCGGCATGCGCGTGCTGGACGCCTGCTCCTGCCCCGGCGGGAAGAGCTTTGCCGCCGCCATCCGCATGAGAAACAGCGGCAGCATCCTCTCCTGCGACATCCACGAAAAGAAGCTGAAAAGGCTTGAAAACGGGGCGGCAAGGCTCGGTATCGGGATGATCGGGACGAAGACCATGGACGCCCGCGTCTTCGATCCGGCGCTGGAAGCCGCTTTTGACCTCGTGATCGCGGACGTGCCCTGCTCGGGGCTCGGCGTGATCGCCAAAAAGCCGGAGATCCGCGCCAAGGACCCGGAGAGCCTGCGCGGCCTGCCGGAGATCCAGTACGCGATCCTGGAAAATCTGAGCCGCTATGTGAAGCCGGGCGGCGTGCTGCTCTATTCCACCTGTACGATCCTCTCCGGGGAAAACGAGGACGTCGCGCTGCGGTTTTTGAAAAATCATCCGTCGTTTGCCGCGGAGGCGTTTTCCGTCTGCGGCGTTCAGAGCAAGGATGGCATATACACATTCTGGCCGCATGTGGATGAAACGGACGGCTTTTTCGCCGCGAAATTCAGAAGGACTGTTTAATACATGGACATGACCGAGAGAAAAGATATCCTTTCCCTGCTGCCGGAGGAGCTGGAGGCGGAGCTTGCCGCCCTGGGCCAGCCGCGCTTTCGCGCGGGCCAGGTTTTCCAGTGGCTCAGCCGCGGCGTGCGCAGCTTTGAGGGGATGACCAATCTCTCCAAGGAGCTCCGGGAAGAGCTTGAAAGCCGCTTCTTCCTGTATGAGCCGAAGGTTCTGAGCAAGCAGGTCTCCGCCATGGACGGGACCATCAAGTACCTCTGGGAGCTCTCCGACGGCAACGCCGTGGAGACGGTGGTGATGAGCTATAAGCATGGCAACACGGTCTGCGTGTCTTCCCAGGTCGGCTGTCGGCAGGGCTGCGCTTTCTGCGCTTCCACCATCGGCGGACTGGTGCGCAACCTCCGCGCCTCGGAAATTTTGGACGAGGTGCTGTTTTCCGAGCTGGACTCCGGCAAAAAAATTTCCAACATCGTCCTCATGGGCATCGGGGAGCCGCTGGATAACTTTGACAACGTCATGCGCTTTCTGGAGCTGGTGAACCATCCGAAGGGCATGAACATCGGCATGCGCCACATCTCGCTCTCTACCTGCGGGCTGATCGAGAGATTTGACGAGCTCGCCGCGCGGGATCTTCAGCTCACGCTGTCGGTCTCGCTGCACGCGCCGGACGATGAGACAAGATCCCGTATCATGCCCGCCAATCACGGGCGGGGCGTGCAGAAGCTGATTGAGGCGTGCAAAACCTACTATGAGAAAACCGGACGGCGCATCTCCTTTGAGTATGCCATGATCGACGGCGTCAACGACAGCCCGGAGCAGGCGCGTCTTCTGGCCGGACATGCAAGGGCGGTCTCGGCCCACGTCAATCTTATTCCGCTCAACCATGTGGAGGAGCGGCAGTTCCAGCCCTCCACGCCCGAGCATCTGAAACACTTCATCAAGATCCTGGAGGACAACGACGTCAACGTCACCGTCCGCCGCAGACTCGGCAGCGATGTGGACGCCTCCTGCGGCCAGCTCAGGCGGAAAATGCAGAAATCACAGAAGGGAGGACAGGGGCCAGCGTGAAAAGCTTCGGCATGACAGACAAGGGTGCGATCCGCAAGGACAATCAGGATTGCTTCATTCTCGAAAAGTGCGAGGCCAAGGGCTGTCTGATCGCCGCGCTGTGCGACGGAATGGGCGGCGCGAAGGCCGGCGGCATCGCAAGTCAGCTTTCCAACAAAGCCTTTGTCTCCTATATCTATACCAAGCTCAGCTCCCGCCTGCTGCGCGGCGTGGATTATAAAAGAATCCTGGAGGCCGCCTGCGCCGAGGCAAACGGCGTCGCCTTCGAATATTCCCATTTTGACGATGAATTTGACGGAATGGGTACGACCATTGTCGGCGGCGTGATTAAGAACAACGGAAATGGGTATATTATCAACGTGGGCGACAGCCGCGCCTACCTGATTTCCCATCGCCCCGCCGGTATCCGTCAGATCACGAGAGACCATTCCCTCGTGGAGGAGCTGATCGAGGCGGGGGCCATCACGGCGGAGCAGGCGCGCAGCCACCCGCGCAAAAATGTCATCACGCGGGCGCTGGGATCGGATCCCCGCGTGGAGTGCGATTATTTTACCTTTACCCTGCAAAGCGGCGATATCCTCCTGATGTGCTCGGACGGACTGTCCAACATCGTTTCCGATCTGGAGCTTTTCGAGTACGCGAAGGAATTTCCGGAGCCGGAGGCGCTCTGCCGCGCGCTGATGAGCAAGGCGCTCAACCGCGGGGCGAAGGACAATGTGACGATTGTCGCCGTCATGCGCTGAAAGCCCGGGAACGGAGATCTTTATGGACAACAAGGACAAGTATATCGGCAGGGTCTTCGACGATCGCTATGTGGTTCAGGAGCTGATCGGAGAGGGCGGCATGTCCGTCGTATACAAGGGGCAGGATCTGCGTCTCAACCGCAGCGTCGCCATCAAAATCATGCGCGATGAAATGGCCGCGGATGAGGAGTTCCGCCGCGCCTTCTGCGCGGAGGCCCACGCGGTCGCAATGCTCTCCCATCCGAATATCGTGGCTGTCTACGATGTGAGCCACAGCGAAGATATCGAATACATAGTCATGGAACTTGTAGACGGGATCACGCTGCGGCAGTATATGGACAGGCGCGGCGCGCTGCAGTGGCGCGAGGTGCTGCATTTTACGCGTCAGATCGCCCGTGCCCTTTCCCACGCCCACGAGCGCGGCATCATCCACCGGGATATCAAGCCGCAGAATATCATGATGCTGCGCGACGGTACGGTCAAGGTGGAGGATTTCGGGATCGCGGCGCTGGAGAGCGACGCGTACGAAAACGACGGGCAGGCCATCGGATCGATCCACTATATCGCCCCCGAGCAGGCCCGCGGCGAGATCCCGGACGCCAGGAGCGATCTGTACTCCCTCGGCATCGTGATGTATGAGATGCTCACCGCGCAGAAACCCTATGAGGGAGGTACGATCACCGAAATCGCCGTCAAGCACATCAATGCCGCCGCCACGCCCCCGCACGAGCTTGTGGAGGATATTCCGCCGGAGCTGGAGCGGATCGCCCTCAAGGCGATGTGCGCGGATATCGACGAACGCTACCAGAACGCGAATGAATTGCTTGCGGATCTGGAGAGCTTCGTACAGGAGCAGCTCAAGCCTGCCGAACCGGAGGAGAAGCCGCTGGAAAACCCCGCGGTCATGCCGATCCGTTCGGTCAGCGAGATGAAAAAGGAGCGCTTCCTCCTGCGCCATCGCAGGGCGCGGCGCGTGACCTTCCTGATGGGCTGCTTCGGCGCGCTGGGCCTGTGCGTCGTCATGTTTGTCTTCATGTGGAATTTCTGGCTGAAAGAGGTTTTCTCCCCGGCCGAGCGCATCAGTCTCCCCAATTTTGTCGGCAGCGACTGTCAGCGTATCCTGGAAAACGCGGAGCTTGCCTCCCTCTACCGATTCAACGTGGTCTATGTTATCAACACGGAGACAGAGAGCGGTACCGTGCTCTCCCAGAATCCCGACCCCGGCCGCAGCATGATGATCACGCCGGACGGCATCAATGTGGAGCTCACCGTCAGTACCGGCAAGGTGTTCAATGCAGTGCCGGACGTCGTCAATCTGGATTACCGCGAGGCCAAGAACCGCCTGCAGAAGGCCGGCTTCATCGTCGACATTGAAAACGCGACCTCCTCCAGCGTCACCAAGGATTACGTCATCAGCACAAGCCCCCTGGCCGGGGAACAGATGAGCTCCGGCTCGACGGTCTATGTGACTGTCAGCACCGGCCCGCAGACAAGCTATGTGCGCATGCCGAACATCATCGGTCTCTCGGAAGAGGCCGCCATCAATCGCCTGGAGAGCGCGGGCCTGAGCTACGGCGGCTCCGACCATGTGTACAGCGATGTGGATGCGGGAACCGTCATCGGACAGAGCGCCGAAGCCTTTACCGAGGTGGAGGAGCATTCCAAGATATCCCTGAGAATTTCTCTGGGGCCGCAGTATTGAGAGAAGCGGAAATGATCGAAGGAATCATTGTGAAGGCCCTCAGCGGCTTCTACTATGTCGCCGCGGAAGGACGCGTGATCGACTGCCGGGCCAGAGGGCGCTTTCGGCTGGACGGCAGCTCCCCGCTCGTGGGAGACCGGGTACGGTGCAGCCTGGATGCAAACGGCAAGGGGCGCGTCGATCTGGTGCACGAACGGAAAAACTGGTTTATCCGCCCGGCGGTTGCGAATATCGATACGCTGGTCTTCGTCGCGGCGAACACCAATCCCGTGACCGACCCCTTTCTGGTCGACCGCTTTTCCGTTATCGCGGCCGAGGCGGGCTGTGAGCTTGTGGTCTGTGTCAACAAGACCGATATCGACCCCGGGGACAGGCTATGCGAGATCTTTGTCAACGCCGGCTTCCCCGTCGTGCGCACCAGCGCCGAAACGGGCGCGGGCATGGATGAGCTTTTATCCCATCTGCGGGGAAAGATCAGCG
The DNA here is from genome assembly GCA_902789745.1 of Oscillospiraceae bacterium. Taxonomy (GTDB): domain Bacteria; phylum Bacillota; class Clostridia; order Oscillospirales; family Oscillospiraceae; genus Limivicinus. Next base: position 12,059 of record CADAPH010000116.1, on the reverse strand, counting down.
CCTTCAGCGGCAATTCCGGGGTCGGGAAGTCCAGCATTCTCAATGTTCTGCTTCCCGACGCGCATATCAAGACCGGCGAGGTGAGCGAGAAGCTGGGACGCGGCAAGCATACCACACGGCATGTTGAGCTCTATTCCCTCGGCGGGGATACATATATTGCGGATACCCCCGGCTTTGCGTCCCTGGACGTCATGATGACAAATGCGATCCTTAAGGAGAACCTGCAGTATGATTTCCCGGATTTTGACCCGTACCTCGGCAAATGCCGCTTTCACGACTGCGCGCATCTGAAGGAGCCGGGCTGCGCGGTGACCGCGGCTGTGGCCGCGGGGGAGATCGGAGAGAGCCGCTATGCCTCCTATGTGCGACTGTATGAAATGAGCGCCCAGCACAAATTCTGGGAATATAAAGACCTATGACCGGCATAAAACAATCGCCCTTCGCGTATGCTGTACGGAGTACAGAGCGCGGGGGGCGATTTTTTGCGCAGAGGGCGTCGCTGTCTTTTCGGAATGGTCGCTGTCTTTGTGGGAGTGATTATCATTCTGACCCTTGTCCTGCCGTCGTCGTTCTGGTGGTTTGCTCTGGCGGCAGGCTTGATCGGATTTGGATTATGGTATCTACGCTGCTGTTGAAAGGAGTAGAAGATGAAGGTGATCGTTTTCCGGCTGCCGCGGTTTCTGGCAAGAATTATGATACTGCTAAGCTCTGACAGAACGCTTTAGCGGATTTCTGCCTCGGAAATCTGGGTCAGGGCTTCGGTTATAATCCGCGGATCTCAGGCATAGGCTGTACAAGACGGGAGGGGATGAGCCCTCCCGGGAGATCTCCATCTGCCGCTTATGGAGATTCAGAATCACCTTACAATCCGAGCGGCGGAAGGAGTTTTCAATGGAAATCCAATTTGAGAACAGGGACACCGTGATTTACAGAGAATACTGTCATCTGACCGCGCACACACAGGAGAGCATCGAGTGCGTGGTCCCGGATACAGACGCCGATGTTGAAAAGATCGCCGCCGTACAGAGCCGCGTTTTTCTCAAAAGCAAGGATCTCACGCCGCGGGGCGTTCTGGTCTCGGGAGAGATTGACGCAAGCGTGCTCTACATCGGGGAAGGACAGGAGCTCATCTCCTGTATCAGACTGAAAAAGCCCTTTTCCCTTGAATATGAAGTCGATCCGCCGGAGTCCGAGGTTTTGGCACAGATCGTCCTCGCGGTTCGCGGAACGGACGTGCGCATGATCAATCCGCGAAAGCTCTCCGTGCTTTTCGAGATCGAAGGAGACCTGAGCTGCTGCTGCGGCGAAAAACTGTGTGTCGAATCTAAAGTGCCGCCTGATACGGCGGGACTGCATGCGCGGCTTGAGGATCTGGAAATCACGCTGCCGACTGCCATATGCGAAAAGGTGCTGGTCGTGAACGAACAGTTCGGTTTCCCGGCGGAAAAGCCGCTTCCCGCAAAGCTGATTTCCGAGCAGGCGTCGCTCGTGGTCTCTGATTGCCAGTTCGTCGGCACGAAAGCGATCGTAAAGGGAAATGCATCCCTGACCGTTGCAGCGCTGTGTGACGGACAGAGAGGCCCGGTTCTGACAGAATTCACGGCGCCGTTTTCCCAGATCATGGACGTCGGCGCGGAGGACATCAGCGCCTATACCGTGAAACCGGAGATCACAGGCGCGTATTTCGATCTGATCGACACCATCAGCGGCGGAAAAGCGCTTGATATGGAGCTGCACGCTGTCCTGCAGCTTAGCTGCAGCGAGCAGCAGAAGCTGCACCTTGTTTCGGACGCCTACAGCAATCTCATGCCCGCAGAGCTCGTCTGCACGAATCGGGAATATGTGCTCAGCTCAAGTCCGCAGAAGAAGCGGATTCAGTTGGAGGAGCGCATCAATCTCATGGAGAATTGCGCTGAGCTTCTGCATGTCTTCGCCTCGCCTTCCCGCGTAACCAGGGAGAGCAATAAACTCGGCGTCTCCGTGAATCTGGATTTCCTGTACCGAAACGGGGAGGATCGCCTGTCATCTTGCAGACGAACCGTGACAGCGGCAATGGAGACAGACGGGGCGGAGATCCATGTGCTGTATATCCGTCCGGTACAGGTGACCGTCAAGCCGGAAGGGGAGTATGCGGAGTGCGGCGTGATGCTGGAAATCGCCTATACGATCACGGAAAAGACGGTGATCAGCAGCGTGGAGGCTGTCGTCCTGAACGATGAGCAGCGCTATGTTCAGGACGCCCTTCCGACGCTCACCCTGGTAAGGCCGTCCGGGGAGAGCCTGTGGTCGCTTGCAAAAAAATACCACTCCAGTGAAGAGAAAATCCGCCAGATGAATGAGGACGCAGAGAAGACCGGACGTATCCTGCTGATCCCCAAATGCATCTGATTCTTTTTGCGGCTTATACTAAAACCCGATAGAAATCTTTGATTTTGACCATATATCTCCATTATGCTCTGCGGTCTCCGCCTCGTCTGGCACAATTCTGCCTCGGAAATCTTTCTAAAGCTTTCTATCAGGTTTTAGTATTACACAGCGAAGAGGCTCTTCCGAAGTCTATCCGGAAGAGCCCCTTGTCAGCGCCCTGACAGCGCCGCGTCCATCTGCGGGAGAGCCATATAGCCATGCGCTTCCGTGTTCCAGATCGGAAGGCCGCTCACCTCAAACTTGAACGCACGGCTTATGTGATCCAGAGGGATCCGGCGTCCCAGCTCGTCGCTGCGGTAAACGCCCAGACTGGCGTAGAAGCTCCCTTTGGCAATGCTGTCCAAAGGCAGGGAGAGGAGGACGACCTGTTCTCCGGTGCCCTCCGTCTCTACCGCAGGAGACCAGGCTGTCGCAAGACCGACGTCCGATTCGCTGCGCAGCGTAACCCGGAAAAGCAGCGGCGGCGCCGGCTTTGTCAAGTGCAGAACCAGACGCATGCGCAGCGCTTCCCCTTTTTCATATACGGCGGTGATCTTATCTATCAGGGTAAGCCTTGTCATCAGGACACCGGTATCAACAGCGGAGCGAGAATGAGATTTGAGATTCAGATCCATATCTGTCTCGTTATCACCGAGACTGTGATCCAGATATGCGGCGATTGCCCGCTCCGTATCGCCGTCAAAGATGACGCGGCCGCGGTCGAGTACGACGCAGCGATCGCAGAGCTGGCGGATGGTGCTCATATTGTGGCTGACGTACAGGACGGTTCGGCTCTCCTCATCCGCCGCCTGACGCATGCGCGCAAGGCATTTCTGCTGGAAGGCCATATCGCCGACGGCGAGCACCTCGTCCATGATCATGATTTCACTTCGCAGATGCGCCGCGACAGAGAAAGCCAGCTTTACAAACATACCGGAGGAATAGCGCTTTACAGGCGTGTCAATGAATTCCCGCAGCTCGGAAAAATCAATAATATCCTCCAGACAGGCGTCGATCTCATTGCGGCTCATGCCCAGAATGGCGCCGTTCATATAGATGTTTTCCCGACCGGTCATCTCTCCGTGAAAACCGGTTCCGACTTCCAGCATGGAGGAGACGCGGCCCCAGATATCAATTTCGCCCTCGGTGGGCGCGGTGATCCGGCAGATGATCTTCAAAAGCGTGGACTTACCGGCGCCGTTTGCCCCGATAATCCCGATGCGTTCCCCGCGGTGAATATCGAGATCCACGCCGTCCAGCGCCCAGAAGTACTGATCGGAAAAGTCAGTGTTTGCACCGATGCGCTGATTCGGATCGCCCCTGCCGCGCCTGCGGGCCCACCAGGACTGAAGATCCCGCTGGAGCGTATGGTGATTGATGAGACCGAGACGGTATTGTTTTTTGACTCCCCTCAGACGGAGAGCGAGATTCTGTTCATCCATAGGCCAATCCTTAAACCGTGTCCATGAAGGTGCGCTCGACATGATTGAAAACGATGATACCCGCCAGCGCAGCTGCGACCGTGAAGAAAAACGAGTATGCAAGGGACGCGGGGCTGATATCTCCGACGCCGAAAAGAATAGAACGAAACAGCTCGATCACGGACGACACCGGGTTGAGGAGGATAAACCGGCGCAGGCCGGCGTCAACCGCGCTGAGAGGATAAACCACCGGCGTAGCATACATCCAGAGCGTCATGCCGAAATCCAGCAGGACACGAAGATCGCGGTATTTTGTCGTCAGGCTTGAAATAATGAGCCCTGTACCCATGCCCATCACACCGAGCAGGAGCAGCAGGAAAGGAAGCAGAATCCAGGCGTTCCACTGAGGGTCAACAAGCCCTTGAAAACTGTACCACAGCAGCATGGCAAAAACCAGAAGCATCTGGATCAGGAAAAGGATCGCGTTCCCGAGAACGGTCGATACCGGTATTACAAGGCGGGGGAAATAGACCTTTCCGAAAATATAAGAGTTATTGGTAAAAGTCGACGCGTTTTTTACAACGCAGCCCGAAAAAAAGGACCAGACCGCATGGCTGCTGAGATAGAACAAAAGCTGGGGAACGCCGTCCGTGCTGAGCCTGGCGATATTCCCAAATATAACGACGTAGGTAATGCTGGTCAAAAGCGGATTGATGATCAGCCAGAGCGGGCCGAGGATCGTCTGCGTATAGGTGACGATGAAGGAGCGGCGCGTAAACAGCCAGACAAGATCGCGGTACTGCCAGAACTCTCGCAGCTTCAGATCAAACAACCCCTGTTTCGCGCTGATATGGGTATGCTGCACGGTGTTTCCTCCTATATACTTCGCGGCTGTCAGTTTCCGAAGCTTTGGCACATGGCGCGGAAACTGACCCGCGCCGCTTCAGGCTCCATATTACAGCCGAGGCGATAAAGCCTTGTCATCCTTCCGAGGCGGTCAATCAATGCAAGCGTGCGAAGCATGGGCTGTGCCTCATCCGGGCGATTGCACTGCGCAAGCAGCACAGGAAGCGCGTCGCGGAAGCCCGCGGATTCTATATGATTGCAGGTATCTCTCTCCAGAATACAGATGGCTTCCAGCGGGAGAATTTCGTTTCTTCCGTATTTTTCTTTTCCCTGCCAGGGTGTGCCGCAGGCATAGGCGCGATCGCTTTCGACACGCAAAAGCGGCTTGTCCCCGTTGAGAATATAAGCGCCCGGGATTTCTGAGAGCCAGAGACGGCTGTGCGTCGTTTTGCCGGTTCCCGACGGGGCGGTGAAGAGGTAGGCCTTTCCGTCATACGCCAGAACCGAACCATGATATAACAAAATGTCGTGATCCAAAAGCGCCGCGGCAATCTTGCGATAGACGGCAAGCGTCTCCAGATAGGCGTCAGAATAGCTTCGCTGAGGCAAACCTTCCAACGTGTCCTCGCGGAGAGCCTTAACGCGTTCTCGCGCGATGTCTGAAGGATCCATGTGAATCTCGACAAGAGGTGCTTCCTCGCAGGAATAGCCCGCACAGTATTGTGCGGTGCTTTCAAATAAGGCTGATATCCGTATCGGAATGCCCGCGAGGGAAATCACAAATGTAGTCATAGCAAATCCTTTTGATTGTATATCAGACCGCGGCAGAACACGCGGACAAGCTGTTTTGACAGAACCGGAAAACCGCCCATCAAAACTGATGAGCGGCTTTGATATGAGTCGGTCTGTAAGCCGGGTTCTGTCTTAAACGACCATCTATCTAGTCCCGCTGTTGCCAACGGGATCAAGCCACCTCCTGGGGACGGCCGGGCCGGCCTTAAGTCCCCGTACCACGGTGTTGCTCCGGATAGAGTTTACAGCGTCCACATGCCCGGCTGACTATTTCTGTTGCACTTGTCCGAGGGTCACCCCTGGCGGGCGTTACCCGTTATCCTTGCCCTGTGGAGCCCGGACTTTCCTCACGCACGGGCTTTCGCCCTGTGCCCGCGGTCGTTCGGCCGACTCACAGTTGCTATTCTACTCAGTTTTCCCATGCAAGTCAACAATTTTTCTTGTAATAAAACGGAGAAAGCGATATACTATACAGGTTAATGATTGTATCCTGGATTGAATCGAGGTGATTGCATTGACCCTTGACGAATATGTGGAGAGCCTGAAAGGAAAGCGTATTGCCGTCATCGGGATCGGCGTGAGCAATCTCCCGCTGATCGAGCTGCTCCTGCGGCACGGCTGTGACGTGACGGCCTGCGACATGCGGACAAGAGAACAGATGGAAGGGGAGGCGGAGCGCCTTGAAGCCCTCGGCGCGAAGATGAAGCTGGGGCCGGATTATCTGGAGGATCTGGATCACGATGTGCTGTTTCGCACGCCCGGGCTCATGCCCTTCGACCCGCATCTGGAGGCGGCAAAAGCGCGGGGAAGTCTCCTGACCTCCGAGATGGAAGCTTTTCTGTCCCTGTGCCCCTGTAAAGTGATCGCCGTAACCGGAAGCGACGGAAAGACCACCACTTCCACAATCATTTCCGAGCTTCTGAAGGCCGCCGGATACCGGGTGCATCTGGGCGGCAACATCGGCAATCCGCTCCTGTGTGAAATCCCGGAGATCGGAGAAGACGACGTCGCGGTGATCGAGCTCAGCTCCTTTCAGCTTCACAGTATGGTCTGCCGTCCGGATATCGCGGTGGTGACCAATATCACCCCCAACCATCTGGATAAACACAAAGATTATCAGGACTATATCGACGCAAAGCGGGAAATTCTGCTGCATCAGGACAAAAACTGCCGTCTGATTCTGAATCTGGACGATGAACATACGGCCTATCTGTCGGGCTTTGCCAGGGCGCGTATTTCTTATTTTTCCGACCGGCAGCATCTTTCAGACGGCGCCTGTCTCCGGGATGGCCTGCTTGTCCGCGTGAAGGACGGGGAGGAGCGGCCTGTTCTGCCGGCGGCGGAGATCCGTCTCCCGGGCGAGCATAATGTGCTCAATTACCTGGCGGCTTTCGCGGCGACCGAAGGCCTCGTTTCCGATGAAATCTGTGCGGAGGCGGCGCGGTGCTTTGGCGGAGTGGAACATCGGCTTGAGATCGTCCGCACGCTTCACGGTGTGACCTATATCAACGATTCCATCGGCTCAAGCCCCACCCGCACGATCGCGGGGCTGCGGGCCATGCGAGCAAAGCCCATTGTGATCGCGGGCGGCTACGACAAGCATCTGCCCTTTGACGAGCTCGGCGACGTCCTCTGCCAGCTTGCCAAGGCGGTATTCCTGACGGGGGACACGGCGGAAAAAATCCATACAGCGATTCTCGCCTCGCCTTATTTTGCCGAGAGCGGCCTGCCTGTTGAAATGGAGGCGGATTTTCGATCAGCCGTTCTCGCGGCCTCGGCTTCGGCGGAGGAAGGGGATGTCGTGCTTTTTTCCCCGGCCTGCGCCTCCTTCGATCATTTCAAAAACTTTGCCGAACGCGGCAAGTATTACAAGTCCATCATCATGGGTCTTGAATAAATTGGAGAAAGCATGAAGATAGCAGATATCAAACCGGAAGTATACGAAATGGCAAAACGCGCCGAGCTGCGCCTGGGCGGACGCTTCCGCGAAATCGACACCGTATCGGAGCAGAATACAAGAAAGATCATGCAGGCTTTCCAGAACCACCGGGTCTCGGACGCCTGCTTCGCCGGCACCACCGGCTACGGCTATGACGATCTCGGGAGAGAGACGCTGGATAAAATCTATGCGGAGGTGTTCGGCACCGAGGCCGCACTTGTGCGCATCCAGTTTGTCAACGGCACGCACGCTCTGACGGCGGCAATGTTCGCGCTGGCAAAACCGGGACAGAAGATCCTCGCCGTCACCGGCACGCCGTACGACACGCTGCGCACTGCCATCGGCATCAGCGGCGACAGCTTCGGCTCCCTCAAATTCTACGGCGTCGAATACGGTCAGGTGGAGCTTGCCGACGACGGCGGGCCGGATTACAAGGCCATCGCCGAAGCGGTGAAGGATGAAAAGGTCGCGGGCGTTATGATCCAGCGCTCCCGCGGCTATGAGGATCGCAAGGCGCTCTCGGTCCGGGAGATCGGGAAAATCGTGGAGACCGTCAAGGCAGTCAATCCGAAGATCCATGTGATGGTGGACAACTGCTACGGCGAGTTTACCGACACCCTTGAACCCGGAGACGTCGGGGCTGATCTCGTTGCGGGCTCTCTCATCAAAAATCCCGGCGGCGGCATCGCGCCCACCGGGGCTTATGTGGCCGGAAAGGCCGAGCTTGTGGAGCGCGCGGCCATGCGGCTGACCACGCCCGGCATCGGCGGGGAGTGCGGTTCCAGCCTCGGCAACAACCGTCTGCTGTTCCAGGGCTTTTTCATGGCGCCGCATGTTGTGGCCCAGGCATTGAAGACCGCCTGCTTCTGCGCGGCGATGATGGAGGAGCTGGGGATCGAGAGCTCCCCGTCGGCCCTGGAACCGCGCTCGGACATCATCCAGATGGTAAAGCTCGGCAGCCCCGAAAACATGAAGCGTTTCTGTCTCGGCATCCAGGCCGGCGCGCCCGTGGACTCCTATGTCACGCCCGAGCCCTGGGCCATGCCGGGCTATGACTGCGACGTGATCATGGCGGCGGGCTCCTTTATTCAGGGCTCGTCCATTGAGCTGTCGGCCGACGGCCCCATGCGGGAGCCGTATATCGCCTATATGCAGGGCGGTCTGACCTACGAATCCGGCAAGCTCGGCATTATGATGGCAGTCAGCGCCATGTTGGACGGCTGAGACGCATATAGTTGGCGTATGGGGGTGATGCTGCCCATGCGCCGCAGATATTATCGGCCAAAGCAGAGGTTTCGCTATGTCAAAGGCCCGGCGTCAGTCGTGAAACGGATAGGAACGGGACTGACGCTTGTCCTGTTCTTTGCCGGGCTTTGTATTTTCCTTTCCGGCGCGGCGATGTTTCTCAATCATATCTCCTGCCGCATCGCCGTCTCCGACGCCTGCGATATCGTGACCGCGCAGGTCAACGCCGTCATCGCCCGGGTGATGGCGGAAGAGAATGATAACGGGGAGAGCTTCGTGCGCCTGGAAAAAAACGAAGCCGGGGAAGTTACCGCCGTCAGCAGCAACATGTCGCATATCAACGCGCTGTCGGCCGAGATCCTGCATCAGGTGATTGACGCCACGGAAAACCGCACGCTGGAGGTCAGCGTCCCCCTCGGAAATCTTACGGGCGTGAGTCTGCTGATGGGCCGCGGCCCCGGCGTTCCGGTGGAGATCATCATGCTGACCTCCTCGCATGTGGAGTTTCAAAACAACGTGGTGACGGCAGGCATCAACCAGACCAAGCACCAGATCAATCTTGAGGTGGTCGTGGACATTGACGTGCTGATCCCCTGGGATACGGAGAGCGCGCAGGTCGTGACGGAGGTTCTGATCGCAGATGTGGTCGTGGTGGGCAAGGTGCCCGAGACCTATCTGAACATGCAATAAGGAGAGAAACCCATGGACGTACAAAAGGAAATCGAAAAGCTGCGCCGGGAGCTGGAGTATCACAGCCGCCTGTATTATGTCGAGGATGCGCCGGTGATATCAGACTATGAGTTCGACATGCTCATGAACCGGCTGAAAACGCTCGAAGCGGAGCATCCCGAGCTCATAACCCCCGATTCTCCGACCCAGCGCGTCGGCGGTCAGGCCCTGAGCAAGTTTGAGCAGGTGCGCCATCAGGTGCCGCTGGAGAGCCTGACGGACGTCTTTTCCCTCGACGAGCTGTACGCCTTCGGCGACCGCATGGACGATCTGATCGACGCGCCCCATTCTTATACGGTGGAGCCGAAAATCGACGGTCTGTCCATGTCGCTGGAGTATGAAAACGGCGTCTTTGTCCGCGGTGCGACAAGGGGAGACGGACTTGTCGGCGAAAACGTGACCGAGAATCTGCGCACGGTGCGTTCGCTTCCCCTGCACATTGAGAACGCCCCGGAACGGCTTATCGTCCGCGGCGAGGTCTATATGTCCAAGGCGGTTTTCCGTGAGCTCAACGCCCAGCGGGAAATAAACGGGGAACAGCTTCTCGCCAATCCCCGCAACGCCGCCGCAGGCTCCATGCGCCAGCTTGACCCGAAGGTCGCCGCCTCCCGCAAGCTGGACATTGTCTGCTTCAATCTGCAGTTCAGCTCCGACGGGGCCTATACCAGCCACGCGCAGACGCTTGACGCGATGAAGGCCATGGGCTTTCCCGTGGTGCCCTATATGCGCTATGAGAAAATCGGCGACTGCGTGGAGCGCATCGAATGGCTGGGCGAGCACCGGGAGGAGCTGCCCTACGACATGGACGGCGCGGTCATCAAAATCGACTCTCTCGCGCAGCGCGCAGCCCTCGGCAGCACGGCGAAGGCGCCCCGCTGGGCGGTGGCCTTCAAATATCCGCCGGAGAAGAAGGAGAGCAAGGTGCTCGACGTGGTGGTGCAGGTCGGCAGAACCGGCGTCCTGACCCCGAAGGTGATCGTGGAGCCGGTGCGCCTCGCGGGCACGACCGTCTCGGCGGCGACGCTTCACAACCAGGACAACATCGACCGTCTCGATCTCCGCATCGGCGATACCGTACTGCTTCAGAAGGCGGGGGAGATCATCCCCGAGGTTTTGTCCGTCAACAAGGACAAGCGCCCGGACTGGGCCGTCCCCTTTGTCATGCCGGAAATCTGCCCGGAATGCGGCTCGCCCGTGATGCGGGATGTAGACGGCGCGGCGCTCCGCTGCACCAGCCCCGAATGTCCGGCGCAGCGGCTGCGGAACATCGCCCACTTTGCTTCCCGCGAGGCCATGGATATCGACGGCCTCGGGATCTCCGTGTGTGAGAGCCTTATCAGCAGCGGCCTCGTCTCCTCCGCGGCCGATCTCTATTATCTGGATGCGGAGAAAGTGGCGCAGCTTGACCGGATGGGAGAGAAATCCGCTGCCAATCTCATCAGCGCCATCGAAAACAGCAAGAGCGCAGGACTTGCGCGGCTGCTCTGCGCCTTCGGCATCCGGCAGGTGGGGCAGAAGGCGGCAAAGGTACTGGCTTCCCATTTCGGTGATCTCGACAGCCTCATGGCGGCAAATCCGGAGGAGCTCACCGCCATCCCGGATATCGGCGCGATCACCGCAGGCTTCATTCTTGAGTGGTTCTCTCTCCCGCAGTCCATGCACCTGATCGGGAGGCTGCGCGAGGCGGGCGTGGACTTTACCAGCCACGAGGAGAAGAAGGACGACCGCTTTGCGGGTCAGACCTTCGTGCTCACCGGAACGCTTTCCCGCTATACAAGAGACGAGGCTGCCGCCATCATCGAGAGCTTCGGGGGAAAAGCCGCCGGCTCCGTGTCCAAAAAGACAAGCTATGTCCTTGCGGGCGAAAATGCGGGCAGCAAGCTCACCAAGGCGGAGAGCCTCGGCATCCGCATCCTCACCGAGGACGAATTTGAAGAGATGATCCGCTGAAAAATATGGAGATGAATTACTGTATGCGCTGCGGCGCAAAGCTGGGCGCGCGGGCGCATCCGACGGACGGTATGGTTCCGTACTGCGAAAGCTGCGATGATTACCGCTTCCCGGTGTTCAGCACGGCGGTGGCCATGGTGGTGAGAAATCCGGAGAAAACACAGGTGATGCTGATCCGCCAGTATGGCGAGCCGCGGGAGGTCCTGCCCGCAGGCTATGTGGATAAGGGAGAGACCGCGGAACACGCAGTCCGGCGGGAGCTGATGGAAGAGCTGGGACTGGAGGCGAGAGAGCTCCGCTATCTGGGAAGTCACTACTATGAGCCCTCCGAGACGCTGATGCTGAATTATGCCGTCACCGTCGCAGAGACAGAGGCCCATCCCAATTTTGAGGTGGACAGCTGGCGCTGGTTTACGGTAGAGGATGCGCGGAACGCGGTTCGCCCCGGCGGTCTCGCCGCACGGCTTTTGGACGATCTCTGCCAGGAATAAAAAGCGACCCGGGAGCCTGAAAAAACACAGGCTCCCGGGTTTCTCATCTTCGGGGCTATGATCCAATCGGCTTCACACGGCGCAGTGCTGTATCCGCCGATGGTTACGGCCCGCGAGGAAGGCCGGAATGAACTTATGGGGATCTCCGCAGCGGCGAACGCTGCCCGGTCAAATTCCTACAATATCTCCGTAAGCGAGAACGGCGTTGCGCACACAGTCCTCACAAGCGCACAATACCTT
>CADAPH010000115.1 GCA_902789745.1 Oscillospiraceae bacterium | reverse complement strand
TAGTATTGGAAGGTGAGGGCGTCCGCCACCGACGTCGCGGTCTTGATGGGGCCGGATATGCCCGGTTCACTTTCGGGTCCAAGGATGAGAGTCGTCCCGTCTTCCAGCAGGTCGCCGAACTTGCCGGACTTGTATGCCTCGCTCTCTTCCATGTCGGTCACGTCCATCAGCAGCTCAATGGCGTCCAGCAGTCCGGCGTGTATGCCCTCCAATCCGGCCTCGCCGCCCAATTCGGCGATCTGGGCGGCGACATCCTCCGCGTACGCGTCATTGACGAAGGTCAGCATGGGATGAAAGGTCGGGTCCATCGTATCGTATTCCGCGCGGCACTCGACCGGCACCGACGCCACGGGCAGGAGCCCCGCGGAGAAGTAACGGGCCGTCGCCTGCGTGCGCTGCTTGGCGTTGGCATAGAAGCGCACCGCGCCTTCTTCGGGCCGGTAGTTCTCCGGGAAGAGACCCTCGTCCTCCAGCCACAGGCGGAAGTACTGTCCCATCTGGGTTTCCAGTATCGCGCCGCGCAGGGAGAGCTCACTGGGATTGCTCGTCCACTTAAACCATGTGTGCGGCGTGATGTCACCCAGCATCGAACCGCTGCCCGACAGCGGGGAGCGGATATTGTGGCGGCTCAGCACGACCACTCTGTCCAGCGTATAGGCCGGTTCTACGCTGCTCTCCGCCGCGGCAAAGGCGCCGCCGAAGCAGAACAGACTCAGCATCATGGCAATGGTCAGGAAGATTGTAACAAGCTTTTTCATGGTCATACTCCGTTTCGTTTTTTGTCCTGATTCAGAATACTGTATCGGCAACAACCATCATACTTCCCGCGATAACTCCGAGCAGGAAAATGTACAGAATCCAGACTGTAGACAAAGTACCCTCTCCATGTCATCTCGACCGAGCGAAGCGAGTGGAGAGATCCATATAATGAGGTTTTCAACGTTTTAGATCTCTCGACTCCGGCTTCGCCTTCGCTCGAGATGACATGTACCGGGGTTTGTCTACAGTCTGAGTCTTGCTGACCTTTTCCTTCATGATGATACAATACCGCGTATTCCATTGAATTTCTGGCTCGGCGCGGGATTTCGTGACAGACAGGGGGCGGATGACGGGCTTCGTCCCGCCCATGTCTGCGGTGCTTTTTACTTCTTGGACAGCAGAGCGGTGAGCAGCGAAACAACGTTGAACTCGTCGTCCGCTTTCGCCTTCTTCCTGCGCGCAGAAGTCTTGCAGCTGAAAAGACCACCCAGAAGGCCGGAGATCCAGGACTTCCTGGTACTGCGTTTCTTCGTGCCGAAAACGGCATTGGAAAGATACGTCAGCAGGGCGGGGGCAATGCTGCTGAGGATGCCGGAAACGGCGGTCTCGCTCAGCTTGGACTGTTTGGAAAGAGCCTTCAGACCATCCATCCCGCTGCTGCCGAGGATGTGGCCGATGATCTTGGAGCCGTCGACAATATCCGCGTCGGCGATCTGCTTGTCAACAGGCTCGTCGCCGGTGTGCTGGGTGAGGGCCTCGAGCAGAGAGCTTGCGCCCTCTTCGCTGGATGCGTTCTTCGTCAGAAGCTTGACCAGGTACGGTACGGCCACGGGCAGAACTTTTTTGAGATCTCTGGTCTTGAGGCCGGTTTTGCTGGCCAGGGCTTTGACTGCGGCTCCGCCAAGAAAGGTTTTGAGCAGTTCACTGAGAAAATCCATGGTAAATTCCTCCTATATATGTTTTAATTTTTGACATGGCAAGGAACCCGGCAGCGTGTCATAATCGACAAACAGACTGTCCCGGTATTGGGCCTGCTTCGCGGCGAGACAGGCGCGCGTGCTCCGGCTCCGAAGAGAAGGGGAGCGCCGCGGCACTTGCGATGGCGGTAAACCACGGCCTGATCCCACTCAGAAGCAGCGCTGCGCCGATCAGGAAGAAGCAGAAAAGAGGGGGCGGTAATTCACTCGTCCACCACTCCCGTTGAAAACGGATAGCGCAGCTTTTTCAGCTGCTCCCTTACGGCATCCGCGGTCAGGGGCTTGAGCAGAAAGCCGACGGCCTCGGTTTTCCATGCGTCGAGGGAGTAGTCGGCGTAGGCGGTCAGAAACACGACATTTGTGCGGGGGTTGATTTCCAGCAGCGTGCGGCAGAGCTCAAGCCCACTGGCCGTGCCCAGTTCAATGTCCAGAATCGCCAGCGCGACCGGGTTCATCCTGGCGTATTCGATCGCCTCCAACGGCCAGATAAAGCCGGTGATGGTGGCGTTCGGCATGACCTCCTCCAGCACGGCCAGTCCGTCGGAGAGGATGACGCGGCTGTCGTCCACCATGATGACGTTGGGGCTCTCGTCGCTCTGCGAAGCCAGCTGCAGCAGTGTGTTGGCGTCCACCCCGAGACATTTGGAGAGGCGGAGGATCATCGCGGCATCCGGCAGGCGGCTGCCGTTTTCCCAGCGGGCGATGGTGGAATGGTTGACAAACATCTGTTTTCCGAGCTGCTTTTGCGAAAGTCCTTTTTCCGAGCGCAGCTTCCGCAGAGTTTCGGCAAATAAAACATTCACGCGATCCATCCCCTTGCCGTACAGTCTTTGTTAACCATGATAATCCAGTGGGGCTGAAAAAGCAAGAACAAAGGAGAATACTGCTTTGACATTCTGGAACACTCCTCCTTACAGGACGCCGGAGAGAATGCGTATAAAAAAGGCTCCCGTGGCGGAAGCCTTTCATGCTGGGGTTATTTGCGATGTTTCCGACGTGCTCAGCGGCGTTTTCTGCGTTTCTTCTTATTGCGCCTCTCTTTGACAGCGCCCATGAGGAGCCGGACGTTCGTGACGGCCTGACTCATGAAGTTGCGCCCGAAGGTTTCGCCGAGGAGACTGCCGGTTTCACGCTTGGTCTTCTGCGATGCCTGATACGCGGTGTAGGCCGCGCCGAGCGTCAGACCGGTTTTGATCAGTTTGGAAATGATGCCCATTTTTTATCTGCCTCCCGTAAAAGAAAAAATACCATACAGGTCTATTGTTATTTTATAATATAGTTTCACAACATTTTGCAAGAGGGTGTTCCAGAATGTCAAATACATTCCTTGAAAAATGCACGATTTCAGTTTGACATTCTGGAACATCCCCTTGTACGATGCTTGCAGAATATAGTAAAATATACTTGCATGATAATACGCTCCACAAGGAGAATAAAGGAATGGTCGAGAAAAAATGAAAAAACTATTTACGTTCGATGATATTATGGTGGCCTTCATTTCGGCGCTGGGTTACGGCTTCGGTGAAACGATCGCGAAGCTTTTCGGCTGGCCGGAGCTCGTGTGCATGGGGGCAAGCTTTGGCCTCGGACTTGTGCTCCAAGAAATCATCAGCAAGATCTGCTTCAGCAAAACTGTCCAGAAAAAACCGATCAATCGGATTATCACCTATACTTCCGTGTTTCTCGTTTTTCTGATCGCCCAGTATATTTCTACTCGCTGGATGGGCGTGTCCATGCTTGATTATGTGTCGGATGAGGTCGTGTCCGTGATCGGCATGCCTATTCTCGGCTTTGCGGTGAACCTGCTCATCCGCTGGTATCGCATCCGGAAGATCCGCAAGCGCTATGGCGACGGAAGCGAAGGCTTCGTTTTCGATGTGAAAGAAAAAGACATCGAGGAGATCAACAAGCAGAATCAGGAGATCCACGGCAAATACGACACGGATTGCGCGGTAAAGACGAGAACCGGCGTCTTTGTCGGGGGAAAATACAAGAAAACCATCTGCTTTTTGGGGATTCCCTACGCGATGCCGCCTGTGGGTGAACGCAGATGGAAAGCGCCCGAAGCGCTCCCCGCATCGGAGGATGTGTTTGAGGCGAGAAATTTCGGCGCTTCGGCCATTCAGGTCGAGCATAAGGGCTCGATCTTAAAGCACCACAGACAGAGCGAGGACTGCCTCACCCTGAATATCTGTGTCGGTACGAAAAAGCCGGAAAACAAGAAGAAGGAGAGCAGAAAACCGGTTCTTGTGCTGTTTCATCCGGGCGATTTTACTTCCGGGGGAACTGCCGATCCCCTGCTGTACGGCGCCGATTTCGCGAACACGCATCAGGACGTCGTGTTTGTGAGCTTTAATTACCGCCTCGGCATTTTCGGCTTTATTGATTTTTCGGAGATCCCCGGTGGAGAGGCTTATCCGGATGCGATCAACCTCGGACTGCTCGATCAGATCGCGGCGCTGGAATGGATCAGGGAGAACATTGCCGCATTCGGCGGCGACCCTGACCGGATCACGGTGCTGGGCTTTGAATCCGGCGCGTCCTCCATTTGCCTGCTCAGCGCCTGTGAGCGGGCGAAGGGCCTGTTCCGGAGAGCGTTCGCATTCAACGGCAGCCCGGCGTCGGCCTATGAAACCCCGGCGGCGGCCAGAGCCCTGGCAGGGGAACTGCTGAAGGAAACGCAGACTGCGACAATGGCGGAGCTTGAACGGCTGGATACGGAAACCCTGAAGGCCGCGGCGCAGAGACTCTGGAAGAATATGTGCGCGCCCACCTGCGACGGAAAGCTGATCCCGGCCGACGTGTTTCGGGCATGGCAGAACGGCGCGGCTTCGGACGTCGATTTCATCATCGGCATTCCGAGCAACGAAATGCAGATCTACCGCTCTCTGATCGGCGAGGAGAACTACACGAACGCGATATTCGCGAGCGTGGCCAATACGGAGGACTACATGGATGATGCCACCGCCGCTGCGGTGCAGAGCTATCTTGCGGAAAAGACGGCATCGGCCTCCGAGCTTGAAGCAAAATCGAAGCTGATCGAGCAATGGCTTGCCCTCTGCCTCTACCGCAGCGCGGCCAAGCTGGCCGACGGCGGAAATAAAGTGCATGTGCTGTACTGGGACGAGAAATCGCTGATCGAAAATCTGGGTTCGGGCACGGTCGACGTCGCGGCGGCCCTGCTCGGAAACGAGGAAGCCCTGCAGATATACGGCAGCGTGATGAACGCGGATCTGTCCGAGACGCTTCAGACCTTCCTGCTCAAATTTATGAACGGGAAAGCCCTGCAGCTGTACCCCAACGAGATCAAGGGCGTCGACGCCATCGACTGGAAGGCCTTTCCCAAGGCGCTCATCGTTTCGGACGGCAAGCTTCTGTGCGATAAGATAGAAGAGAAGATAACGGAAATAAAGGGCCTTTTGGACTTTATCGTAAAATCTTAATAAAAGAAAACACAGTGGCGGCGCTGGCCCTTGGGAAAGGCGCACGGGCAATCCAACAAAGCGGAAGGGCTTTCACAGACGACAATAAGGCGCGACCATCTGTGCCCTTCTCAACCCTTATAGATCCACCCGACAGCGCCGCGCAGGCTGATGACGTACCAGTCGCCCTCTTCTCTCAGAATGGGGAGCCGGGTACCGCGGTCAAGCAGAGCAACCTTAGGCGCGTCGGTATTATTCCAGGCGTATACGGGCTTGCTCCGTTCCGTTACGTACCAGGACGGATTGATGATGATGTAGTCTGCGTTTATCCAGCCACAGGGGGAGTCTTCCGAATCATCAAGAGTAACGTAAACAAATCCGTTCTCTTCCATCGGCCCAACTGGCCGATCTGCGCCTACAACGATCGGCGTCTCGCCATAAAACAGGGTTTGTATTGCTCTGGAATAAGAATTGGGAGACTCTCGCAATGAAAGCGTTTCACACAGAACGACGGCCGGATAGCCGATTTGCTGTCCCGGGCCGTAGGGCGGTATGATTTCCGCGTGCGCAGCCGCCGTGCATCCAAGGCTAAGAATAAGTGCTGTCAGAATCGCCAGCCAGATATGTTTTTTCATAGTCTGCTCTCCTTTGATTTATATGGTTGATTCATATTATTCTCCGCTGCGTTCACGATTGCGGTAAAGTACACCGGAGATGTTTCATCCGTTCCTCTGACAACAGCAGTCTCAGGATGATACTGAAGAAGATATCCTGCGACCGGGAATCCCGGCCTGCAGCCGCTGCTTCCGGGCGGCTGCAAGGGGCGCAAGCGGCCTTTTTCGGGCCGCTGTTTTTACGTGCAGGGCCGCACGGGGGACAGACAGGAAGGAGCTGTCTATGTCAGCGGAGGGGACGTGACGGAAGACGTTCCTTCAAAAGAATCAGAAAGGGCAGTCTGAACGCCGGCAGACTGCCCAGAGAACTACATTCATTTGCCGTCTTCCTGAACCCGGGGCTCCTGCGATGCCGGTGAAAAACGGCTGCTGCTTCGGTTATTCATACCGTTCGGGTCCCGGTTGACCTCTCCGGTATTTCCCTTGCAGTGCTTCTGCGCTTGTTTTCCTTAGAGCTTGGCGTCGAGCTCTTTGCACTTGGCGTCGAGCTCCTGGCGCTTGGCGTCGAGCTCCTGGCGCTCGGCCTCGAGATCATTGCGCTCGGCCATGAGCTCTTCGCGATGGGCCGCAAGCTTCTCGCGCTGGGCTTCATACTCAGCGGCGCGCTCGAGCTCCTTCACCACGGCAGGCACAGAGGTTCTCTTGATGGTGACATCAAAGGCGTTCAGCTGGTCGTTCAGCGCCGAGTTGCCCTTCTCGTCCGCGAGAAGGATGAGCACGGTTTCGCCTTCCCCAATGTGGGCATAGGCGTAATCAGCCAGATCGAATTCTTTCAGGATGTCGGCCGTATCCTTGATTCCGCCGATCGTAGCGCCCACGCTGCCGCCGAGCAGAACGCCGACAGGGCCGCCGAGAATGCCGATCAGACTGCCGATCAGGCCGCCCTTGAGGGTGTCGTCCGCAGTCTTGAGGCCGCCGTCATATTCTTCCTTGACAACGTACTCCCCGTTTTCCTTCTTTACGATAGCCGCCTGGTCGATGAAATAGTAGTCGCTCAGGGTTTCCAGTTCGGAGAAGGCCTGGTAGGCGTCGCTCTCATTTTTGTAATTGACGATCAGAAGGTTCTCGGATTCTTTGATGCTGTCGTAATCCCTCAGCGCCTTCTTTTCACGCTTTTCCTCAGCCTCGGCAGCAAGCGCGATCTCCTTTTCCACCTCAGCCGCGGGCAGTCTGGAGATTTTGGCACCATAGCTGTTCAGCTTTTCGGTCAGCGCATCGTTGTCCTTCTCGTCAGCGAGGAGAATGAGCGCGGTTTCGCCATCAAAGAGGCACTCACACACACTGTCAAGCATGGTGAGATCTCTCAGATAGTCGTCCGTATCCTTGGCATCGCCGATCAGCGCGCCCACGCTGCCGCCGAGCAGAACGCCCAGAGGACCGCCGAGAATGCCGATCAGACCGCCGATCAGACCGCCCTTGAGGGTGTCGTCCACAGCCTTGATACCGGTGTCAAACTCGTCCTTGATAATGACTTTCCCGTGGTCCTTTGTGACAACGGAAGCCTGGGAGACAAAATAGTGATCCGTTTCGGGGGCCTGCTTCAGGTCGGAGAAAGCCTGGAAGGTCTTGCTCTCGACGTCGAAATTCACGATCAGGAGGTTCTCTTTCGCTTTTTTGTTTGCCATAGTTTCTACTTCCTTTCAGTATTACCGCTCTCCGGAGCGTTTTTTAACGGTTGTATTTTACTAAATTCTGTATGTGTTACACAAGGGGGTGTTCCAGAATGTCAAACCCATAAATTGTAAA
>CADAPH010000114.1 GCA_902789745.1 Oscillospiraceae bacterium | reverse complement strand
TGCTTTGTCCTCGGGAAGAGGTCGCAGGCCGCGGCAGTCTGCAGCGAATAACCGTACCCGTTGAAGCGCAGGATATCCCGGGCAAGCGTCGAAGGCTCGCAGGAGACGTAGACGATGCGCTCCGGCGACATGGAGGCGACCGCCTCAATTGCCTCCTCCTGCATGCCCTTGCGCGGCGGGTCGACCACGACGACCTCGGGCCGCAGCCCGCGCCGGGCGAGCACGCGCGCGGCCTCTCCCGCGTCGGCGCAGAGAAACTCCGCGTTGTCGATTCCGTTCAGCGCGGCGTTGGCCTTCGCGTTTTCGACAGCTTCGGGGACGATTTCCGCGCCGACGACGCGTCCGGCCCTGCGCGCAAGGCAGAGGCTGATCGTACCGGCGCCGCAGTAGAGATCAAACGCAAGGCTGTCCTCCCGCAAATCCGCGTATTCCAACGCCCTGTTGTACAGACGCTCGGCCTGCGGGGGATTGACCTGGAAAAACGCCTGCGGGGCGATGTCAAAGAAAAGGCCGCAGAGCCTGTCCCGGATGAACCCTTTGCCCCAGAGCGTATAAAAGTCACCGGCCAGAACCGTGTTTCCCTCGGTTTTGTTGATGTTCAGCACAATGCCCGTGAGCTCGGGACACGCGGCGCGCAGCGCATCCACCAGCGCCTTTGTCCTGTCGCCGAAGCCCTTGCGGGAGACGATGCACAGCAGGCGATCCTCCGTCTGCCAGGCGCGGCGGCAGAAGACATGGCGGACGACGCCGGTTCCGCGCTGCTCGTCATACGCCGCAATGCCGTTTTGCTGCATAAAGCCTGTCAGCGCGGCGGCGGCGCGATGCGTCAGCTCGTCCTGAATCGCGCAGCGTTTGACCGGGATGATCTGATGGCTGCGCTCCCTGTAAAAGCCGGAAACCGCTTTACCGTCGACGGAGCCGACGGCCAGAATGCCCTTGTTGCGGTAAGACTCGATCTTCTCGCTCCCAATGATTTCCGAGGCCATGACGCTCTGCCTGCCGATGCGGCGCAGGGCGTCGTTGACTTTGGCGAGCTTAAAGCGCAGCTCCTCCTCGTAACTCATATGGCGGCAGTCACAGCCGCCGCATTTGCCGTAGCAGGGACAGGCGGGATCGATCCGGGCGGGGGAGGGGCGCAGGAGCGTTTCGCCCTTTGCCCACGCGCAGCTTTTCTGCACTTTGAGAATGCGGATCTCCCATTCCTCGCCCACGATGGTGCCCGGGACAAAGACGGCCAGACCGTCCACATGGCATATGCCGGCGGCGTCAGAGCTGTATGCGTCGATCGTGACGCGCAGTATTTGATTTTTTCTTATATTATCCATAAACACAGAATAACACAATCGAATCGGAATGGCAACGATATTCGGAATTTCCATACATAATCGGGCACAGAGAGCAGATAATAGCTCTGCAAAAACCGATAGGAGGATGGAAATGAAAAAAATATTCGCATATCTGATCGCTGCATTGATACTGAGCCTGCTGCTGTGCGGCTGCAGTGGGACGATGGATGACGGCAATGTCGCCTCTTCTCCCTGGCCCGATATGACGCATCAGGTGACGCCCGCACCCACCGCGGCGCTGTCCCCGCTGCCGGATCTCAACATGGATCAAAATACTGCCGATACAGGCAGCGGCACGGAAAACGGCATGAACACGACGGCGCCGGATATGAGCACGACCGCGCCGGGGCTGACCGGCTCTCCGAGACCGACCGACACAGACAGATAAAAAAGCAAAGCCGTCCGTATATTACGGGCGGTTTTGCCATAAACATAAGAAAGCAATTTGCCGATATGCGCGCTATACGTGGAGGCCGGCGTCGCGCATGACGGCGGTCAGTTTGGCTTTGTTCTCAGGGGAGATCTCCACAAGCGGCAGGCGCAGAAGCCCGCTGTCCATGCCCATGAGCTGCATGGCGGCCTTGACGGGAATGGGATTTGTTTCGATAAACAGAGCGGAGATCAGCGCCGCGTATTTGTCATACAGCGCCGTCGCCTCCTCAAACGCGCCCGAAAGACACAGGGCGCAGAGCTTTGCGACGGCCCCCGGTACGATGTTGCTCGCCACCGAAATGACGCCCAGCGCGCCCAGGGACATCAGCGGCACCGTGCAGTCGTCGTTCCCGCTCCAGATCCAGAGCTCTTCGCCGCAGAGACTGTGGATTTTCGCGCCGAGGGCGATATCGCCGGAGGCCTCCTTGATCCCGACAATGTTCGGATGCCCGGAAAGAGTTTTGCACGTCTCCGCCTTCAGGCCGATGCCGGTTCTGCTCGGAACGTTATAGAGGATCATCGGGATCTCCACGCGGTCGGCTACATAGGTAAAGTGCTCGATCAGTCCCTTTTGCGTACTTTTGTTGTAGTACGGCGTTACCATGAGGATCGCGTCGGCCCCTGCCGCCTTTGCCTCCTCGGCACGCCGCAGGGCGGTGAGCGTGTTGTTGCTCCCCACGCCGGCGATGAGCTTCATGCGTCCGGCGTTATACAGAATTGCGGTTCGTACGAGCTCCTGATGCTCATCGTTCGTCAGCGTCGCGTTTTCGCCGGTCGTACCGCAGACGACGACGGCGGACGTCCCGTTCTCATATTGAAAATCAAGATTCTTTTTCAGCCTGTCATAGTCGATCCCTCGCTCGTCAAAGGGCGTTATGATCGCTGTGCAGGAGCCTTTGAAGATCGGCGTTTTCAAGTATGCCGCCCCCCTTATTTCAAGTTTGCTGTTACAGCATGCAGTCTATGTAAAGACCGGGTGGAATATCACACAGCGGGATAAGCGGCCGGGAGGATTCGAGGGCAAAATGTCAGGTAGTTAAAGAATTGGTGGTTTTATAGCCTCCCAAAACTGTTGCAATGAACTGGTAAATGTAGTATAATAAAGTAGTTTTAACATTGTCCGATCGTATTGCGGGAGGCTTCACAGAATGATCAAGATCGCTCCGTCCATTTTAGCTGCAGATTTTTGCAGACTCGGCGCCGATGTGGATGAGGTTCAGGCCGCCGGGGCGGATTATCTGCATTTTGATGTGATGGACGGGATATTCGTGCCCAATATCTCTGTCGGGCTGCCGGTTTTGAAGTCCCTGCGCCGGGCGACGGATATGTTTCTGGACGTTCATCTGATGATCGACAGACCGCAGCGCTATGCGAAAGCCTTTTGCGACGCTGGGGCGGATCTTGTGAACGTTCATGTGGAATCCGATACGGAGGAGAACATCCTGCACGCCCTCGCAGCGGTAAAAAAGTGCGGCAGGAAGGTCGGCGTTACCCTGAAGCCGCGCACCGAAGCAGAGGCGATCCTGCCCTTTATCGAGTATTGCGATCTGGTTCTGGTCATGACGGTGGAGCCGGGCTTCGGCGGACAGCGCTTTATGATGGATCAGCTTCCGAAAATCAACCGCATCCGCGGCCTGATAGAGCGCTATGCCCCGCGCTGTGAGCTTGAGGTCGACGGCGGCGTCGACGTGGATACCGCGCCGCTGTGCGTCAAGGCCGGGGCAAATGTTCTTGTCGCGGGCAGCGCCGTTTTCGGCAAAACAGACCGCGCCGCCGCCATCCGCGCGATCCGAGAAAAAACAAAGTAATCCGAGGAAAACAATATGCCATTCTTTCCCGCGTCCCTTGACAATCTGGTCGACCGTTTCGCATCCCTTCCCGGTATCGGCAGAAAGAGCGCCCAGCGGCTTGCGTTCCATGTGCTTGCGCTTCCGGATTCCGAAGCCAGGGCCTTTGCGGAGGCGATCCTGGACGCCAAGAGCAATGTACACTGCTGCAAAATTTGCCAGAATCTTACAGAGGGCGAGATCTGCTCCATCTGTGCGAGCAATACCCGCGATAAGGGCGTCATCTGCGTCGTCTCCGAACCGCGCGACGTGGCGAGCATTGAGCGCGGCCGGGAGTATAACGGGACTTACCATGTCCTGCACGGGGTTTTGAGTCCGATGGGCCATGTCGGGCCTGACGATATCCGGATCAAGGAGCTGCTGGTTCGCGTCGCGGAGAATGACGTGGAGGAAGTGATCATGGCCACGAATCCCGATACGGAGGGGGAGGCCACAGCTATGTACATCTCCCGCTTATTAAAACCCTTCGGCGTGAAAACGACGCGGCTTGCCTACGGAATCCCGGTCGGCTCCAACCTCGAATTTACGGACGACGCCACGCTCAACCGCGCGATCGAAGGCCGCACGGAGATCTGATTACGCTTTGAAGCATCTGGCTATACTCAAATTGCGGGCTTTTCGATTCCCCCCCTCAGCCTCCGGCTGTTGCACGGCCTGATATCTTTTACATACTGAACTATCAAATTTGAATGGAGAAGAAATGATTCCTAAATTAAAAGTCATCCCTCTCGGCGGTCTCGGCGAGATCGGAAAAAATATGTATGCGTATGAGTTCGGCAACGATATCATTGTTGTCGACTGCGGCATGGGCTTCCCGGATGAGGATATGTACGGCATCGACAGCGTCTTTCCCGATATCTCCTATCTGAGGGCCAACCAGGAGAAGCTGCGCGGCATCATCCTCACCCACGGGCATGAGGATCATATCGGCGCAATCCCGTATGTGCTGCGGGATCTGGACGTGCCCATCTATACGCTGCCGCTGACCGCCGCTCTGATCGAGCTCAAGCTCGAGGAGCATGATCTGCTCTACAACACGCAGATTTTCACCAAGAAAACCGGTTCGAGCTTCCGCCTCGGCTGCTTTACGGTGGAGTTTATCCATGTCAATCACTCGATTCCCGACTCAGTGGCGGTGGCGATCACCACCCCGATCGGAACCGTGATCCATACCGGCGACTATAAAATCGACGTGACGCCGATCGCCGGCAGAATGATTGACCTTACCCGATTCGGAGAACTCGGCAACGCGGGCGTGCTGGCCCTGATGGGCGAATCCACGAATGTGGAGGTCCGCGGCCATTCCGACTCCGAGAGCAAGGTGGGCGAAAGCTTCGACAAGCTCTTCATGGGCTGCGACAAACGCATCATCATCACGACCTTTGCCTCCAACGTTCACCGTCTGCAGCAGATCATCAACGTCGCCGCCAAGTATAAGCGCAAGGTCGGCATCACCGGGCGCAGCATGGAGAATGTCCTGCATGTGGCCAGTGTCCTCGGCTATATGGATATCCCGGAAAACGTGCTGGTGGATATCGAAAAGCTCAACAAGCTTCCGCGCAGCCAGGCTGTCATCATCTCTACCGGCAGCCAGGGCGAGGCCATGTCCGCCCTCTACCGCATGGCGTTTTCGGAGCATAAGCAGATCCAGGTGGACGCGGGCGACCGCGTGATCATTTCCGCCTCTGCCATTCCGGGCAATGAGACCACGATCAGCCGCGTCGTGGACGAGCTGTTCCATAAGGGCGCGGAGGTCATTTACGACCGCCACACCGATCTGCATGTGACCGGTCACGCGTGCCAGGAAGAACTCAAGATGATGCTGGCCCTCACAAGACCCAAGTTCTTTGTCCCGATCCACGGGGAGCACCGGATGCTGGTCAAGCATGCGGAGCTTGCCAGGCGCATGGGCGTCGCGCCGAAGAATATCGTGATCGCCGAAAACGGCGGCGTCATCGAGATCACGAAGAAGAGCATCAAATGCGAGGACACGGTGCCCTCCGGCGCCGTCCTGGTGGACGGCAGCGGCATCGGCGAGGTCGGCAGCGTCGTCCTGCGCGACCGGCACAAGCTGGCAGAGGACGGCATGGTTGTCGTCGTCCTGCCGTATTCGACCCTGGATCATCGGCTCATATCCGAGCCGCAGATCATCACCCGCGGCTTTATCTATGTCAAGGAAGCGGAAGAACTGATGGAGGAGCTCAAGCGCGTCGCCATGGAGTCGGCGGATTCCTGCGCCATGCAGCACATCAACGACTGGACGGCCATCAAGAACAAGGTCAAGAACAATGTCTCGGGCTATCTCTACAAATCGACCCGCAGAAGCCCCATGATCCTGCCCGTGATCACGGAAATCTGATATTGCGGTCTGACGCCCCGGCATTGCCGGGGCGTTTCTCCATGCATATACGTTGAAAAAATATTGACCTGCTCTGTATGGGAAGTATATAATATTCCTACCAAAAGTTGTACTGTTCAGTCTCCGGGCCGACGGTACGACAGGACAATAAGCGACTGGCTTATAAAAATTTTGGAAGGAGAAAATGTATGAGCGAAAAGAAACTTTCCCGCCGCGATTTTCTGAAGGGCGCACTGGCCGGCTCGGCCGCAGTCGCCCTGGGCTCCGTCACCGGCGTTGCCGCCTTCGCCGAGGAGAAGGGAATCTACACCCCCGGCACCTACTCCGCCACCGCCGACGGCATGGGCAAGGTCATCGTCAAGGCCACCTTTGACGCGAACTCCATCCTGAGCGTCGACCTCGACGTCTCCGGCGAGACCCCGACCATCGGCCAGGCCGCCAAGGACGCGCTGGTCGAGCAGATCATGGCCGCGCAGGGCGCGGAGATCGACGGTGTCTCCAGCGCCACCATCACCAGCACCGCCGTGAAGACCGCTCTCAAAAACTGCATTGCGCAGGCCAAGGGCGAGGCTGTCAATTCCGGCAGCGTCAAGCCCCAGGTAGAGTCTGACGGCGCCTTCATCCTCAAGGACATCACCGCCGACGATGTGAACGCCTCTGTCGTGGAGCTTGAGCCCATCACCGACTTCGCCAAGGAGATCACGGTTGACGTCGTCGTCTGCGGCGCCGGCGCCGCGGGCGTCCCCGCCGCTGTCCGAGCGCTCGATCTCGGCGCGACCGTCGCGGTGCTCCAGAAGGAAGCCGTCCCGGTTTCCCAGGGCAACTGCTCGTCCTGCATCGTCAAGGGCGAATCCACCGAGGCCGGCCTGAAAAAGTGGCTGACCTTCGCCACCGCCGTCAACTGCTGGCGCAACAACCGCAAGCTTCTTGAGGCGTATGTGGACCGTTCTGAGGAGGCCATCCGCTTCCTCGTCGCCAAGGGCGGCCTGAACGAGGAGAACGAGTTCAAGAACGAGAAGTACGGCTTCTCCATCTACCAGTACTCCAACGATCCCTTCACCGGCCTCAAGCATGACGGCACCCAGACCTATGACTTCGGCGACGACGTGGTGTCCATTTACGGCCCCTGGTTCGGCCCCAAGCCCAGCAACTACGGCACTCTGGTCTCCGCCATCCTCAAGGAGGCGCAGGAGGAATACGGCGACAAGCTGCAGGTCTTCTTCAGCACGCCCGTCGTCCAGCTTCTCAAGGATGCCGACGGCGCGATCGTCGGCTGCGTCGGCAAGGATCTCGACGGCAACTACATCAAGGTCAACGCCAAGTCCGTCATCCTCGCCACCGGCGCGTATGAGAACAACGCCACCATGGTCCGCCGCTTCTGCCCGGATATCGAGAAGTTCGACAAGAAGGTCGTCCACCGCACCGGCGACGGCAACATCCTCGCCATTGAGGCCGGCGGCTGCATGGAGCCCGTGGCCCACAGCCGCGTCATGCACGACTTCGACGCGGGCCTTATGTGGGACGAGCCGCCCTACCTCATCGTCAACATGAACGGCGAGCGCTTCATCGACGAGGAAGTCGACATGGCCTACATCTCCAACGCCCTGCGCTGG
>CADAPH010000113.1 GCA_902789745.1 Oscillospiraceae bacterium | reverse complement strand
CGTTGCCTTGGCCGCCGGTGATTGTACCATCATTCACGGTAAGCGTACCGCCGGCCACGACAATAACGCTATCGCCGCTGTTGCCGGTCAGGGTGTTTCCGTTGAGATTGAGCGTGACCGTATTCCCCTGCGCAACCATCAGCGGCCGGTCAATGGTTACATTCTCATCGATGTAATAAGCGCCCGATGTAAGGTAATAATACGATTCATAATAAATATTCGAGCCGCAAAAAAACCAGTCCTGACTTGTTGGCGTAAGATCCCTGACATCAGTGCCCGCGTAGGCGCTGCCCGGATCATCCGTCACGGCGATCTCATATTCCACGCCGTCTATGACCGCCTTCATCCACTCGCTGGTATTGAAGGCCTGATGGGCATGGATCACCCACTCCCCGCCCTCGTTGGACGCGGAGAACAGGCTTTCGTCGCTGACCTCCACGGCCTCCACCTTGCCGGTGAGGCCCACCGTCTCCAAAATCTCGGAGAGCGGCACATCGCTGTCGCCGGGCATGACGTATTGCAGTTCACCGCGGGTGAATTCCACGGTATAATCCGCCAGCGCAGTGCCGGTCAGCAGCCCCAGTGCCAGCGCCAGGCCGAGCAGGATGCCGAACAATCGCTTCACATTTTGTTTCATAAGCCATTTCCTCCTTTTGTTGATTCATCTCATGTTCTTATACGCAAAACCGCCGAGCCTGACAGGGTATACTAACCCCGTCAGAATCTGACGGTTATCCATCACGAATGTTGTATGCAGTTTCAAGCGCCCCGCAAGACGCAAAAAGGGCGCAGTTAGCCCATGCTCTGCTCTGCTCTGCTCTAAGGAGCGTAGTTCTATTCCGCATGGCTGTTAAGCCCCTTTCCTGTATTTTCCTGGCCGCCACGATCGCTTTTGTGTAAATATATTATATTCAGGGATTTTTTTCAAGGGGGGTTTCCAGTTTTTCGGTTTTCCTGCTTTTGCCGCCGCGCTGCCCGGCGTGGGTCGTACCGCTCGCCGCCGCGATTTGAGGCGATCTAATCGAATGAGGACGCGCAGGCTCTTCATCGGGCCTGCGCGTCCTCAGTGCGTTTTCTGAATTTTTTACAGTGCGCATATTTTTTCATAATATCTATGTCCACCCGGCTAAACGATCTCCGCGCTGCTGCCGCCGGTCCTCTCCTTGGTGACGACGATCTGCCTGTCGATCTTCTCCTTGAGCTCCGCGACGTGGGAGATGATGCCCACGAGCCGTTCGCCCTCGGTCAGGCCGATGAGCGCGCGCATGACATCCTGCAGGGCGTTCTCGTCGAGGGAGCCGAAGCCCTCGTCCACAAACAGGGTGTCGAGCCGGATGCCGCCGGCGGAGGACTGGATCTCATCGGAGAGCCCCAGCGCAAGGGAGAGCGAGGCCATAAAGCCCTCGCCGCCGGAGATCGAATTTGCGCTGCGCTGGGTGTCGTTGTAGTGGTCGATCACATCCAGCTCCAGGCCGCTCTGGCTCCGCTGGTTGGAGGCCTCCTTCCTGCGGATGAACTCGTACTGCCCGCCGGTCATCTTGAGCAGCCGCAAATTCGCGCGGGCGAGAATGCGGTCAAAATACATCATCTGGACATAGGTCTCCAGCATGATTTTGTCCTTGCCCGAGAGATTGCCGTTCGCGGTCTCGGAGAGATTCCGCACCCAGCGAAGCTGCCTCTCGATTTCGGCGGCCTCTCCGATCTTGCCGGAGATGTTCTTTTGAATCTCCCGGTTGGTCTCCAGACGGCTGTAGGCTTTCTTCGCCCTGTCGGAAAGACCGGTCTTCTCCGCGTTGAGCGCCGCCTGCCTCTGCGTTTCGGCCTCCATGTCGATCTCGACCCTGCCCGTGAGCGCGTCCCGATTCGTCTTCACCGCGGCCTCGAGCGCGGTGATTTTTTCTTTCTCCTCATCAAGGGCGTTTTTCGCGGCGTCAATCGCGGCCTGCATAGCCCTGCGTTCATTCTCGAGACGGTCGATCTCTGCCTCGGCGTCTTCCTTGGAGGAAAAGCGCAGCTTCTCCGCCAGCTCTCCGATACGGGTGTCGGCGTTTTTCCGCTCCGTCGTCTCCTTGGCCAGGCGCTTTTCCTGTTCGCCGTGTTTCTCTGAGAGGGTTTTCAGAAGCTCGTCCTTCTTCCGGATGAGTTCCGTGAGCGCCTGCTTTCTTTTCACCTTACCGTCGAGCCGCTTCAGGGTCTCTCTGCCTTCGTCCGCCTCTTTTTCCAGCGCGGCGTGCTTTTCCGGCAGGATACGGACAAGCTCCTCGTAATCCGCAGCGGGCAGCCAGGCGCGGTTATTCCGGACGGAGGCGTCTTTCCTCGTTTCAAGCTCTGTGCCGAGCTTTCCGGCCTCTTCGCTGGCCGTTGTAGCCTCTTTATTTGCGCGCTCGGCGGCGGCTTTCGCGCGGTCCAGCTCCGCCTTACCGGGCGCCTGCGCGGAGAGCCGCGCCGGGCTTGGATGCGTGAGCGAGCCGCAGACCGGGCAGGGCGTCCCCTCCGTCAGCGTCTGCGCCAGGATGCCGGCCTGCCCGTCCAGATACGCGCGGTGCTTTCTGTCGTAGTCCGCGCGCAGAGACTCCGCCTTCTGCGCCTTGCTGAGGTAATCCGCCTGCGCCGCGCGAAGCTCGGACGAGAGCTCGCCGATGGCCTTGACTTCCTCCCCCAGAGCCTCGGCAGCTTCAAGCTGTTCCTCCTGTCGGGCAAGGCGATTTTCCGCGCTCAGCCTGTCCGTCTCCGCTGTGCCGAGCGTGTCCAGTTCCCCGCGCATCCTGTCCCGTGCTTCTGTGGAGATCCTGATGTTCTCTCCGCTTTCGGCGATCCCCTGCTCCAGCTCCGCGATGGACGCGCTGAACGCCTCATAGAGCGCCTTTTGTTCGTCCAGCTTCGCGTAATCCGGCAGCTCTGCGTTCAGCGCGGCAATTGCTGCCGCGGTCTTTTCGATTGCGGGTTTGTTTTCCTCCTTCGCCTGCCACTCGGCCTGCAGGGGCTGCAGCCTGGCCTTTTCGGCTTCCAGCTCCGCAAGATCCCTGTTCAGCGCATTTTCGGTTTTCTGCCGGTTCTCCGCCACGGCCAGGCGGTTGATGACCGCCGCGAGCGCTTTCTCAAGCTCCTCGCTCTGTTCGGTGACGGCGTCGTATTCTCCCTGATCCTGTTCGATCAGACTCGTCAGCAAATCCATGACCTCGTCAAGCGGAAGCTGATTGTCCTTCGCCTTTCTGAGTTCGAGTGAGAGCACGTCGTCCTCTTTGCAGGCGATGGAACCGATATACTGCTGTATGCTCCTGTTTGCCTGGTCGAAGCGCTTGCCCAGGCTGGACGCCTCATCCTTGAGCCGCATCTGGAGGCGGTAGTAATTCTCCGTGTGGAAGAGCTTCTGGAAGATCCTCTTGCGCTCGTCGGTCGTGGCCTTCAGGAGCTTTCGGAAGTCGCCCTGGGCGAGCATGGCGATCTGACCGAACTGGTTCCGGTCCACGCCCAGGATCTCCGTGATCGCCTGGTTGACCTCCCGCGTTTTGGTGACGATGCGGCCGTCCGGGTATTTGAGCTCCGCCTTGGCACTCTCCTCGGTATAGCCCTCGCCGCGGGATTTGCGGCGGGTGTATTGGGGATTGCGCTTGACGGTGTAGCACTTGCCCGCGTAGTCGAAGCACAGCTCGACCTCGGTGGGGGTCTCGGGGGAAGCGTACTGGGAGCGGAGCATGCTCGCGTCCCGGTTGTCGCCGCTGGGCTCGCCGAAGAGGGCGAAGGTGATGGCGTCGAAGATCGTGGTCTTGCCCGCGCCGGTGTCGCCGGTGATGAGATAGAGGCCGCTCCTGCCGAGCTTCTCAAATTCCAGCTCGAGCTTCCCCGCGTAGGGGCCGAAGGCGGACAGTTTCAGCGTTACAGGTCTCATGCTTCCTCCTCCCAGATCGTCTCGATCAGCGTTTTCAAAAGGGCCTCCTGCTCCCCGCCGAGCGCCGCGCCGTTCTGCTTCTCGTAGAACTCCGCGAAGAGCTCCAGCGGGGTTTTCCTCTCCGTGTTCTCCGCGGCGTCGATCTGCGCAAGGCAGCGCGTGCGGGTGTTGTCATAGCTGAGCTTCATGAGGTTCCGGTACACTACGCGCAGCCGCGCCATGGCCTCGGGCACATCCTCCTCGTCGGTCAGGGTGATGTGGACGTAGTCCTCCGGGTATGTGGTGCCCTCGTAGAAGCTTTTGCGCATGAGCTCCTCATAGCTTCCCCGAAGCTCAACCATGTCCCGCTTCGGGATGAGGGGAACCGTGCGGACGCTGAGCGCTCCCTTCCCGCCGAGTTCCGCGACGGTCACGGACTTCTGGTGCGAAGCCTCGGAGAAGGAGTATTTGAGCGGCGTGCCGCAGTAGCGTACGCGCTCGGAGTCAATGTTCTGCGGGCCGTGGATATGGCCCAGCGCAACGTAGTCGAAACCGTCGAAGACCGCGGCGTCCACGTTGTCCAGCCCGCCGACCGAGGCCTCCTCGGAATCGGAGCGCTCCGCGCCCGTGACAAACTGGTGGGCGATCAGGACATTGCGCTCGCCGGTATTCAGCTTCATGTCTCCGACGGCGACGGAGAGCGCGTCCGTGTAGCTCTCGATCTTCTCCTCCGGGAAGAAGCGTCGGACGTGACCGGGTTTGACAAAGGGCAGCATGAAGAGCTTCACCGGGCCGAAGCTGTCCGTTAGGGTGATCGGCTCCACATGGCCGTTATACACCGGCGCAAGGTGCACGCCGCTCGCGTCCATGAGCCTTCCGCCGAAGGCGAGACGCTCCGGCGAGTCGTGGTTCCCGCTGATGACAAAGACCTGGAGCTTCCGTTCGGCGAGGCGAACGAGGAAGTCGTCGAAGAGCTCCACAGCCTCGGCCGAGGGGACGGACTTGTCGTAGACATCCCCCGCGATCAGCACCGCGTCGGGCCGCTCGTCGTCAATGATGCTCAGGATTTTGAGCAGGATATACGCCTGATCCTCCAACATGGAAAACTCGTTTACGCGCTTTCCCAGATGGAGGTCGGACAAGTGGATGAGTTTCATAACAAGTTCCTTTCTGCTTAAGCCCTTTGCGCGCAGGCTGCATCACGACGCACGAAAGCTCACAGCGCATGGGGATTTTTTGCGCAGCTGTTTCGGTTGCCGTGCCAGCGGCGAGAAACAGCTGCGTGTATCAAACGTTGAACTGTGGAAGCGGAGCTCTCACGATATCATCAGGCGCCAAAGCGCTCCGGAAATGCATCTTCGCTTATGACGGGAACACCGAATGATTTCGCCTTGCGGTTTTTGGACGATCCGGATTCAGGTGTGTTTGTGATCAGATAACTCTCTCGAGGATCGTCACACTCGTCAGGTTACAGCGCAGTGCTTCTTTATGCAATTTACAATATTCTTTTGGATTTTACTAAATGATCGTTCCGGCTGTCAAGCGGACGGTGAGAAATAAACACATCCTGCAAGAAAACAAGGACGCCCTGCCTCCATAGAAGCGGGGTGCCGTGCCGTCTCTCCTATGCCATGATCACCACCTCGCGGGAAAGCACGAACCGCAGGTCGTAGTTATCCTGGTTTTGGGCGACCCGCGCTTTTTCGACGATGAAGATTGATTGAGCATAGCTCAAATCCCGAATTTTATATGGGAAGGATTACGGTATCAATGGTACGAGGTGGAGGGAATCCCGGTTCCGGGGGCCAATTCGCCGAGCTATACCGCGCTGAATGTGGCGGAGACGAGGACCTTCCTCTGCAATGTGACGGACGAATACAACAACCTCGTCACTGTGCGCTTTGAGGTGGTACGGGAGCACGAATTTGATGCGGAGATCGTCGGAAGCCCTTATGTATTTGTCCGCCAGGGTGAGACCGCCGTGCTGCAGGTGTCTGCCGCCTCGGACGACGCATTGAGCTACCGCTGGTACAGCAAGCCCTTCGGAAACCATGAGGATTTTGGTTTTGCGGGCGAGACATCCGACACATACCACTTCCAAGAGGACTACTCCGGGATTTACCAGTGCCATGTCACAGACAGCTTTGGGAATACAAAGGTTCTGGAATTCCAAGTGTTTTATATCAGTCTGGAGGAGGAGCTCGCCGAGGGTGAGACGCTGTCCGTCAGCATCGGCGGCTACGCGCAGTGTGGAGTTCTCTCCTTTACCCCAACAGAGTCCGGAGAATACGTATTCCGCATGGAGGCTGCCTACGGAGCAGGCGGGTATCTCTTTGACGGCAATGTGCTGCTGGTATCCGACAACAGCGAGGAGGAGATCGTAAAGGAGGCCATAATTGTCGCGCAGCTCGAAGCGGGTAAGACCTATACGCTGCTGCTCAAGCATGTGTACGAAATGTCCGGCAGAATGAAGATCTCCGTGCGCCCGGTCACCGAAAAAGCTCTCAGATTCTCTGATGAGACGCTCTTGCGGCTGCTCGCCTGGCAGCTTGGCCCGATGTATCTCCCGAATGAGGAGTACGCCGCCGATCCCGCGTTCTGCAGCTGCATGCTTTCGCTCAGCGACGGAAGCGCGATCACGGAGGCCGACATCACGCTGCGCGAGGGAGATGAGAATCTGGCGTCGCTGTTTACGCTGAGCGGCACAGACGAGGGCTTTGTCCTGAGCATGGACAGCTATGACGGGACGGGCAGCGCCATGTTTGTGCTCTCCGCCGTGTCGGAAACAGGCAGTGTGACGAAGGCCTTCCGTATCACGGCAGAGGAGATGCCGCTTGATCAATACCCGACCCAGTACCGCACAAGAGTCGCCGTGGATGTGGGAGAGAGCGTCAGTCTTGACGGGCTGTTTCTCGGGGACAGCATGAACGGAGCCAAGGCAACATACCGCTGCGTAGTGGGAGATTCCGCCGCGTCAGCCCACGCCTGGGCGGATCGGGACGGAGAACGCTTCACCCTGACCTGGACGGATGAGCAGGCCGGCACAGGCAAACAGATTTTCACCGCGTACGAGACCGGCAGCTACTATCTGCTGGCGGACGTCCGGGGTGGCGCAAATCTGATTAAATCCTATCTCTGCGAAATCCGCGTCATTCCCGACAGCGGAAAGCTGATCCTGCCGGAGGGTCTCACCGAGATCGGGACAGAGGCCTTCACGGGCATCGCGGCCGAGATGGTAGTAATCCCTGAAGAATGCGTGTACGTCGCAGACAGGGCTTTTGCCGATTGTCCTTGGCTGCTGGTCGTCAGCGTCCCATGGGACTGCCAGATCGAAGACGGGGCCTTTGAGCCTTGGGTCGCGATAAACTATCGGTAATTGACATAAGAAAACCTATGGATCGAGAAGGCGATAGAGGGGCACGCGGAGTCGATATAGAAATTGAATTGGGGCAGGAGATACTCCTGCCCCGTTAATATTGTCATGCTGTGAGAAGTGTTACGAATCCCCAACGGGAAGCGAAGTATTCCGCATAACTTCCAGTTTCACACAGAATGGTCAGACCGCTCGTGCCGTTGAAGGCCTCCTCATTGATTGAAGTGCAGGCTTCCGGAATGTAAATATACTTCAGGTTTTGGCAATCAGCAAAGGCTCCGCGCTGAATCTCCGTCGTCTTCTCTGAGAGTGCCACGAAACAGAACGCGCAGTTTGCGAACGCCTCCTCCCCAACGCTCGTCAGCGCGGCGGGCAACACGAAATCAGGCTGTCCCCATATCGCGTAGAGTGTCGCGTCCGCGTCCTTTGTGAAGCTGTCGCCGGGGAGATATACCGGATCAGACGTGTCAGCGCTCTCCGCCCAGCCGAGGAAATACCAGCCCTCGCGCTTGGGGATCATGTTGGAGAGCTTCAAGAGTATTCCGTGTGTCTTCACCTGCCATTCCGGAGCCTGACGCTGTCTGATACACCGTTGTCGGCAGTGGCAGTGACTGTAACGCCATAGTTGTAGCCATCATAGCCGGTATACAGAACGCCGTTCCGGTCGATCGAAACGCCGTTATCCCCCTGCACAGACCATTTGACAAGCTGATTTTCAAACATGTCGGTCGCCTTGACCAGGGCGGTGAGCTGGATGTTCTGGTAGGGCTCCACCCAGTTCCACTGATTCACAGGCTGGATGTGTACTTCTTCGACCCATGGACGATAAATGTTCAATTCGGTTGACTTGCTCAGGGCGCCATCCCAGGTGGTGGCGGTGATGGTCACCTCGCACTCCTGATCGGTTAAAACGGTGACCTTGCCGTTTTCGTAAGAGACCAGTCCCTCCGGGCTGCTGGTCCAGGTAAAGGCGTTGGGATTGGCGTTGGCGGGCTCGATCTCCACGGCCGCCATCTCAATGGTTGCGCCGATCGGGACCGAGATACGGCCGGGGAGCATAAAGTCGGTGACAGGCGCGCTCACATGGACGTTTGCCGTGCCCGTAACGCCGTTTTCCGTGACGGCCGTGATTGTGGTGCTGCCGTAGTCCACACCTGTCACGCTGCCGCCGGATGAAGTGAAGCGCTTCGTTTCCGGTGAAGACAGCGCCCGCCTTCACCTGCGGCTCCAGCGTGAAGGAATCGCCGACGTCCAGACCCGCCGGCACGTTTACAAACGTGACCGCGCTGGGATCGTCGTAGATATGGATGACGGTGCTTCTCTCGATACCGTTCCAGCTGACCGCCGTGAGGGTGCCGGTGCCGAAGGCGGCGGGCGTCAGAACATTGCCGCTGATCTCACCCAGGGCGCGGTCGATCTGCCAGGTATAGCCGTCGTTTGCCCCCTCCGGCACGGTGGTCTCGGGCAGGAGCGTCAGGGGCTCGTCCCGGCGCTGCCAGATCTCGGCGGGCAAGGTAAAGTCGGTGATGTTCTCCCGCACATGGACGATGACAGAGGCATTGATGTCCGGGTTCTGATCAAAAGCGGCTACGAGGCGGGTATCGCCCACAGC
>CADAPH010000112.1 GCA_902789745.1 Oscillospiraceae bacterium | reverse complement strand
TGTGGCCGGGCGTATCCACAATGTTAACTTTACATCTGTGCCACTGGAAGGAAGTGACTGCCGCTTGAATGGTAATCCCACGCTGCCGCTCCAAAAACAAGGTGTCCGTCCTCGTTGTCCCTTTTTCGACGCTCCCTGGTTCTGAAATGGCTCCACTGGCATATAGCAGACTCTCCGTCAAGGTCGTCTTTCCAGCGTCTACATGGGCAAGAATCCCGATATTGATAATGTTCATGTCTATCCTCCATACAAGGCCCGAATGGGCGCAAAAATCCCCAGCGGCTAATACTTTTACCGCTGGGGATCATGACTTCGGACACACAGAAACATACACGACTTACATAAGCCGCGGTCCGTCACGATATTTACTAAAAAGGCAAAAGTATTCTTAAAATTGGGTACAAAAACCAAGCCCCTGCAAGGGGCAATCATTTTTGCGCCCATTATCAAATTTTATTTAAGAATACTGCGCCCATTATCAAATTTTATTTAAGAATACCTTGCCGCATATTTGATAGACTCCTCAAATCAGGATAATAGCAGTATATCATAGTACGCTCTAAAAAACAAGAAATCATTTTACCGATTCCACAAATAAAATCGGAGGGTATTCACTGGAATACCCTCCGGTTTTGGTGATTATCGTGCGTCTATCCGAATTTTTGACTTTGCGGCCCGTTTCCGTTCCTTTTCGGCATGTTCCTGCTGGTAAGCTGCCTCTAATATTCTGTCCACTTGTTCTGGGCCAAAGGCCCTTTTGACCCGCTCATAGTCAGCGGAGACTTGCCGCATGGCCTTGTTTTCCAACTTGACCTCCTGCAATCGATCAGACAGGCGGATGTTGCTCTCCCTCACCCGGCCATAGTCCCCTTGCAGACGCTCAAATTTCCCCCGCAGCTCCACATAGGCCAGATACAGGGAGCGCAGCACCTTGACGATTTGGGCCAGCAGGGGCTTTGCCTTTTTCTCTCGGTAGGCCCGGCCTGTTTCCAGCGTTCCCGGCTCCGGCAAAATCTCCTCCGGATTGGCGGAGAAATCCGCTGCCAACCGCTCCATATTTTTCACCGCCGGGGCAAGTTCTTTGAGCCGCCGTTCCTGGCTCTCCACCTGGTTTTCTTTCTCCGCCTTGACCGTCTCCAGAACGGCGATCTCCTTTGCCCGCTGCTCTTTCTTGTAGTCCAGCACAGACAAGTGCTTGTCGTGGGTGCCTTTGTCCTCCCACTCAATCCCGTGGCGCTCCATGACCAGGGAAAGCTGCTCCTTTTCCGAGCGCACCCACTGGCTCCACTCTGTGTCCCCTCTGGTGCCGCCCTGGAAACCCTGGGCCGCTAACGCCTGTTTCAAAGATACCCTCGTGTCCAGCCCTCGCTTGCTCCCGGTGGTGAATGGTACAAAGTCAATGTGCAGATGGGGCGTAGCCTCGTCCATGTGGAGGTGGGCAGAGAACACCCGGAGTTGGGGGTTGCGCTCTTGAAAGCCCTTCATGTACTCGTCCAAAACCGCTGCCGCAAGCTGTCCCTCCTCGCTGTCGGCGCTCATATCATCTCGATTGCCCACTTGCAGGATGATTTCATGGAACGGCTTTTCCTGCTTGCCGGAGCGGATCTTCTCATAGTAATCCTCTATCCTTCTGTCGGCCCTGGTTTGTTTAGCGTTGTACCGTTCCAGAGCCTCGTCAAAGAGTTCATGGTACACCGCCTTGATATTCTCCTGGCAGTAGGTTATATTCAAGTGGGAGCGTTCCGGGTCAGTGTTCTTGGCGTGGAATTTTCTACTGTTATGGTTCACCGATCCTTGGCCCACCATGGCGCTGATTGTCCTTTTCAAATCAATCCCTCCTCCCTTTTCCGCCGCGCAAGCGGCGAGCCTTTGTTACTTTCTGCGAAAGTAACGCAAAAGCACTTTTGACAGCCTGACGGCCATCAAAAGCGCATTTGCGCCCTACGGGGTGGTGTGGGGGCTTTGCCCCCGGCAACTGCGGTTGCCTCCCCCAGCAGGGCCGCCCTTTGAAAAGGGCACCCTGCACCCCGCCTAAACTTTGTCACTCGCCGTTGGGCAGGGTGGAAAGGCCAGGGGCCTTTCCACCGCCCGGCAAGTGTTTTCCGTGGGCCGAAAGTCAAGGGGTACGGGTTGTATTGACTTGCGGCAATCTCCACCCGCAGGTATGCCCCCCTTGACTTTCGCCCCCGCTCCCCGTGACAGCCGTGACGACCGTGACGATGTTTTACACACCGCCTCCGCACTCCGAAAAGCTGTCACAGCTGTCACGGTCGTCACGCCTGGGGTTCCTCCAACGTGAGCTTGATACTCCGCCCGGCATGGGTTCGGGCGCTTTCATAGTGGATGTGGTACTCATAGGACAGCCGCCACGCCCGGACATTCAGCCGCATAGCCAGGGCATTGGGTTTCATATCCAGCCCCAGGGCGGCGACAAGTTCCGTGGCCGTCCCTCTCCACTCTGGCCGTTCCGCCGTTACCAGGGCGGCAACAGCCTCCAACACCGGGTCAGGCGGCTCCTGCCGCAGCTCCGTTTCCCGCCGCTCCAGCTCCCACACAAGCCGTTCCTCGTCCCGCTTGAGGTAGAGGCGCTGGTCTTGCTGATCCCGCCCAGAAATGTCCAGGGTGGCGGCGTTGTCTGCCCGCCGCTCCTTTTGGAGCAGAAAGGCCCCGTCTGCCGCACCCAATAAGCCGTTGGTGCCGGAGATCATATCAAACTTATCATCGGCCTGCTGCTTGCGGGTGTGATGTACAACCAGGAGGCAAACCCCGCTTATATCGGCAAACCGTTTCAGTTTGGTGATTACCTCATAGTCGTTGGCATAGCTGTACTTCTCTGCCCCGGCCTCCCGGATTTTTTGCAGGGTGTCGATGATAATAAGCCGGGTGTCCGTGTGTTCCCGGACAAAGCCCTTTAGCTGCTCCTCCAGGCCACCGCCGAGCTGCTTAGCTCCGATGGCAAAGAACAGGTTTCCGGTACTCTCTACTCCAAACATCCGGTACAACCGCTCCTGTAAGCGACGGTGGTTGTCCTCCAGGGCCAGATAGAGGACTGTCCCCTGGCGCACCTCATACCCCCACAGGGAAAGGCCCATACTCACATGATAGGCAAGCTGGGCCATGAGAAAGGACTTGCCCACCTTGGGAGCGCCCACAAAGAGATATGTCCCCGCATAGAGCAGACCGTCTACCACAGGAGGTCTGCCGGGGTACACCTGTTCGTAGAGGTC
This sequence comes from Oscillospiraceae bacterium, assembly GCA_902789745.1. Lineage (GTDB taxonomy): Bacteria > Bacillota > Clostridia > Oscillospirales > Oscillospiraceae > Limivicinus. Next base: position 14,817 of record CADAPH010000112.1, on the reverse strand, counting down.
ATTCATAGACACGGTAGGCAGATAGGCCGGGTCATTGACCCGGCTTATCTGCCGCAGGATTTCCTCCAAATCTCTTTCCGGGGGCTTGTGTTCTGTCACGCCCTCTGCTATACTTTGGTTAGGTTTTTGTGAGAGCGACTGTCCCCCGTCTGCGCCAACAGGCGGATATGGGGCAGTCGTTTTCTCTTGCAATCTATCCATCTATCAATCCTCCCTCATGCCGTCCATGATGGCGGCGATCAGCCGGATGGTGTCCAGCAACTCCCCATCCACGCCATTCCCGGCCTCGATACGCTCCAGTTCTTCCAGAACGGCGGCCAGCTCGTTCCGCAGGGCCTTATACACCCTGGGGTTGCCCTGTACCACCACATCCCGGCACAGCAGCCGTCGGGTGATGTAGTCCTGTTTGGTAAGGCCGGAGAGCCGCACAGCGGTTTCAATTTCCCTGTCCTCATCCGGGGACACCCGGAAAGCCACAGTTTTGTTTCTCCAGCGGTTGTGTCGGTCAAGATTTTTCACTGACATGATTTAGGCCCCCTTTCGCTCCATGTCCAGTTTGTCCGCCATCTCCGCCTGCCGGGTGGGGAACAGGTGGGCGTAGCGGTAGGTAATATCAATGCTTTCATGTCCCACCCGGTCAGCGATTGCCAGGGCCGTAAAGCCCATGTCAATGAGCAGCGAAATGTGGGAGTGCCTCAGGTCGTGTATTCTGATCCGCTTTACCCCGGCCTCTTTCGCACCCCTGTCCATCTCCCGGTGGAGGTAGGATTTTGTCACCGTGAAAATGCGGTCGGTGGGCTTCACCCCATACAGGCTCTTGATATAGTCTCGCATTTCTTCACAGAGGAAAGCGGGCATTTGAATGACCCGGTTGCTCTTAGGGGTCTTGGGGTCGGTAATCACATCCTTGCCCTTAATCCGCTGGTAGGACTTGGAGATGGTGACGGTCTGTTTCTCAAAGTCGAAGTCGCCAGGAGTGAGGGCCAGCAGCTCCCCCTCCCGGACGCCGCACCAGTAGAGCATTTCAAAGGCGTAATAGGAAAGGGGCTTGTCCATCATGGCCTCGGCGAATTTCAGATACTCCGCCTTTGTCCAGAACAGCATTTCCCGTCCCTTTGGCTTTCCCATATTGCCCGCCTGGGCAGCGGGATTGACCTTTAGATTGTAGTGCCGTACCGCATGGTTGAACACGGCGCTCAACTGATTGTGCAGCGTTTTTAAGTACACCGGAGAGTAGGGCTTGCCGTTCTTGTCCCGGTAACCCAGCATTTCATTCTGCCAGGCGATGACCTCCTTGGAGTGAATGTCGCACATCTTCCGCTTGCCGAAGTACGGCACCAACTTCTTGTAGAGGATATGCTCTTTCGTCCCCCAGGTGTTTTCCTTGATACGGCCTTTCATGTCCGCCACATAGACAGCCACGAAGTTTTCAAAGGTCATTTCCAGGTCGGCGGTCTGTTGTAGCCCCGTTTCATTTTCTTTACTTTCTTGCCCGTCCAGTCCTCGTAGTAAAAGGACGCATACCATGTGCCCTTTGCCTTGTCTTTGTATGCCGGCATTGTGGTTCCCTCCTTATTGTCTGTCCCGCAGCCCATAGAATTTTTCCTCGAAGTAGCGCCTGCTTACCCGTCCGGGAATGGTGAGAAAGCCTTTTTTCTTCAGCTCCTCGTTCATCTCCCGCACCAGCTTGTAGGCGTAGGGCTTGGAAATGCCCAGCTCCCTGGCGACCTCCTCTGCTCTCACAAACAGCTCCTTTTCCATGGTCAGCACCTCCTTATTTTAGTTTCGCAAATATGTTAATGTCACCATCTTCATTATACATTAACATAAGTGTTAATGTCAAGAATTTATTTCGCATTTTTGTTAAAGATTATCTTGCATCTTTCGCTTTTTTGCGCTATACTATTGGCAAAGGCGGTGGGATATTATGACAGTCGGAGACAAGATAAAGAAAATCCGCACCTTTCGAGGCATGACACAAAAGGAATTGGGGCTTGCTATCGGCTTTGAGGAAAAGGGAGCGGACAACCGGATCGCCCAGTATGAGACGAATTACCGTGTTCCGAAACGGGAACTGCTGGACAAGATGGCCGAGGCGCTGCGGGTAGACCGCCAGAACTTCTACACCATCGCCCCCGGCTCTGCCGAGGACTTCATGCGGACATTCTTCTGGCTGGACGAGGACAGCCCTGGCGCTATCCGCCTGTTCCAACTTGTCCGCAATCCGGGCAGAGCAGGGGCCGCTGATGATACCGCTGTACGGTACAATGATAGCGATGACTGGCCCGCACACCCTCCCGTGGGTATGTACTTCCAGTATGGCCTTGTGGACGAGTTCATGCGGGAATGGCTTTTTCGTCAGCAGGAGTTACACGCCGGGGAGATCACCAGGGAAGAGTATTTTGAATGGAAACTCAACTGGCCCCATACCTGCGACGATGGCCTGGAAAGCGAATATTATATCCCTTGGCGGAAAAATAAATAAGACAAGCAAAAAAACCGCCCTGCTGAATTTGTCGTTCAGCAGGGCGGTTTTGCTTGTCCTTTTGGGATTTTTCTCTTGAGAATACCGGGCGGACACAAATAGTATCAATCCAGTATCAAGAGCAGTATGGACGGGCAAAAAAGCCTGTATTCATGCGGGTTTTCGCCGTTTCGAGCGTCATTCGTATTCGATCGTGGCGGTGGGCTTGTTCGTCACGTCGTAGAGGACGCGGGTGATGCCGGGGACCTCGTGGGTGATGCGCTCGGCGATGTGCTCGAGCAGCGCCCAGTCCAGACGCTCGATGGTGGCGGACATCGCGTCGCGGGTGTTGATGGCGCGGATGATGCAGACCCACTCAAAGGCGCGCTTGCCGCCCTTGACGCCGGTGGCCTTGAAATCGGGCACGACGGTGAAATACTGCCAGACGCTCTTGTTCAGCCCGGCCTTGTCAAACTCCTCGCGGAGGATGGCGTCGGACTCGCGCACGGCCTCCAGACGGTCGCGCGTAATGGCGCCGACGCAGCGCACGCCCAGGCCGGGGCCCGGGAAGGGCTGACGGTTGACCATGGACTCGGGCAGACCCAGGGCTGCGCCGACCATGCGTACCTCGTCCTTGAAGAGGAGCTTCAGCGGCTCAACGAGCTCGAGCTTCACTTCCTCGGGCAGACCGCCGACGTTGTGATGCGCCTTGATACCGTCGTTGCTCTCGAGGATGTCGGGATAAATGGTGCCCTGGCCGAGGAAGCCGATGCCGCTGAGCTTGGCGGCCTCCTCGTCGAACACGGAGATGAACTCCGCGCCGATGATCTTGCGCTTGCGCTCGGGCTCGGCCACGCCGGCGAGCTTGTCGAGGAAGCGGTCGGTGGCGTCGATATAGATGAGGTTCGCGCCGAGCTGCTTCTGGAACACGTCGATCACCTGCTGGCTCTCGCCCTTGCGCATGAGGCCGTGATTGACGTGGATGGCGGTGAGCTGTCTGCCGACGGCCTTGATGAGCAGGGCGGCCACAACGGAGGAGTCAACCCCGCCGGAGAGCGCGAGCAGAACGTTGCCGTCGCCGATCTGCTTCTGCAGCAGGTCAACCTGCGCCTCGATGAAGGCCTGCGCCAGCTCGGGCGTAGTGATGCGCGGCATGCTCTCGGGGCGGAAATTGCCGTCCCGCACGTCCCCGACCGTGTAGCTCAGACCGGAAAGCGCGGCAAGAAGCTGCTCGTCGGCGACGCTGCCGTCATGCAGGACGACGGCCTGTTCGGCCACTCGGCTGACCACGACCTTGGAAACACCCGCGACGGCCGCCAGTGCGTCTCTGACCTTCGCTTCGCAGCGCGCGCAGCCCATCCCGGTGATGTGAATAACTCTCTCCATGGGTATTCTCCTTCCGAATAATAATGATTTTATGATGGTGAAAACTGCTGACTGAACGATTATAAAGGATAATTCCGCCGAGCACAAGAAAAATGTATCGCGCGGGGAGAATTTTTTTGAACTGACCCAAAGCGCGCAAAAAGGACGCCGTCGGGAAAGACGGCGTCCTTTCATCATCAAAACTCTTATGTCTATTGTATATTTCCTGCTTTTCTCGCAGTCCGGCCGCTCGACCACCCTCACGGCGGCGGTGAAGTGCGATCGTCTGCTCGACCACCCCCGCGGCGGCGGTGGAGCGCGGGCGTCTGCTCGACCACCCTCACGGCGGCGGTGAAGTGCGAGCGTCTGCTCGACCACCCCCACGGCGGCGGTGAAGCGCGAGCGCCGCGCCCCCTTCAAGGCGCGGCGCAGGCTCAGGCTGTTCTTTTCTCGAGACGCTTCCGGCGCGCCCCCAGGACGAGGCCGACAAGGATGAGCAGCGCGCGCAGCGTCTTGCGGTCGATCCCGCGCAGGCGGCGGAAAAACAGGGCGACCAGCAGCAGGAAGGCCAGCGAAAAGCGCAGGGCCAGCAGGTTATACAGGCCCATCCCCTCCAGGATCAGTTTGGAAAACAGGTAGCTGGTCGCCCGCGCGACGATCACCCCCGCGAGCAGCAGCTCCGCCCCTCCGGGAAGGAAGTCTTTTGTCTTCATGATTCGTCCTCCGATCCGATTTGCTTGCTTGACAGCAGTATAGCGCCGTATTATACTTGCGTAAAGCGACAAAAAATCAAGTATTCTTTGATAAAACGTCAAGCGGAGGGCAGGGCATGGATACCGAAAAATGCGCCGCGCTGCTGTGCGTGCTGGAGAGCGGGAGCTTATCCGCGGCGGCGGAGCGACTGGGCTACACGCCCTCCGGCATGAGCCGCATGATCGCGGCCATGGAGGCGGAGGCCGGCTTTCCCCTGTTGGTGCGCAGCCGCGCCGGCGTTGTGCCGACGGCGGAATGCGAGGCGCTGCTGCCGAAGCTTCGGGAGCTGGCGCGGATCGGCGGCCTGTATGAGGCGCAGACGGCCTCTCTGCGCGGCCTGGAGACGGGCGAGGTGCGCGTCGGCAGCGCATACGGCGCCTACTACGACTGGTTGGCCGGTACCATCGCGCAGTTCTCCGCGCGCTTCCCCGGCGTCGAAGTGCGTTTTCTGATGGGCAGCAGCAGCGAATTCTACGAGCTGCTCGCCGCGCATAAGCTGGATTTCTGTATCGTCAGCCGCCGGGAGAGCGACGCGGAGTTCCTCCCCCTGCTGCGCGATCCGCTGGTGGCCTGGCTGCCCGCCGCGCACCCCTGCGCCGCGGAGACGGCCTATCCCCTCGCGCGCTTTGAGCAGGACGCCTATATCGACACCTATCCCGACCAGGAGACCGACAACGCCCGCGCTTTTCGCGCCTGCGGCCTCTCACCGCGGGCAAAATACCGCTCCATCGACATCAACGCCACCCGCGCGCTCGTCGCCGCGGGCCTGGGCGTGAGCCTCTGCAACCGCATCCTCTGCAGCGGCCTGGATCTCAGCGGGATCGCCGTGCTGCCGACGGAGCCCCTCTGCGAGCTTGAGATTGGCGTCGCGGTACCCGCAAAGGGAGAGCGCTCTCCCGCCGGCGAGCGCTTTTATCAATTTGCAAAACAGCGGCTGCCCCGATGACAGGGGAGCCGATCCCATCAACATTGTAAGGAGGGCCGGCAATGGCAACAATACTCGACTATCTGGACTGGCGCGGCGACCTGCGCTTTGCGGCAGATCCCTTCAACGAGGTGGACAGCTACCTCTTTTCCCAGCTCAGCTACCCGGATCTGAGCGGGATCGTGCCGGAGGACGCGGAGTCTGTCCCGATCGGGGAGGCGATCCGCGCGTATTTCTCCCGGCCGGGGCAGGACGGAAACTACTTCGGGGCCATCTCCTCGCCAGAGCTCGGGCCGACGCTGCAAAAGCTGCCGGGATACCCGCGCTATCACGAGCTGCGCCTCGCAGGCTTCCGTCAGCGGCTGGACGAGGGCAAAACCGAGCAGTTCTCCGCCGTCTCCATCCTGCTGCCGGAGGGCGGCGTCTATCTCAGCTTCCGCGGCACGGACGACACGATCCATGGCTGGAAGGAAAACTTCCTCCTGGTGATCTCGGACGTGATCCCGGCGCAGCAGGACGCGCTGGACTATCTCCATTGGGCGGCAGAAGCCTTTCCCGGCCCGCTGATCCTCGGCGGCCATTCCAAGGGCGGCAACCTCGCGGTCTATGCCGCGGCCATGGCGGAGGAGGCGCTGCAGGAGCGCATCACGGCCGTGTATAATTTCGACGGTCCCGGCTTCATGGGCGACTTCTTTGAGCGCGAGGGCTACCGGCGCATCCGCCCGAAGCTCCGCACGATCCTGCCGCAGCACTCCACCGTGGGCGTGCTGCTCCCGCGCGAGAAGGAGGTCTGCATCGTGGACAGCCAGAAGTCCGGCCCGATGGCGCACAACGGCTTCCAGTGGCGCGTCATGGGCCCGCACTTTCTGCGCTGCGAGGACTTCAGCCGCGGCACCCACGCCTTTGAGGACGCCATGCACAAGGTCCTGCAGGACATGGACCGCGACACGCGCGCGGCCTTTATCGACGAGTTTTTCGACACCCTCTCCTCGACCGGCGCAAAGACGCTCACGGATATCACGCGCCTGCAGCTGCAGGAGTTGCTGACGCTTGACCGCAGCATCTATCACAAGCCCGAGGTAAACCACTTTGTCAAGAGCCTGCTCGAGCAGATGCTGCGCGAGTACGCGGAGGAGCTGGAGCAGCGCGCCAGGAAGAGCGGAGAGAGCACGTAAAACAGCCTCCTGCGCCGGAGCAGGCTGCTTCCTCCCGGCAGATTAAAGGCCGTTTTCCCCCCCGTTTGATTGCCATGCCCCGCGCCGCGCTGCGGCCGGGGCTTTTTCATATCCCCCCTCCCCCGCTCATATACATGCAGCAAGAGAGACGCGGCGGGGCTTCCCTTCCGGGAGCCCCGCCGCGTTGTTATATTGCAATGCGTATATGGCAAAACAGCCCTGCTGTTTCGCTGCGCGGCAAAGCCGCGCGGCGAAAAGCTTTTTGGCTTTTCGCCATCATATAATCATTATGGGAGTGGTGTGATTGCATAGCAGTATAGAGGAACGCGCCTGCGATCTGGCCGCGTATATCATCGAGCACAAAAGCACCGTCCGCGCCGCAGCCGCGAAATTCGGCGTCAGCAAGTCCACGGTGCACAAGGATCTCACCGAGCGTCTGCCGTCCTGCCGCCCGGCACTCTATGCCGAGGTCAGAAAGCTGCTCGACCTCAACAAGGCCGAGCGGCATATCCGCGGCGGGCTTGCCACGCGGCGAAAATACAGGGGCGAGTGAAGCGGCAAAGCGCTGAAGCGCCGGGTATTTTTCCTTCCGGTAAAAAGCTGTTTCCGAAAAGCCTTGATGCAAGCCTTTTCGGGCGGCGGGCTGTTGTACTCGAGGCGGGCCTTGCCCCCTCGAGCTCCCCCGCTGCTCTGTCATTTGACATTTCAGTAAAGGTTTTTTGACAGTCTCAGCGCTCCCCCGGCAGACCCTGAGGTCTGCAGATGGGACTCCGGTTCAGAGGAAGCGGTCGAGCAGAGAGTAAAAGTCCTCGAGCGTCCTGTTGACCTCGCTCCTGAGCCGCTCGTGCTCCTCGTTCAGATCGGAGATCAGGCGTTCATGCTCCTCGTTCATGTCGGAGACCAGGCGCTCGTAGCCCTCGTTCATCTCATTGACGAACTGCGCGTAGGCCGCGCGGCCCGCCTCCAGGGTCCTGCGGTTCAGAGCGCGGCGTCTGCCGATCTGCTCGAGCGTCGAGGCCATGCCGCGGAAGAACTCGTCCGAGAGGGATTCGTGCGCGAGATAGCGTCCGGCGCGGAAATTGTCGATGACGACGCCGTAGCGCTCATAGGCGCGGCGCACGGCCTCCTCCCAGGAGATGTAGATATCCTCCTGCGCGTGCCGGCCGACCTCGGCCATGGCCGCGGGGTGGGCGATCAGCTCGCGGAGCTTCGCCGCCATGGAGGCCGCGTTCTCCTCGATGAGGAAGCCGCTGCGCCCGTCCGCGATGTCCTCCGCGGCGCAGCTGCCTGCCACGAGCACGCTGCCCAGCGCGCAGGCCGCCGCCTCGCGCACGACGAGGCCGTTGGTGTCGAAGGTGGAGGGGAAGAGGAAGAGATCCGCCCGGCAGTACCAGGCGCGGATCTTCTCGCGGTCGCGGATCGGCTCGGAGAAGAACACCTTCTTCTGCAGGCCGAGCTCCTCGGAGCAGGCGATGATCTCCTGCCGGTCGCCGCCGCCTCCGATGAAGACCATGCGGAAATCCTCGCCGGCCTCGTCGAGGAGCTTGAGCGCGTCGAGAATGATGCGGATGCCCTTGTACCACATCATGCGCCCCACAAAGAGGAAGACAGGCACGCCCGCCGGGAAATCATAGCCCGCGGTGACGGCGGCGATCTGCGCCTCGTCCACGCGGCCGCGCGGAAAGTCCACCCCGTTGGGCATGACGCGGTATTCGCCCGCGAAGCCGAGCTTGCGCAGGTTCTCGCCGGCGCCGTTGGAGACGGTCCAGACCTCGTCGCAGGCGGCGATATTCTCCACCAGGAGCCGGGCGGCCTCGCTCTGCAGGCGCCTGGAGCTGATTGCGTTGGCGATGTCGATGTCAAATTTCGTGTGATAGGTGAACACCACCGGCACGCGGATGGTCTCGCGCAGCGAGCGGGCGACCATCGTGGAGGTGATCGGGCAATGGCTGTGGATGATGTCGAACTTCCCCTGCGTGAGCGTCTCCATGAGCTCCGGAGAGAAGGGCATGCCCGCGCGGTAGCCGACGAACTTGGTCATGTCCAGGCTCGGATAGCGCACGACCGGGAAGGGAAAGGCGGAATCGTCCGCGTCCGGGTAGAAGGGCGTCACGACCGTGGCCTGCCCCAGCTCGCGGTTGATGATGCTGCCGTAGTTCACCACGGCGTTGGCCACCCCGTCGATGGCAGGGGGGAAGGAATCGTTGATCAGACAGACGTTGAGCTTATCCATGCGGAACCTCCCTGAACAGGAAAATGCTTTGTCTTCATATCATGACGGCGCGGCAAAGCCGCGCGGCGAAAAGCTTTTTGGCTTTTCGCCATCATATAATCATTATAATGACCATCGGATGGCGAAATCAATCGAGCGTTCGATTGATTTCGCTGCCAAACGACAGGCTTGGCAGCGCAATGAGTATATGGCAAAACAGCCGTGCTGTTTTGCTGCGCGGCAAAGCCGCGCGGCGAAAAGCTTTTTGGCTTTTCGCCATCATATAATCATTATTATACGCCATGCCGGGAAAAAAGCAAGCCGCTTGCGGTCGATGCACCGGCTGCGTCTTCTTCCCGGCAAGCAGCAGGGACTGCTGCAAGATGCGAAAACCCTGGCTGCATCGCAGGGGATGGCCTTGCGCCCTCCCGGCTGCATCAAGCTGCAATATCGGCAAAAATGTTCGGCGTATTCGTACAATCTGCGAATTCGCCGAACATTCTTATGTGTATACTGTTGCGCCGCCGGGCGGGGCACAGCCGCCGCCCCTGCGAACTCATTACGCGCTCATCCTTATCTTGCAGCAGACCCTGTTATATCCTCTTTTTTCGGCGCGGCTGCTTATCCGCTGCGCCGGCCGCCGCGGCGCGCGAAGGCCGCGGCGATGCCGCCCTCGGCGGTCTCGCGGTAGCGCTGGTTCATGTCCAACCCCGTGCGGTACATGCTCTTGATGACCATGTCGTAGCTGATGCGGCGCGTGCCCTCGAGGAAGAAGGCGAGGTTGGCGGAGTTGAGCGCGCGCATAGCCGCGACGGCGTTGCGCTCAATGCAGGGCACCTGCACCAGGCCGCAGATCGGGTCGCAGGTCAATCCGAGGTGATGCTCCAGGGCGATCTCCGCGGAGTACTCGATCTGGTTGAGCTCATAGCCGAAGATATAGCCCGCGGCGGCCGCCGCCATTGCGCAGGCCACGCCGACCTCCGCCTGGCAGCCGCACTCCGCGCCGGAGACGGAGGCGTTTTTCTTGGCCAGCTCCCCGAAGAGCCCCGCCACGCCCAGCGCATGGATGATCTGCTCGTCGGTGACCTTGCGCTTCTGCCGCAGATAGTACAGCACCGCGGGCAGCACGCCGCTCGCGCCGCAGGTGGGTGCGGTGACGATCACGCCGTTGTCCGCGTTCTCCTCGCCGACGGCGAAGGCGTAGGAGCAGACCTTTTGGCACTCGAGCACCTCGGGGTGGGCAGTCTCCAGAACTTTATTGTAGAGGCGCTTGGCCTTGCGCTCGATCTTGAGCCCGCCGGGGAGAATGCCTTCCTTGCTGAGTCCTGCCTCGACGGCGCGCTGCATGGTCTCCCAAACGGTGGCGAGATACTCCCAGATCTCGTCCCCCTCGTTGATGCTGATGTACTCCACCAGGTCGATGTAGCGGTACTCGCAGAACTGCCGGATCTCCGCGAAGGAGTTCTCCAGATAGATTTCCCCTTCATGCTTGTCCTCGCGCTCGCGCCCCTCAACGGCGATGTCGCCGCCCCCGATGCTGTACACCCGCATGCGCCCGGTCTCCTCTCCCCCGGCATAGGCGAAGAGGTCCATGGTGTTGGGGTGCTTCATGTTCTCGGGCTCCTCGGCGGAGAATTCCACCTCGGTGGGCAGCGGCTCCATGGCCGCCATGATGGCTCTGTCGGTCCCGTGGCCCCTGCCGGTTTTGGAGAGGGAGCCGTAGAGCACCACGCGGAAGCGCTCCGCCTCGGGATGCTCCCCCCGGAACAGGCGGGAGGCCGCCTCCGGCCCCATCGTATGCGAGCTGGACGGCCCGCGCCCGATCTTATAAATATCCCGGATTGATCTCATATCTGTTCCCCCGTTGAGCTGTCGGTCGATTTGTCGATTTTTATTGTTGCTCCCCCCATCAATTCTTGAATTTTTGTGGCGCAATTTTGCCATGTTTCGCGGCTGCCCCGTCAAAGGGCGAGCGAAACGGCAATCAAATCGTTCTTGATATGCCATGGAAATGCTGCGGTTTGATTCAAGATAAAACTGGCATATAAATTACTTTATCATATCTCTGCGGGAATTTCAATCGCCCGAACGCCGTATGCGTCAAAGAAAGCGCGCATCCAGCTTTTTCCAATCTGCGTTTTCGGCGCTGCGGCGGCGCTCCGCCGCTCTGACGAAAACTGCCACCGCTAAATCGCAGCTCGGTGCGCATACTGCTCTTGTGCGACGCGCAGAGCGCGAGGGATTTCGCCGCGTTTTGCGCTTTATATAACAGACAGTATGTGCGGGAGGGATTTTTTTATGAAAAGAAGCGGAACGGTGCTGCTCTGCTTTCTGCTGCTGGGCGGCGTGCTGAGCCCGTCGGCCGCGGCGCAGGAGCTCGCAGTGGGCGGGCAGGCCGTAGGGATCGAGATCGAGGCCGCGGGCGTGCTGGTGGCGGGCGTGTCGCACGTGCAGACCGCGGAGGGCGAGCGCAGCCCGGCGGAGGACGCGGGCCTCGAGGCCGGGGATTTCATCACGGCGGTGAACGGGACGCCGCTGCGGGACGCCTCCGCACTGCTCGAGGCGGTGACGGCCTCGGGCGGCGCGGAGCTGGCGCTTTCGGTGCAGCGCGGCGGGCGCGAGCTCTCCTTTCGCGTCGCGCCTGCGTACTCGGCGGACGGCGCGTGGATGCTCGGGATGTGGCTGCGCGACCGCGTGAGCGGCGTCGGCACGCTCACCTTCTATGATCCGGTTACGGGCGTGTACGGCGCGCTCGGCCACGGGATCTCCGACGCGGACACCGGCGCGTCAATCCCGCTCTCGGCGGGCTGGATCCGTGAGGCGGAGATCGTCTCGGTGACGAAGGGCAGCGCGGGCGCGCCGGGCGAGCTCAACGGACTCACGGAGGGCACGGCGAGCCTCGGCAGCGTCGAGCGCAACTGCCCCAGCGGCATCTACGGGCACCTCAACGGCGGCGCCGCCGGTGTGACGCGGGAGACGGGCGAGCTGCGCGTCGGCCCGGCGCAGATCCTCTGCACCTGCGAGGGGCGCGAGACGCGGGAGTACGCCGTGGAGATCAGCCGCATTTATCGCGAGGGCGGCAGCGAGCACGTCCTGCTCGAGGTGACCGATCCGACGCTGCTCGCGCTCACGGGCGGCATCGTCCAGGGCATGAGCGGCAGCCCCATCCTGCAGGACGGCAAGCTCGTCGGCGCGGTGACGCATGTGTCAGTATCAACATGATACCCACCGAAAACCAGGCGTTTCCTCACACGAAATACATAGTCACAGAAAGCGAGAATACGGAAAAGCAACAAGAGCGCGGCGGTTAAGCTGCGCTCTTGCTGCATATGGAGGTTTTATGACGGATTTGTGCCCTCAAAGCGAGGGCTTTCCTTTTTACCGGGTTCCCCGACAGCTTGTCAAAGGGACGGAATATCGCCCACTGTCGCCCGCTGGGAAGCTGCTGTTTGCCCTGCTTCTCGACCGCGTGAGCCTGTCCGTCAGGAACGGCTGGCGAGACGGGGAAGGCCGGACGTATGTGTATTACGCCGTCGCAGAGATCTGCGAGGACTTCGGCTGCAGCCGTGTCACCGCCGGGAAGCTGCTTTCGGAGCTGGAACGGATCGGTTTGATCGAGCGCAAGAAGCAGGGCCAGGGCAAGCCGGATCGGATCTATGTCCTGCAATTTTGTGCTTGAACCGGACTTCTAGACTTCCCAAAAGGAAACTTCTAGACTTCCGCTTTCCCGAAGTCTGGAGGTTAAAATCTTTTACATCAAGAAGCCAAAAACTTATGCCCTAATAAGACTGATAGAAAGAAACTGATAGAATTATACTGAGGGATCTATCCATCTATCTATCATTGCTGCTAATCTCCGCGCCAAAACCCGAAGTCTGAAAGGCACAAATGTGTCTCACCGTGAGACAAGTTTTCTCTTTTCATGCGACAAAAGGAGAAAATACGCACCGTGTTAAGCAAGTATGGCATTTGTTAAACACAAACGCCCTTGTTAGGGGGCACCCCTAAGACCCATATAAGCATTTCATTTGCCGTTTCTTTTTTGCTTTTTCTTCAGCAAAAACCTATCAAGGGCCCCCTTGGTTTATACTACATAAGAGAAATCAGGACATCTTACCTTTCCCAAAGGCAGCAGTAAATAGACAATGTTCGCAAATTAAAAGGGCAATTCCTCATATTGTATCTCGGGATGAGCCTTGAGCTGTTTTTCAAATACACTCCACCAAGGATGATCATGATCCCATTTTATTTCTCTCTCTAAGAGATCTATTCTGTCCTCGTCATTTTCATCCAGCGCTTCTGAAAAAAACTGCTGTAATGGCCAAGTTATTTCATCTCTGTTAGCACGGCAGATTTTGTTCCAGAAAAATTTATGAATGAATGCAGTTGTGTCGGCATCTCCACTCTCAAGCATGGCAATCGCCTGACGAGTCCATTTAGCTAATTGATTAAACCGCATAAGGTGATCAGTGGTTATCCAAGCAGAAAGCCAACCGGCTGCTCCGAATTTTGAATTTTTGGAATTGAATCTGGCGTTTTCAAAATCACTAAAAACAATTGCTTCTGTGCGGAGACGAACAGCCTCATCAAGATATGTCCAGTATGTGCCTGGGCACATACATATTAGCGCACAGATGTCTTTATTATCAGTAGTTGTCTTTAATTCATCGCCTATTACTCTACAGACCCGTACTTTCTCAACTTCTTCCATTTTCTCAAAGAGGGCGCTCATAAACGATGCTAAAGCATTGAGATTTCCCTCATTGCGTTTCATAACAACGGAAATAGCGATATTGGCTCTCTGGCGGGTAGGAATCTCATTTACAAGGAGCTTTGAATATTCATTGGTTTTAACGTAATATTTATCAAATACACGAGCGAGAAACTCGCGTTCATCAAAGCATTGCTTTGAGTTGTCGATTATTTTGAGCAGATAATCGACAAAACAGATTATAGAATCTGCGGTTGCTTTATTATCGTTGGAAATATCATGGTGACGAGGATTCCGGATACTTGTATATAGGCCTTTTAATAAGTCTAAACTTCCGCGTTGAATGTCTCTTTCTGAATCTGTTTGCAGCTTATTTAGCTTTATTTTTGGATTGTTACCACCAAACGCTTGGCCGACTAAGCTTGATCCGTCACCTTCAAGTCCACTCTTATCTCTTATTGTTTCAGTTAGCGATAAAAAGGCATCAATAATAGCGCCAGAATAATCCTCAACCTCATATTTTTTACTAACTGCCTTCCAAAGATCTAAATCGATTTCATTTTGCAACTCCATAAAAAGCACTCTTACCCTTTCTCTTTTTGGATGAAAACGTTTGCCTATGATTATTATATTTTCGCATCAGGAGTAAATCAATAGATAATTCCTTGCTTTTTTGCGAGAATCCTCCTTTGAAGCGCAACGAAGCATACGCATCGTCTTTGGAAGAAAGCATCTTTGCTTGAAAAATGCTCTAAGTCTGGCAAATATGTCTTTTAGCGCCGCTAATTTCCACCGTTGACAATTAGCGTAATTATGCATATAATAACGCTAAGCAAGGAGGTGGCGAGATGCCGAACATTCGTCCTGTTTCCGATCTGAGAAATCATTTCGCTGAGATTACCAAAGACGCTCAGCTCAGCGGTGAGCCGATCTTCCTGACCAAGAACGGCGTCGGCTCTATCGTTGTCATGAGCATGGAGAGCTATGAGCAGAACCGCTATGACAGCATGGTCTATGACAAGCTGCGTGAGGCGGAGCTGCAGGCGGCCAGCACGACCGAGCGTTTGAGCCACGCGGACGTTATGGCGAAAGCGCGTGCGTTTCTGAGCGGTACGGAGGAGCAAAAGCGTGCATAAGATCGTTTATTTGCCGCTGGCGGAGAGCGACTTGATGGACGCGCTGGACTATATTGCCTACACGCTGGACGCGCCC
>CADAPH010000111.1 GCA_902789745.1 Oscillospiraceae bacterium | reverse complement strand
GGCGTGGAGCCCATCGTGACCCTGATGCACTTTACCAGTCCTGTGTGGCTGATCCGTAAGGGCGGCTGGGAGGCCGAGAGCACCATCGAGTACTTCCGCCGCTACGCGGCCTATGTGACGGAAAAGCTGGGAGCAGAGCTTCACTACATCTGCACCATCAACGAGGCCAACATAGGTCTGCAGCTGGCCGCCATCGCCAAACGCTTCCAGCTCATGGCCCAGCAGGCGGCAAAGGCCAAAAGCGCCGAAGGAACAGTGCAGGTGGGCATGAACTTTGAAAAGATGATGGAGAACATGAAGTTTGCCGCCATGGAAAACGCCCAGGTTTTCGGCACGCCCCAGCCCCAGGTCTTTGTCTCTTCCCGCACGCCGGAGGGCGACGCACTGGTGTTCCGCGCCCATCAGGCGGCGAAGGAGGCGATTAAGGCGCTCTATCCCGAGATCAAAGTCGGCATCACCCTCTCCATGCACGATCTGCAGGCGCTTCCCGGCGGGGAGAAGTTTGCCGAGGACGCCTGGGATGAGGAATTCCGCCACTATCTGCCCTTTATCCAGGGTGACGATTTCCTCGGCGTGCAGAACTACACCCGTACCCAGTACGGCCCGGAGGGGCAGCTGCCCTGTCCGGAGGGAGCGGAACTGACGCAGATGGATTATGAGTTCTATCCGGAGGCGCTGGAGCACGTGATCCGCAGGGTGCATGAGGATTTCAAGGGCGATCTGATCGTGACTGAAAACGGCGTGGCCGTCTCAGACGACAGCCGCCGGGTGGAGTTTATCCGCCGCGCGCTTGCCGGTGTGGAGAGCTGCGTCAAAGATGGCATCCCCGTCAAGGGCTATATGTACTGGAGCCTGATGGACAACTTCGAGTGGCAGAAGGGCTTTTCCATGACCTTCGGCCTCATCGCCGTCGACCGCGCCACACAGATGCGCACGCCCAAGGAGAGCCTTGCCTTCCTTGGAACTTATACGAAGTAAATTGACGCTTTTTGCAAAAAAGGGGGTGAGGATGTGGAGAACGAGACTTTATATCGGGACAAGCCGGTCTGGACGGCGATCTGGAGCCTGGTGATTCCCTCTGTTCTGACCATTCTGGTCATGGTCGTTTACAACCTGGCAGACATGTTTTTCATTGCCATGCTGGGTGACGACACTCAGGTCGCAGCCGTGGCGGTGGTCGGTCCTGTTTTCAGCGTGGCCAATGCAGTGGCGACGACCATCGGCGCGGGCGGCTGCACGCTGATCGCGCGCACCCTCGGCGCAGGGGAGCGGGAAAAGGCCTCGTCGTTGGCCAGCCTATGCGTCTGGACGGCACTTGGCTTCGGACTCGTCTTTGCCGTTCTTCTTTTGCTTTTCTCCACCCCTGCCCTGCATATCCTCGGCGCGACGGAAGATCTGCTAACTTATTCCGTCCGCTATCTGCGTATCCTCGCGATCGGATCGCCGCTGATGCTGTTTTCTGTCTCGACAGCGTCCATCGTCCGTGCCGAGGGTGTCATTATCCCCGGCATGATGAGCCACATGGCCGGGACGGTGACAAATCTGGTGTTGGACCCCTTGTTCATCCTGGCCCTTCATATGGGCGTCAGCGGCGCGGCACTGGCAACGGTGATCGGCAATTTGGCGGCTTCCCTACTGCTCGTCCGATCGATCCGCGGAAACTGTGCGGTCGTTCGGCTCTCTCCAGCCTGTGCGCGCGGCATGCTGCCCCGGCTCCCGTCTGTCCTGGCAACAGGCCTTCCCAACGGTGCGAGCAGCATCCTCTCGGGTTTGGCCTCCACCTTTTCCAATCGGCTTCTACATAGCTACGGCTCCGGCGCGATCGCGGCCATGGCCGCCGCGGGGCGTTCGGTGATGGTGATCACCATGGTGCAGATGGGGATCTGTATGGGTGTGTCGCCCCTGCTGTCCTACACTTACGGGGCGAAGGCCCGTGACCGGCTGCGTGAAACGCTGGGAAAGACCGCGCTGCTGAGCTTTTCTTTCGGCCTGCTCTCTGCGGTCGGTTGCTTCTTCGGACGCGTAGCGCTGCTAAAGCTTTTTTTACAGGATCCGACAAACCTTGCGCTCGGCGGCAGCCTCATGATCTGGCTCATCGCGGTCAGTCCGCTCCTCGGGTTCTACTATCTCAGCACCAACTTCCTGCAGGCAACGGGTCACGCCTTCCAGGCCACGCTGGCTTCCGTGTTGCGGCAGGGGCTTTTGCTGATCCCGCTGCTTTATCTGCTCCACGCATGGATGGGGCTGACGGGGATCGCCGCCGCGCACACAGCCGCCGATGCACTCTCCGTTGTGGCCGCGGTTTGTATGGCGTTCAGAGCATACAAGGAAACGAGACTTTTTTGCGAATTATAATGTGATATAGAATATGTCGGTCTTCAGAAATAAGGAGGATATTCCATGCCGATGCAAATGGGCTTTCGCTGGTACGGCGAAGGGAATGACAAAATCAAGCTGTCGGATATCCGGCAGATACCGGGGGTGAGCACCATCGTCTGGGCGCTGCACGATAAGATGCCCGGCGAGATCTGGCAGCCCGAAGAGATCAAAAAGGTGATAGATCAGATTACCGCCGCGGGCTTCAACGGCGACGTAGTCGAAAGCGTGAACGTGCATGACGACATCAAAATCGGCCTGCCTTCAAGAGACGCTTACATCGACAACTACATCCAGACCATCCGCAACCTCGCCCCCTTCGGCGTGAAGGTCATCTGCTACAATTTCATGCCCATCTTCGACTGGACCCGCAGCGACCTGTTCCATCCCGTCGGCGACGGATCGACGGCGCTCTACTACCAGAAGGACATGATCCAGGACGACCCGAAGCAGATGGCCGATTATGTGATGAGCTTCACCGAGAAGTATCACATGACCTTCCCCGGCTGGGAGCCGGAGCGCATGGCGAAGCTTGACGAGCTGTTTGAGAAGTACAAGGATGTAACCAAAGAAAAGCTTTGGGCCAATTTCAAGTACTTCCTCGAAAGACTGATGCCCGTGTGCCATGAGACCGGCATCAAAATGGCTGTTCACATGGACGATCCCCCCTGGGACATCTTCGGCCTGCCCCGTCTGCTCATCGACGCAGAAAGTATAGACCGCTTCCTGCAAATGGTGGACGACCCGTACAACTGCCTGACGCTCTGCTCCGGCAGCCTCAACGCCAACCCTTCAAATGACGTGGCCGCGATCGTCCGCAAACACGCCGACCGCATCGCCTTCGCGCATATCCGCAACGTCAAGCACTTTCCGAACGGCGACTTCTCCGAAGCCAGCCATCGGGACTGCGACGGCGAGACCGGCATCCTCGATATTATGCGTGCCTATCACGACGCCGGTTGGGAGGGCTATATCCGCCCCGATCATGGGCGGCACCTCTGGGACGAGAAGCCGGGCAATGTGCGCCCCGGTTACGGACTGTATGACCGCGCCCTCGGCATCATGTACATGCTGGGCGCCTGGGATATGATGGATAAGGAGAAAAACTGACATGGAGAAAAACGTACTGAATACCGATCTGAGCGGCAAGGTGGCCGTGGTCACGGGCGCGGGCGGCGTGCTCTGCTCTGAATTTGCGAAGGTTCTGGCCCGCGCGGGCGCCAAGGTGGCCCTTCTGAACCGCACCCAGGAGAAGGCGCAGAAATACGCCGACGAGATCAACGCCGCGGGCGGCGTTGCCATCGCTTATGGCTGCAACGTACTGGACAAGGCGCAGACCTATGCCGTGGCGGAGCAGGTGCTGGCAGATCTCGGCCCCTGCGATATCCTCATCAACGGCGCCGGCGGCAACAATCCCAAGGCCACCACAGACAAGGAATACTATGAAGACGGTGACATCGACAGCGACACCAAGAGCTTCTTCGATCTGGACGAGGAGGGCGTGGAGAGCGTTTTCAACCTCAACTTCCTCGGCACCCTGATCCCCACCCAGGCCTTCGCCCGACAGATGCTGGGACGCGAGGGCTGCTGCATTCTGAACATCAGCTCCATGAACGCCTTCACCCCCCTGACCAAGATCCCGGCCTATTCCGGGGCCAAGGCCGCGGTGACGAACTTCACCCAGTGGCTGGCGGTGCACTTTTCCAGGCAGGGCATCCGCGTCAACGCGATTGCCCCGGGCTTCTTCTCCACGGCCCAGAACGCCAAGCTCCTCTGGAACGAGGACGGGACTCCCACGGCCCGCACGGGCAAGATCCTGGCGGCCACGCCCATGGGGCGCTTCGGCGAGAGCAAGGAGCTCTCCGGCGCGCTGCTGTTCCTGCTCAACAACGAGGCTGCCGGCTTCATCACCGGTGTGACCATTCCCGTCGACGGCGGTTTCTCCGCTTACAGCGGCGTTTAAGGAGGAAGAAAATGAACGCTTTCAATCAGAAAATTTCTGAGATCGGCGTGGTGCCGGTCATCAAGCTCAACCACCCGGAGCGAGACGCTGCCGATCTCGGCAGGGCCCTCTGCGCGGGCGGTGTGCCGGTGGCGGAGATCACCTTCCGCGCTACGGGGGCAGATATCGCCATCAAGCTTATGAAGGAAGCCAATTCCGACATGATCGTGGGCGCGGGAACGGTCACGCGCACCGAGCAGATCGACGCTGTCATCGCGGCGGGCGGCGAGTTTATTGTCACGCCCGGCTTCGACCCGGAGTTGGTCCAGTATGCCCAGGAGAAGAGCATCCCCATTTTCCCCGGCTGCACTACCGCCAGCGAGTATCACCAGGCTCTCAAATACAATCTGGAAGTGATCAAATTTTTCCCCGCCGAGCAGTCGGGGGGCCTTGCCAAGATCAAGGCACTCTCAGCGCCTTTCCCCATGTTCCACGTGATGCCCACCGGCGGCATCAGTCTGAAAAATCTGAAGGAGTACCTGTCCAGTCCGGTCATCGCGGCCTGCGGCGGCAGCTATATGGTCACGGCCGATCTGATCGACAACCAAAAGTGGGACGAGATCACGGAGCTCTGCAAAAAGTCCAGAGAAATTGTCAAGGAAGCGAGGGCTTAACATGGAACTGAATTTACGTCCGAGAGAAGAATGCCGTTTTGATGCTGTGAGCCTGGGGGAAATCATGCTGCGTCTGGACCCCGGCGAGGGGCGGATCCGCACGGCCCGCAGCTTCCGCGCCTGGGAGGGCGGCGGCGAGTACAACGTCATCCGCGGCCTTCATAAGTGCTTTGGCATGGACACCGCCGTCATCACCGCCTTTGCCGACAACGAAGTCGGCAGGCTGATGAAGGACTTCATCGAACAGGGCGGCGTCAGCACCGACCTGATCTACTGGAAGAAGACAGACGGTATCGGCCGCATCTGCCGCAACGGCATCAACTTCACCGAGCGAGGCTTCGGCATCCGGGGCGCCGTGGGCTGCTCCGACCGGGCCAACACCGCCATCTCCCAGGCCACGCCCGAGGATTTTGACTTCGAGTACATCTTCGGCAAGCTGGGCGTGCGCTGGCTGCATACCGGCGGCATCTACGCGGCCCTCTCCGAGCAGAGCTGCAAGACCGTGATCGAGGCTTGCAAGATCGCCAAAAAGTACGGCACCGTCATCTCCTACGACCTCAACTACCGCCCCTCCATGTGGAGCGCCATCGGCGGGCTGGAGAAGGCGCGCGAGGTCAACCGCGAGGTGGCAAAGTATGTGGACGTGATGATCGGAAACGAGGAGGACTTTACCGCCTGCCTGGGCTTTGAGATCGAGGGCAACGATGAAAACCTCAAGGAGCTGAATATCGAGGGCTACAAGAAGATGATCGGCAAGGCCGCCGAGACTTACCCCAACTTCAAAGTCGTGGCAACTACGCTCCGCACCGTCAAGACCGCCACCGTCAACGATTGGAAGGCCATCTGCTGGGCGGACGGGGAGATTTATCAGTCCAAGGAGTTTAACGGCCTGGAGATCATGGACCGCGTGGGCGGCGGGGACTCCTTTGCCTCCGGTCTGGTCTACGGCCTGATGACCACGGGCGACGCGGAGAAGGCCGTCAACTACGGCGCGGCCCACGGCGCGCTGGCTATGACCACGCCGGGCGACACCTCCATGGCGTCTCTCAACGAGGTCGAGGCCATCATGGGCGGCGCGGGCGCAAGAGTGAAGAGGTAAGTGTATGAAGTCTTTTATGGATAAGGACTTCCTGCTCTCCACCGAGACGGCCAAGCACCTCTATCACGACTTTGCCGCTGATCTGCCCATCATTGATTACCACTGTCACTTAAACCCGCAGGAGATCTACGAGGATCGGCGGTTTGAAAATATCACCCAGGTGTGGCTTGGCGGCGACCACTACAAGTGGCGGCTCATGCGCGCCGTCGGCGTGGATGAACGGTTCATTACCGGCGATGCCCCTGACCGGGAGAAGTTTCAGAAGTGGGCGGAGACGATCTCCCTTGCCATCGGCAACCCGCTGTTCCATTGGAGCCATCTGGAACTGAAAAACTATTTCGGATATGAGGGCGTCCTGAGCGGCGAGACGGCGGAGGAGGTTTGGCAGCTTTGCAATGAAAAGCTGAAGGGCCTGTCCGCCCGCAAACTGATCGCAGGATCAAACGTCAAAGCGCTCTGTACCACCGACGATCCGGCGGACAGCCTGGAATGGCACGAAAAGCTTGCCGGGGATCCGTCCTTTGACGTGAAGGTTCTGCCCTCCTACCGCCCGGACAAGGCGCTGGGCATTGAGAAGGCTGATTATCTGGAATACTTGAAACGCCTGGGGAACATCCAAAGCTTTGCACAGCTTGAGGAGACGCTCAAGGAGCGGCTTTCGTTCTTCGTCTCTCTGGGCTGCCGGGTCTCCGATCACGGCTTGGAGGCTGTGCCCTATGTACCCGCAACAGATGCCGAGGTTGAGGCGATCTTCCAAAAGCGTCTCTCCGGCAAGATCCCCACGGAGATGGAGCAGAAGCAGTTTAAGACCGCGCTGCTGCTTGCGCTGGGCAGGGAGTATCATCGCCTCGGCGTGGTGATGCAGCTGCACTTTGGCGTGATCCGGGACAATTCCTCCCGGGTTTTCAAAGCGCTCGGCCCGGATGCGGGGATCGATTCCATCGGCGATCCGTTCTCGGTCAAGGATCTGGCCGCGTTCTTAAACACTCTGGACGAGACGGACGAGCTGCCGAAGACCATCCTCTATTCGCTCAACCCCAACGACAACGCTGCGATCGAGACCGTCATGGCCTGCTTCCAGGGCGGCTGCTTCGGCAAGCTCCAGCACGGCAGCGCCTGGTGGTTTAATGACCATAAAAGCGGGATGCGGGAGCAGCTGACCAGTCTCGCCAATGAGGGCATGCTCTGCACTTTCGTGGGCATGCTCACGGATTCCCGCAGCTTTCTCAGTTACGCGCGGCATGAGTATTTCCGCCGCATTCTCTGTGACCTGATCGGCGGCTGGGTGGAAAACGGCGAATATTCCAACGACCTCGAGACGCTGAAAACCATCGTTGAGGGGATCTGCTACCGGAATGCCCGGCGCTACTTCGAGCTGTAAAGAATCCCGGATGCGTCGTGGTACTGTGTAGTCATAACCTGGCAATCGCACCAACGCTCATCACGATAATCGAGTAGGAGGGGCTGAGTCAGCCCCTCCTCTCACACCACCGTGCGTACCGTTCGGTACACGGCGGTTCAACCGCATAAGTGCAGAGACTCGTACCGGTCAAGGATACTGTAGTATCCGGCCTGTG
>CADAPH010000110.1 GCA_902789745.1 Oscillospiraceae bacterium | reverse complement strand
CCGTAGTAGACGGTGAGGAAGGAGGGGTCGTACTGTCCGAATGCCTCGCGCAGCTTCTGCAGCAGGCTCTCCTGGCTGTCGCAGCTTCCCAGCAGCGCCCCGTCCAGCAGGGCCAGGTATTCGCCCGCGTGGATCTCATGCCCGTCGAAGTCCGAGTCGCGCGCGGCGTAGGTGACCATGGCGGTGTGGACGTTCGCGGCGGCCTCCTTCATGGCCTCGACGATGGGCTCCTCATTCTCGTCGATGTTGAAGTTGAGCAGCGCCGAGATGCCCTGCGGCACGGTCTTGGTGGGGATGACGATGACGCGCTTGTCCTTCACAAGCCCGCCCGCCTGCTCCGCCGCCATGATGATGTTCTTGTTGTTCGGCAGGACGAAGACCGTCTCCGCCGGGGTGCGGTTGATCTCCCGCAGGATATCGTCGGTGGAGGGGTTCATGGTCTGCCCGCCGGTGACGACGCGGTCGGCGCCCAGCTCGCGGAAGAGCTTCTGCATCCCGGCGCCCGCGGCCACGACCACCGCGCCGAACTGCTTTTCGGGCTCGGCATATTCCGGCTCGCCGTCCTGTTTATCCTCCAGCTCCTTTTCGATCTTTTCAAGATCGTCGGTGCTGATGACCTTCTCCCCTGCCGCGTTCTGATCGGCCTGGATGACCATGTTCTCGATCTTGGCGATTTCCAGCGTGCCGTACTTCTGGCTCTCGGTCAGCGCATCGCCCGGGGTATCGGTGTGGACATGCACCTTGAAGATCTCGTCGTCGTCGCTGATGACGAGGCTGTCGCCGATCGAATCGAGATAGGCGCGCAGCGGCTCAAGATCAACGTCGGGCGTCTTCTTGCGCACGATATAGACCGTGTCGAAGGCGAAGGTGATGTTCTCCCGCGCGTCATAGCCGCCGGATGTCTTCTCCGTAATCTCCTCGATCCGCATCTGATCCTCAGGCGCAAAGACCTCGCCCTTCAGGGAGGCGAACATCGCCTTGAGAATGACCATAAAGCCCATGCCGCCCGCGTCCACGACGCCGGCCTTTTTGAGCACGGGGTTGAGATTGATGGTGTCGGCCAGGGCCTCGTCCCCGGCAAAGATCGCGGCCTCAAAGGTCTTCTCGAGTCCGGCGTCCTTTTCGGCGGTTTTCACGGCGGCCTCGGCGGCAAGGCGCGAGACCGTGAGGATCGTCCCCTCGGCAGGCTTCATGACGGCCTTGTAGGCGGCCTCCACCCCATCCTGCAGCGCGGCGGCGAAGCTCTTCGCGTCAGCCTCGTGCAGGCCCTTGAGCTTTTTGGAGATCCCGCGAAACAACAGGCTCAGGATAACGCCGGAGTTGCCGCGTGCGCCTCTCAGCAGCGCGGAGGCCACACAGTCGGCGGCGGCGCTGACGGTGGGGAAATCGTTTTTCCGGAGCTCCATGGCGGCCTTTTCCATGGTCAGCCCCATGTTGGTGCCGGTATCCCCGTCCGGTACGGGGAAGACGTTCAGGTCGTTGATGGCCTGCATGTTGGCCTGCAGCGCGGCGTAGGCGCACAGAATGCTCTCCTTGAAGGCCGCGGCATTTATCATATCTCTCAAGTGTCTGTTCCTCTTATCCTATGATCGTGTCGATGTAGACGTCGACGCTGCGGACGGGCACGCCCGCGGATTTTGACAGCTTATAGCTGACCTCGTTGATAATGCTCCGCGCGACGGCGCTCATGTTGACGCCGTGATCCACGCCGATGTGCAGCTCCAGGGAGATCGCGCCGTCGTCCTCAAAGTGCACAGTGACGCCTTTTGACATGGACTCCCTGCGCAGCAGCTGCATCACGCCTTCCTTGCTGCGGTCAACCATGCCCTTGACGCCGAAGCAGCTCGTCGCCGCCACGCCGGCCAGGTAGGTCAAGACCTCGCTCGTAATGCTGATCGTACCCTTTTCGTTCGAGAGATTAATCACGGAATGGGCGCCCCCCTTTCAAAATCGCGTACGGTTTTTGCGTTCCCGCATAAACCGGGATGATATTATACTATAGAAATGTGGGAAAGACAAGGTTTTTCTTTTGACGCGGCAACCGCATGAACGTCGGATTCGTGACTGTAGGGGCCGATGCCCCAAAAAAGGGGAGGAGGCAAGGCTTGGCTCCCCCTTTTGGGGGAGCTGTCGCGGCGCGTCTCCCGCAAGCGACGTGACTGAGAGGGTCACTCGTCCAGCTTCAGCACCGCGAGAAACGCCTCGGTCGGGATGGAAACCGTGCCGAGCTGGCGCATCTTCTTCTTGCCTTCCTTCTGCTTTTCGAGCAGCTTCTTCTTTCTGGTGATGTCGCCGCCGTAACACTTGGCCAGCACGTCCTTGCGCATGGCGCGCACTGTCTCGCGGGCGATGATCTTGCCGCCGATGGCCGCCTGGATCGGCACCTCGAAGAGCTGGCGCGGAATATTGTCCTTGAGCTTCTCGCACAGCTTTCTCGCCCGGCCGTAGGCCTTCTCCCGGTGGGCGATGAAGCTCAGGGCGTCCACCTGGTCGCCGTTTAAGAGCATGTCGACCTTCACGAGATCGGAGAGCTTATACTCCGACAGTTCGTAGTCCAGGGACGCGTAGCCCTTGGTACGCGCTTTGAGGGTGTCGAAGAAATCGTAGATGATCTCATTGAGCGGCATCTCATAGTGCAGCTCCACCAGGCGCTGGTCGAGATAGGTCATATTTTTGTACTCGCCGCGGCGGTCCTGACACAGCGGCATGATGTTGCCGACAAACTCGTTCGGCGTGATGATGGAGACCTTGACGTAAGGCTCGTACGCCTCGGCGATGGAGGCCACGTCCGGGTAGTTGTGGGGGTTGTCGACCATGACCACCGTGCCGTCGGTCTTGACTACCTTATATATAACAGAGGGCAGGGTGGTGACGAGCTCGAGGTCGAACTCCCGCTCCAGCCGCTCCTGGATGATCTCCATATGCAGCATCCCGAGGAAACCGCAGCGGAAGCCGAAGCCGAGGGCGACGGAGCTCTCCGGCTCATAGGACAGGGACGCGTCGTTCAATTTCAGTTTGTCCAGCGCGTCGCGGAGATCGGGGTACTTCGACCCGTCCTCGGTGTAGATGCCGCAGAAGACCATGGGCCGCGCCGGGCGGTAGCCGGGCAGGGCCTCGGCGGTGGGATTGGCCGCATCCGTGACCGTGTCGCCCACCTGGGTGTCCGAGACGTTTTTGATGCTCGCGGTGAAATAGCCCACGTCCCCGGCGGCAAGCTCCTCGCAGGGCTCAAGGCCGATGGGGCGCAGATGTCCGACCTCCACGACCTTGTACTTCGCGCCGGTGCCCATGAGCAGGATCTCGCTGTCTTTGCGGATCACGCCGTCGAAGAGGCGCATGAAGACGATGACGCCGCGGTAGTTGTCGTACTGGCTGTCGAAGATGAGTGCCTTGAGCGGGGCGTCCGGATCGCCCGAGGGCGCGGGGACATTCGCCACCACATCCTCCAGCACGGCGTCAATGTTGATGCCGGCCTTGGCGCTGATCTCCGGCGCGTCCATGGCGGGCAGGCCGATGATTTCCTCGATCTCCTCCTTGACGCGCTTCGGGTCGGCGGCGGGCAGGTCGATCTTGTTGACCACCGGCAGGATCTCCAGGTTGTTGTCGAGGGCGAGATAGGTGTTGGAGAGGGTCTGGGCCTCCACGCCCTGGGAGGCGTCCACCACCAGCACCGCGCCCTCGCACGCGGCGAGAGAGCGGCTGACCTCATAGTTAAAGTCCACATGGCCCGGGGTGTCGATCAGGTTCAGGGTATAGCTTTCCCCATCCGCGGCCTTATAATTTAATCCCACGGCGCGGGCCTTGATGGTGATGCCGCGCTCGCGCTCGAGATCCATGTTGTCGAGAATCTGATCCTCCATAATGCGCTCTTCCACCGCGCCGCACTTTTCGATGAGGCGGTCGGAGAGCGTGGATTTGCCGTGGTCGATATGGGCGATGATGGAGAAATTGCGGATTTTTTCCTGCGGGATCATACGTCATGCCCCTTTCCTGTGTATTCGTTCATGGCGGCGCTGGCCTCCCCGATCAGGCCGCGCAGGCGGTCAAGGTAGTCCGCCGCGGTCTGCGCCGCGCTCACGGCGGCGTCGGGTCGGTCGCTGCGGCCCAGGAGATAGTCGGCGCTCACGCCGTAATAGTCGCAGGCGCGGCAGACGAAGCTGAGGCCGGGTTCGCGCGCGCCGTTTTCGTAGTGGCTCAAAAGCGCCTGGCTGATGCCGAGATCTTGTGCCGCCGTGCGCTGGTTGATGCTCCGTTCCTTGCGGAGAGAGGAGAGGATTTCGGGAAAGCTCCTGTCCATGGTCGTCGCCCCTCAATATTTTGATAACAGTTTGTATATTATATCCATCCGCCCGCGCTTTGTAAAGTACAAATATCTCAGGAAACGCTGAATTTTGTCCCGCCGAAATCTGTACCCTTGCCCTTGCAATCGGGGCCCGTTCGTGGTATTCTTTTTTTGTTGAACCGGGTCTGCGAAAAACCTGAAAAATATATTGTCGGAGGTCATTTCCATGTTTGAAAAGCTGATTGAGATCCTCAAAGCCAATCCCCGCAAGATCGTCTTCCCCGAGGGCACCGACGCCCGCATCCTCGAGGCCGCCGCACGTCTGAAGAAGGACGGCTTCCTCACCCCCGTGCTCATCGGCAATGTCGACGAGGTCAAGGCCGCGGCCGCCAAGGGCGGCTTCGACATCGAGGGGCTGGAGATCATCGACCCCGCCACCTATCCCGAGATGGACAAGTTTGTCGACGATTTCGTCGCGCTGCGCAAGGGCAAGGCCACGGCGGAGGAGGCCCGCGCCATGCTTCAGAAGTCCAACTACTTCGGCACCATGCTGGTGAAAGAAGGTCTGGCCGACTCCCTGCTCGGCGGCGCGACCTACTCCACCGCCGACACCGTCCGTCCCGCCCTGCAGCTCGTCAAGACCAAGAAGGGCTCCAACCTCGTCTCCTCCTGCTTCATCCTGGCCCGCGGCGACGAGATGATCGCCATGGGCGACTGCGCCATCAACATCTCCTATGAGGACAAGAAGGACAAGGAGGGCAACGTCGTCCTCACAGCCGCCCAGCAGGTGGCCGAGGTCGCCGTCGAGACCGCCCGCACCGCCAAGGTCTTCGGCATCGACCCGAAGATCGCCATGCTGAGCTTCTCCACCAAGGGCTCCGGCAAGGGCCCCGGCCCCGAGCTCATGCGCAACGCCACCGCCATCGTCAAGGAGACCCATCCGGAGCTCGCCTGCGACGGTGAGATGCAGTTCGACGCTGCCGTCTCCCCCACGGTCGGCCAGCTCAAGTTCCCCGGCAGCACGGTCGCCGGCTACGCCAACACCTTCATCTTCCCCGAGATCCAGTCCGGCAACATCGGCTACAAGATCGCCCAGCGTCTCGGCGGCTACGAGGCCTACGGCCCCATCCTGCAGGGTCTGAACGCCCCCATCAACGACCTCTCCCGCGGCTGCAACGCCGAAGAGGTCTACAAGATGAGCCTCATCACCGCCGCGCTCGTCTGAGTCGATTGAATGGCAAAGCCATTCAATCGAGATTGCAGCCCTCTGCGCGCACTCGCTTGCGGGAGACGCTCGCACACTTGAGGGCTGAGAGGTGTATTTTGCCACGTACACGCCGCGGCAAAATACGGATTGAAATCATAAGGCCGCCGTTTCCGGCGGCCTTATACCATAACTCCACACTCCACTCTCCACACTGACCGGAGGTGTCCCCATGACCGAACGCGAACGCTATATGTCCCTCGCCCTCGCCCTCGCGCGGGAAGCCGCGGAAAACGGCGAGGTGCCGGTGGGCGCGGTCGTCGTCGACGCGGAGGGGCGCGTGATCGGCCGGGGGCGCAACCGGCGCGAGGAGACCGGCGACGCCACCGCGCACGCGGAGCTTGAGGCCATCCGCGAAGCCTGCCGAACCCGCGGTGACTGGCGGCTGGAGGGCTGCGCGCTCTATGTCACGCTGGAGCCCTGCCCCATGTGCGCCGGGGCGATCATCAACGCCCGTGTCCCCGTCGTGGTCTACGGCGCAAGGGAAGCGCTCTCCGGCTCCTGCGGCAGCGTCGTCGACCTGTTTTTCGAGCGCTACGGGCACCGCCCCGCGGTTTATGCCGGGGTATTGGCGGAGGAATGCGCCGCCCTGCTGCGGGCGTTCTTCCGTGAAAAACGCGGATAATACGGATCTTCCATAAAACAATTGTTTTTCAAGCGTATTTCGAGAAAGGAAAATTGAAATGAAAAAGGCACTCATCATCGGTTTAATCGTGATTCTTGCCGCGGCGCTGCTTGTCGGGTTTTTCCTCTGGCGCAATGCCGCCGGGCGTATCGGGAGCGACAGGGCTCTGGAGATCGCGCTGAACGACGCGGGCCTCGCCCGCAATGACGTCCACGACGTGGAGATAGACCTGGAGCGGGAGCGCGGCAGAACCTGGTACGAAATTACCTTCGACCAGGGCCTTCAGGAATATGAGTACGCCATCGACGCCAGGACCGGTGAGATCATGTACGGCGGCCGCGATCACTGATCAAAGGTAGCTTCACCTTCTTTTTTGATAAACCTGCACATTTCCTCTTGCAAAACGTGCGGGAATACTGTAAAATTTTATAGTAAGACATTACTCATTTCCCCACTCTCATTCTGGAGGAAACATTATGAAACACAATCTTGAAAAAAGATTCAGCACGTTCGACCTGATCCTGGTTCTGGCCCTGATCGCGGTGCTGGTGATCAACATCGCCGTGATCGGCAGCCTTCCGGCCAAGGGCATGCGCAAGGCCTCCAAGGACGCGGTCACCGTCACCGGCGCCGCCCCCGGCAAGGTAGGCGATGTGAAGGTCGAGATCGTGGCCGACGCGGACAACATCTACTCCGTCACCGTGGTCGAGCAGAACGAGACCCCGGGCATCGGCTCCCTCGCGGTGGAGCAGCTGCCCGCCGCCATCGGCACGGCCAATTCCCTCGCGGTGGACGGCATCGCCACTGCTACCGTGACCAGCGACGCCATCAAGGCCGCCATCGCCAACGCCCTCACCGAAGCGGGCTTTGATCCCGCGAACTTCGGCTATGTCGCTCCCGAACCGGAGCCTGAGGTCGAGCTGGCCGGCCCCGTCGCCTCCGAGGACGGCAAGGTCACCGTCCAGGGCAAGGGCACGGGCATCGGCGGCGACGTCATCGTCGAGATCGTGGCCGACGAGAATACCATCTACGAGGTCACTATTCTCGAGCAAAACGAGACCCCGGGTATCGGCTCCGTCGCCGCGGAACAGCTCCCCGGCACGATTGTCGAGACCAACTCCATCGCCTTCGACGCCGTCAGCGGCGCAACCGTGACGAGCACCGCCATCAGGACCGCCATCACCGAGGCCTTGACCTCCGCGGGCTTCGATCCCGCCAACTTCGGCGGAACAGCGCCCGCTGAGGAAGCTGCGCCTGTTGAAGCGGCCGCACCCGCTGAGATCCCCGCCGACGCCGTCACCGTGACCGGCAAGGGCGCGGGCATCGGCGGCGACGTGGTAGTCGAGGTCGTCACCGACGGAGAAAACATCTACGCTGTCACCGTTGTCGAGCAGAACGAGACCCCGGGCATCGGCTCCGTCGCCGCGGAGAAGCTGCCGGGCGCGATCGTCGAGGCAAATTCCATTGACGTCGACGGCATCACCGGCGCGACCGTGAC
>CADAPH010000109.1 GCA_902789745.1 Oscillospiraceae bacterium | reverse complement strand
CGTAAAGGCAATGACCTTGCTGTTTCGGAAATCGCGGACATTTCTCGTGATGATGCTGTCGGCCATGATGCGCTCTGCCGTGGTAGCCTGAACTCGCCGTAATGCGTCTTTCACATATCGGAACCCTCAGATATCGAGCGCGGCGTGGTGACCCTGATAGGTCGCCTTGGTGATGGTGCCCACCGCGTTTGCGTCGCCGATCACGCGCACCCAGGGCGCGCAGTCGTAGAGCTCCTGCGCGACATCCCAGCGGGGACGCTGGCCGAGGGCGCAGATGACAGTCGTGTCGGGGACGAGGACCTTTTCGCCTTCGCGCGTCTGGCACCAGATGCCGTCCTTTGTGACCTCGAGGCCCTTATAGCCGGTGTGCACGGTGCAGAGCTTGTTGAGCTTTTCCAGCAGCAGCGGGCGCTGACGGATGACGGAATCCAGCGCCACGTCGTCGCGCATCTCGACAAGGTGGACCTGTCTGCCCTCCATGCCCATGTGGATCGCGCACTCGACGCCGGAGATCCCGCCGCCGAAGACGACCACGCTGTCGGTGATGGGCTTTTCGTGCTTGTACTGGTCGTTGACGAGGATCACGTTCTCGCCGTCGAGGCCGGGAATCGGCGGGCGCAGCGGAGAGGAACCGGCCGCGATGATGATCGCGTCGGGCTTGTAGGCGTCGGCAAATTCCTTCGTGACCTCCTGGCCGGTGACGATCTTCGCTCCGGCGCGCTCGGCCAGGAGCTTATAGGTCTCGCCGAGCTTGAACATCTCCTGCTTGAAGGGCAGGACTTCTTCGCTCTTGAGGATGTCGATATAGGGTTCGAGAATCTTCGCGATCCTCACGCCCTCGTCGAGATCATAGCCCTCGGGGACAAATTCCGCGCCGGACAGACGCAGCTCAATCGGGAAGCCGGGGCCGACCGCCGCCCGGACGGATTTCAGGACTTCGATGGCGAGACGGCAGCGGTTCTCGGTGGAGCCGCCGTACTCGTCGGTGCGGTGGTTGAACATTGGGGACAGGAACTGGTTTAAAAGCCAGCCGTGGCCCGCGTGAACCATGACCATCTCAAAGCCCGCGCGCTTGCAGAGTCCGGCGGTATGCCCGTAGGCCGCGACGATCTCGGCGATCATCTCCCTGGTCAGCGCCTTGTACGGTACGCCGTCAGCCCTCACACCGTCATCCGCGCTCCACTGGTTCAGGCCGTGGGACTTGGTCTTGTCGGTCATGTAGGTTCCGGCGAACATGCCGGAGTGAGACAGCTCAATACTCGGGATCGCGCCGTGGCGGCGGATCGCGTCGGCGGTGTAGGTGGCCTTGGGGAGGGAGTTCAGGATGCTCTCGTCCAGACGGTAGGCGTGACTGCCGTCGCTGGGATGCACCATCAGCTCCGAGACGGTGACCGCCGCGCAGCCGCCCTTGGCGCGGTATTCGTAAAAGGCCTGGGACTTGGGGCCGATGCAGCCGTCCATCTCAATGTCCGTGCCGCCCATGGGGGTGGAGAACATACGGTTGCGGTACCAGACGTTGCCGATGCGGATGGGTTTGCAGAGATGGGGGTACTTGCGTTCCATTATGTTTCCTCCTTTGTATTTGATCCGTCAAGATCGTAAAAGCGAATATGAAGGCCGTCTTCGTCCCGAAGACCTTCACCGCTCAGTTCCACCGTCCCAAGCGGGTCGGTCTGAACAAGCAATTCCATGATGACGCTGCTTTCAGGCATGTTCATCCCATGCATACCTCCTGATACGAGAACTTCTCTGCATGATTGGCGACTGCTTTACAAAGCGCCCCTGCTTTTGAACAGGGGCGCTTCGGCAAGGGAATAAGAGGAAGAGAAAGAAAGGAAACTGTCAATCGGAGGGAAGAGACTTCTGCTCTTCCATGTATTTGATCATCGCCTCGGCGGCCTCCTTGGCAGCCCGGACGGCGAGGACCACGGAGCGGGAGCCGTGTACCACGTCGCCGGCGGCGAACACGCCGGGGCGGGTGGTCATCTGCTTGCCGTCGACAAGAATCCAGCCGCGCTCGTTGGCCTCCAGGCCCTCGGTGGTCTTGACCAGCTTGTCCTTCGGGCCTTGGCTGACGGCGATAATGGTGGAGTCGGCCTTGAACAGCTCCTCCTCGTCCTCGTAGCCGATGATGGAGTTGTTCTCGTCGAGCAGCGTGTGCTTGAAGACCGGACCCTCGGGCGTGATGCGCTGGATGCCCTTCTCGTAGAAGATCTCCGCGCCGTCGAGCTCCGCGTATTCGCGCTCGTGGTCGCTGGCGCGGCAGGAGCGGCGGCGCTCAAAGAGCATGACGCGCTGCGCGCCGTGGCGGTAGGCCGTGCGGGCCACGTCCATGGCGACGTTGCCGGTGCCGATGACGGCGACGGTCTTGCCCAGGTCGTGGGCGTCGGGATTGGCGAGGTAGGAGATGCCGAAGTGTACGTTTGCCAGGGATTCGCCCTGGATGCCGAGGCGCGCCGGACGCCAGGCGCCTGTGCCGATGAAAATGGAGGCGTAGCCGTCGCGGAACAGATCCTCCATAAACAGGTCGCCGCCCAGCACCACATGGGTGCGGATCTGCACGCCCATCGCCAGAAGCCTGTCGCGGAAGCGGTCGAGCAGGGAGTTTGGTAGGCGGTACTCGGGGATACCGTAACGGAGCATGCCGCCGACCATGTTGCGCTCCTCAAAGATCGTGACGCGGTAGCCGGCTTTGGCGAGGATGATGGCGACCGTCATGCCCGCGGGGCCGCTGCCGATGACCGCGACGGCATCCTTTTTCTCGGCCGGCGTCGTGGTGTCCATGCGGTCGAGGTAGGCGTCGGATATAAATTTCTCGATCTCGTAGAACTGGATCGGGTTGCCCTTCCTGCCCTGGATGCAGTGGCCCATGCATTGGCTGCCATGGTCGCAGACGATGGAGCAGACGGCGGACATGGGGTTGTTGTTGAAGAGCATCTCGCCCG
The DNA here is from genome assembly GCA_902789745.1 of Oscillospiraceae bacterium. Taxonomy (GTDB): domain Bacteria; phylum Bacillota; class Clostridia; order Oscillospirales; family Oscillospiraceae; genus Limivicinus. The sequence continues at coordinate 4,748 of CADAPH010000109.1, read as the reverse complement.
CTTCCATGAGTTTGTTTTCCTTGAAAAGCTGGATCACCGTCGGGATCGGCGTGTGGATGGGGCAGCCCTCCTGACACAGGGGCCTTTTGCAGAGGAAACAGCGGTTTGCCTCCGCCTTGATATGCAATGCCATAACGATCTGCCTCCTTGTTATTCCGCGCGCAGCAGCGCCACGGCGACGTCGTTGACATTCGTGCCGGTCGGGCCGGTGACGACCAGTCCACCGACCTTTTCCAGCGCGTGATAGGCGTCATTGTTTTTAAGAACGTCAAATACGGACAGGCCCTGCGCATTCAGCGCCGCCTCGGTCTCTCCGTCCGCGTAGCCGCCGGCGGCGTCCGTGGGGCCGTCGGTGCCGTCGCTGCCGACGGAGAAGACCGCTGCGCCGGGAAGCCCGGCAATACCCGGAGCCGCCGCCAGGGCGAGCTCCTGGTTGCGCCCGCCGAGGCCCTTGCCGGTCAGATGGACGACGGTCTCGCCGCCCGCGATGAAGGCGAGGGATTTGCCGGAAGCGGCATGGCTCTTGAGGATGGATGCCAGGAAGCTGCCCGCCTCGCGCGCCTCACAGCAGAGCTGATCGGTGAGGAACACCGGCTCGTAGCCGAGCTTTTCGGCGGAGACGGCGGCCGCGGCGCAGAGCTCGCGCACGGAGCCGTTGATATGGGTCTCAACGTTTGTGAGCGTCTTGGGTGTCTCCTCTTCCAAAAGGGCTGCCGCCTCTGAACTGAGCTTCAGGCCGTATTTCGCGGCGATGGCCTTTGCCTCCGCGCAGGTGCTGCTGTCGGGATAGGCCGGGCCGCTCGCGATCATGTCGAGGGGATCGCCCAAAATGTCGCTGAGCACGATGCTCAGCACCTTCGCAGGGGCGCAGGCCAGGGCGAAGCGCCCGCCCTTGACCGCGGAGAGGCGCTTGCGGATGGTGTTCATCTCCACGATGTCCGCCCCGCTCGCAAGGAGCTGGCGGGTGATGTCCTGCAGCTCTGCTCCGGGGATGCGCGGCAGCTCAAAGAGGGCGCTGCCGCCGCCGGAGAGAAGGAAGATCACGGTGTCGTCGGCTGTAAGGTCTTCGACAAGCTCCAGCGCTTTTTTTGTGGCGGAAAAGCTGTTTTCGTCCGGGACGGGGTGGCCCGCCTCAAAGCAGGCGACGCCGGGGATCTCGCCCATGACGTGCTCGTACTTGGTGACAACCACACCGCCGTCCACAGAGCCGAGGGTGTCCACGGCGGCCTTCGCCATCTGCCAGGCGGCCTTGCCCGCGGCGACGAGCAGGGTCTTCCCCGCGCCGGGCTGATAGTCTTTGAGCGTGCGGCGCACGGCCTCGTCGGGCAGCACGGCGGCAATGCTCTCGCGGATAATCTGATCGGCGTCTTTTCTGAGTACAGCGTTCATGAAAGACTCTCCTTTGGCCATTAAGTGATTGGCGCGGGGTTAAAGATGCAGATGTCGTTGTGCCAGCGGTACTGTTCGGAATACGGCTGTTTGCGGTCGCTGGCGACGTCGAGGATATAGCGGAACAGCTCCTCGCCCTGTTCGGCGATGGTCGCCTGACCGAGGGCGGCGGGGCCCGCGTTGTAGTCGATGATGTCAAACCACTGCTCCTTCATCTCGCTGCGGGAGCAGACCTTGATGACGGGAGCCGCGGCGAGACCGTAGGGGGTGCCGCGCCCGGTCATGAAGACCTGCAGGCCCATGCCGCTGGCGAGCTGAGCGGTGCCGCAGAAGAGGTCGGAGGCGGGCGTCGCGGCGAAGATCTCGCCGTGCTTCGTGGGCTTCTCACCCGGCGACAGAACCTCCACGATCGGGGAGGTGCCGGACTTGGCGATGGAGCCCATGGACTTTTCTATGATGTTTGACAGGCCGCCCTTCTTGTTGCCGGGGGTGGTGTTCGCGCCGCGGTCCACGCCGCCCGCGCGGAGATAAGCGTCGTACCACTTCATCTCCTCCACGAGTCTTGCGCCGACTTTCTCGTCGATGCAGCGGTTAGCGATGAACTGCACGCCGTCGCGCACCTCGGTGACCTCGGAGAACATGACCGTCCCGCCGCCGGAGACGATGAGATCGGCGGCATAGCCCGCGGTTGGGTTGGCGGTGATGCCGGAGAAGGCGTCGGAGCCGCCGCACTGCATGCCGACCAGCAGATCCCTGAGCGGAAGCTCGACGCGCTTTCTCTCGTTGAGCTTCTGGAGCTTGCGCTCGGCCATCTCGAGAATGGCATCCATGACGGCCGCGTGGCCCTTGTGCTCCTGCAGGATCAGGACGTTTTCGGGCGTGTTCAGCTCCGGCCACAGGGCGCAGAAGCGCTCAGGCGTGAACTTCTCACAGCCGAGACCGACGAGCATGAACTGCCCGCCGAAGTTCGGGTGCAGGGCGATGTTGCGGATCAGGCGCTGGGGCACCTTCGCCTCCGGCGCGTCGATCGCCACGCCGCAGCCGTACTGGTGGTTGACGGTCACCACGTCGTCGACATTTGGGTACTTGGGCAGCAGATCCCGGCGGATCGATCGTTCCTTTCATTTGCGTGCCTCCGTCTTTTTTATAATGAGTCCGATCAGGCGTAAATCGGGAAGAAAATCGTGGTGCTGATAATCAGGGCGGCAAGCTCAAGGACAAACAGCGGGAGCGTGAACTTGAAGGTCTCGCCGACGCCGGTCTTGCCGAGGATGGTGGAGATGCCGGACATGGAGGCGATCAGGAAGACGATGTCGCCGGTGATGATTCTGGTGACGTCGGGGACCTTGCACACGCCGGTGATGAGGAAGACGCAGACGCCCAGCATCGGCAGGATGTTCTGTACGTCGCTGCTGATATGGCCGGAGAGGAAGAAGGCGACCATGATGACGATGAATACGCCGAAGATGATGAGCTCGTCGCGCTTGGAGATGGCCTCGGCGTCCTTGACCTCTTTGACGTTCTCTTTGCTCAGCTTGTGGGTCGGGAGCAGGCGCTTGGTGAAGAACAGGCAGTACAGCACACCGACGAGACCGGGGATAAGGGCGGCCTTGAAGTAGTCCGTAATGCCGATGGCGTATTCCGGGGCCACGCCCTCATAGAAGGCGCTGATGGTGCCGGGCATGGTGGCACCCATGGCGAAGGGGATCTTGGAGGTCCACATGGTGTTGAGCGCGCAGACTGCGAAGAGCATTCTGGAGGGGGTCAGCTTCCCATCCTCATCCAGCGTTTCGCAGAACAGGAGCATGATGGACAGACACGCGACCTGGCCCATCATCTGGGACAGCAGGATCGTGACAACGAAAAAGGCAAGAATAACGACGATCTCACTCTTGCCCTGCAGATTGGACATGATGGAGCGGATACGGCGGATCAGACTGGTTCTGGACAACTGTGAGGCGACGACGATCATGCTGGCGACCATGACGGTGGTGGAACTGGCAAAGCCGCTCATGGCCGTCTTGATGTCGGTCACGCCGAACAGAACCAGCAGGCCAACGCACAGCATGCCGGCAAGGCCGTAGGGCAGCTTGTGCGTCAGCAGCAGGACGACCAGCAGCGCAAGCACGCCGAGGGTGATGGAAATGGTGGAGGTCATATTTCTTTTCTCCTTTTTGTGTTGTTGAGGTTCGCTCTTGTGAGTCCACTATATTGCAAACTTTTGCAGGCCGCAATTCGCGTTTTCACAAAAGAGAAGAGCCCATTTTTCACAAAACAGGAAATCGTTCAAATTCTGCACGAAAAGATTTCATGGTGTTTCAGCGGGAGTCGGAAAATGAAACGCCACGGCTTGCACAACGCCGCGCCGCATCCAGCGTACCGCGCAAGGTCAAAAAACATTTGTGTGCACGCATAGTCTGAGGGCAGAAGCCGCAGCTCCTGCCCCCTGGGCGTCTTGTTATAGCGGCATCTCGGTAAGCTGCCGCTTCTGATCGCGTCTGCCATAGACGACCGAAGTAACCCACACTTCGCGGTCTTCTTCGTTGATCCAGAAATAAGCGAGGTAATTCCCGATAACCATTTTGTGGATTCCCTTACTGTGCCAAGGCTCTTCCTCGGTAAGGGGGACTCGGTTGGGAAAGCATGAGAGTGTGCCAAGCTCCTTCTTCAACTTCTCCCGCCATCTGGCTGCGGTGTCCGGGGCTTGCAAAGAAAAAGCGATATATCGCTGAATCTCCTGTAACTGCTCCAATGCATAGTCGGTAATTCGGACGCTGTATTCCTTCTCCATATCAGACACTGCGCTCCAGTACGGTAAAAGCATCGTCTAAAGAACTTCCTCTTCCTGCTTTTGCCTGGCTCAGCCCCTGCTCCATCATGGTGTTGAACGCATGATTATCCATCTCATCTCTTGCAACAGGAGCAGAAGGGATCGACAGCGGGAAAGGAATGCTTCGCGTCATGATAATCTGTTTATAGAGCATGTTGATGACTGTGGAGGCAGGGACGCCCAGCATGTTCATAATGCTCTCAGCCTGCTCTTTCACATCCGGCTCCACGCGGGCCAGCACATTTGCGGTTTTAGTTGCCATCCTGTACACCACCTTTCAAATCTATTATACGCATTTGTATAACAAAAAGCAATACAAATATAATGCTTTTTCCGCATCTGTCCTTCCCGTGACAGGAGTGTCGAAAGCAAGCGTGCAGGAGCCGCAACTCCTGCACGCTTGCCTTCCACGCTATATATTGTGCTCAGCCTCTACGCCACCCACCAGATGAACCGTTCCAAATTGTCTTGTCCGTATGTACGGTGGACTTCGATACGCCGAATTTCTTTGCGGCGGCGCGGACGGTCG
>CADAPH010000108.1 GCA_902789745.1 Oscillospiraceae bacterium | reverse complement strand
CTTGCGAACGGTGCCGGACCGCGCTCTTCGCACGTTTCTTCCGTTCGCGGGGACGTCGGCAGGATGGACCTGCCCCCTTCGGAAGGTTGCAATCTCTATGTACTGACAAGATTGCAACCTTCATTCTTCCGCTGCGGCGGGATGCTGTCCGGACGTAGCCAGTACCACGCGTCACCGCGCTTGACGGAATGAATACCGAGCTTCTTCTTAACGCTGTTCACCGTGCGTCTGCTGATCCCGTTGCCTCCGAAGAAGTCGTAGACCTGCTGGCTGAGGACTTCGTCCACGTCCGAGAAAACACCGAGCAGCGCGTCTTCGACCGTTCCCGACTTCGTCTGCTGATAGGCTGGAACATCTTCACATCCGAGCAGCTGATCAGCGGAAAACTCGGCGGTGCCTTCGCAGAATGCGCGCTTATCTTCGATCGTGAAGACAAGCGTCGGACCCTTCGGCGCGAGGTTGCTTTTCACGTGTGCCAGATAGACCTCTTCCGAGTGATCGTTCGCCTTTCCGATCATGAGTACACTGCGGGCAGCGCCGGTGATATCCATGGAGCCCAGGCCGCGTGTGATTGCGGACGTGCCTTTTACTTTATTCATGTGCTCCACCAGTACGATCGCGCAGTGTGTCCGGTGCGCGATGTTCACCAGGTTTGTCATGACGGGGCGGACTTCATTCGGACGGTACATGTCCACGTTTGCGCCGAGGTACGCCTGCAGCGGGTCGAGGATCATGAGCCCGGCGCCGGTATCTCGGATCGCTTCTTCGATACGCGCGTCGGTGAAAGACAGCGGATCCTGGTCCTCATTGATCGCCCACACCTTGCGCTGTACGGCGTCGCCACGTTCAAGACGCGGCTTGATCGTATCGCCCAATCCGTCTTCCGCACTTTGATAAATGCAGGAGACCGGTTCATGGCGTTCTTCCTCGTTGAACAACGGGTCGCCGTTGGTGAGCGCTGCAACCAGCGATGACAGGACCATGGTCTTGCCTTCACCGGGCATACCGCGCACGAGCGTGACTTTTCCTTTCGGAATGTACGGCTTCCACAGCCATTCGATCTCTTCGATCTGTACATCCGCCAGATTGATCAGTTTCAGTTCTCCCATATTTTTTCTCCTTTCCGAACGGATAAGAAAAGAGCCGTTGACCGGCTCCCGAGAATCCCGCTCAATTCTGTTCTTGTCCTGATTGTTCCCGTTCCCGCAATGCGGTGCGATACGTTTTTAACCTCCTTCTCTGAAAGTGGGCGCAGTATTCATATATGTACTGCCGGTTTCTGCTTTTTTACCTTTCCGGACCGTCGTTCTCACGCATGTTCTGTCGAACCCCCGCATCCCACGGAGCCGCCCAATGCCGTGACGCGTTCAAGGCGGAAGTATCATTCTGGTGTTGCCCGGATCGGCTATTCAGTTGTCAAGGTGCTCGGGAGCTTTATTTTCCCTCCCATCTTCTAAGTGAAAAATTTCAAGGTTTTGAAAGATTAGTGCAAAACAAATTTTCTGTGTTCCCGGAAAGTGCCTATTTTACTGGGTTTTTGAATTGTGAAATTTTGGTGAAGCACTCGATTTGTCATGACAAATGTCGGATTTATGGTATACTGATTTCAAAAGTATACTTATGGTAGGACTTTTTATATGGAGTGGAATATCAATGGTTTGATCCATGACAACTATGAAGCTTTTGCCCGCAGAGGGCCGCAGGACAACGATGGACATGCACGTTATGAGATTAATTGTGCAATCATGGTCCTATACGGCGTGCCCGGTTCAGGGAAAACCCGTGCAGTGCTTGAGTACTGCAAAAGGAATCCCGCTTCCCTGTATTTCGGGTTCAGGGGACTGACTTCAGAAATGGCTTTGAAACGGTTTACAAAACAGTATCCGCGGGTGTTTGAAACAAGCTGTACCGACTGGCAAACCTTTTTTGCGCAGCTGCACCTTTATGCCAGAAAGAAAAGACCGGTCATCCTTTTCGATGATCCGGGTGAAAGAAACGATAAACCTGATTTTTATGAGTCCCTGCAGGCGTTCGGCAATCAGATGCTGCAGGAACGGCTTGCGATGGTCGTTCTGACAGCTGAGCCATGGGATAAGTTTCCCTTGCATTACTTTTCGGAACATGTACCATGTGTAACTCCTTCCGAATTAGCCCGAATGCTGCCGAAATGGACGGTGGAAGATGTGTTTCGTCTGTTTAGCGTGACCGATGGCATATATGCGTTAGTACAGGAAGCAAAAGGTTACGGGTCGTTTACGGAGTATTTGGCCGGTGTTTGTCAAAACGAATCACATTCCGTTTTCCTCAGGCTTGCGCCATGCTGGCTGGAGAAAGCATTTCGATCGCCGGAAGCGTATAACACGCTTTTGTACGGGATGGCCGGCGGCAAGAACAGGATCACAGAATTGTCCGCCTTCTCCGGGTATCCGAAAAACAAATGCGAAAAGTATTTAGGGGCTCTGATCGACGCAGGTCTTGTTCGTAAAGAAAAAGAGGACGGAAAACGCCCTGATTATTATCTCGATCTCTCATATTTACATGCATGGTACAGATACGTGTTTCTTTCGATGGGAAGAATGGACAAGATCCCGGAACGGATCGCTAATTATGCAGAAAAGACAGCTGTCCCGGACAAACTGCATAAGGAAGTCGTCAGGTGGATGCCGCAGCGTATGTGGATTCTGTATCATACGGAGATGCTCGACACAAGACCGAACTGTGAAAACATCATGGTTCAGGGAATGCGGTTTGACTACGTCGAGAAAACATCCAACGAAACAATATTTGCAATCGCAAAAATCCAGTTTGCAGATTCTGACTGGGATGCTATTGAACGAGCAATCGAATCCGTCACTCCGTTTTATGAAGCGAAGATCATTCTGTGTTCAATACACCAGTTCAGCAGGTTTTACTGGAAACTGAACAGGACCTATGAGAATATTCGATTGATTCAGTTGAAATCGATGGATTGACCAGCATAATGATTTTCAAAAGATTTAGTTGTTGCTAATTGACGATATTGAAAAAAACCGCAAAGCGGTCTTTTTTGTTTTTTTCGGATGATTATGGAACTTTTTGGTATTCTTCTGCGTCTAACGTTATGAGAATGATCATTCAAACGACCGGTAGCAAGCTTAAAAACCCGCAAATAAACCATTTATCTGTTGAATGATGGCTGGACGGTACCCAAAATGATACACATTGATACATTTTTATATGGCTTTATGAAAATGATACATTTTTGTGTTTTTTATCCAAAAAAGCGGAAAATGATACATATTGATACATTTTGCATTTAAGCTATGAAATAAGGCCCACCATGATGGTGAGCCTTTGCGTTAGATAATGTTCGTATGACCGTAAAGCCGTCATATCACTGTTAATGTACTTCTTCCAGAGAGACGGTCATTTCACTGCCGTCTCGCATATGGAAGACGAGAGTTTCTTCTGGCGTGACGGTAACATAGTCAACCAGTCTATGCCAGAGAGCAGTATCAAACTTAGTAAGAAGAGAATCTGTACCTTTCAGAGCGGATAGGAACATCCGAAGGTTTTCCTTGCGTATTCTGGTATCCGCTATTCCCTTTTTAGTCGTCTCAATCTCAGCATTCATAGCCTTAATCCTGCTACAGCAATCGTAAAAAGAGCAACATAAGCTGCTGGCTGCCTGAAGGAATTTACACCAAATTTATGACTTGACAAGTGTTTGCTTTAGTATTATTATATAAACTTAGCATATGCTATAAAATTGAGGACGATTATGAGATTAGAACGTCTTAATTGGAGAGAAGCAGAAGCATATTTTAAGACTCACGACTTAGTACTTCTTAGTGTCGGAAGCATTGAATGCCATGGCACGCATAATGCGCTTGGAACAGACACACTGATTCCTATGCGTATATTGGAACTTGTGGAACAGAAGAGCGATGTACTCATTCTACCAACTTTACCATATGGAGATTGTGATTGGCATTTACAATGGCCTGGATCAGTATCCATTGGATCCGACCTGCTAGAGGCAGTTTTTATTCGAATCTGTGACTGTTTATATCAATGGGGATGCCGTCATTTTGTCTTTCTGAATGGTCATGGAGGAAATAATCACGCGTTGGAGAAGGTATGTGGTTATTTAGACAGTAAGAATGCAGTTGGTACTATCTTTAACTGGTGGATTGTTGCTGGTGATTTAAACCCAAAGTGGAAAGGTGGCCATGGAGCTGGAGAAGAAACCGCAGCAATGCTTGCTATTGACCCAAATCTCGTAAAAATGGACGCGATTGAAGAAGTTGAAGCAAAAGACCCAACAGATGAAATTAAAGCTATTGGCCTGCGACGAGTCTCATTCCGGGGAATAAGCCTCCCTCTTCCCCGTTACAATCGAAGAATAACTGACAACGGCTGGTATGGAGATGATCACCCTAGAACCGCAACAAAAGAATGGGGTGAAGAAATGCTTCAAACAACAGCAGATTTTTTAGTTGATTATATGCAAGCCTTTCAAAAAATTAAAACTGGAGAATAATCATGGATGCATACGAATTGTATCAGCGTCTCGAATGGAGTTTTCAACCAGAGACATGTTCAGATGTCTTGCTCTGATTGAAATCTGTCGGTATTTTAATGCTCTTGGTATGCCATCTGAATTCATTTCGGAAACTCCACGGTTAGAGGAATTGTAATAAAAGAACTATCATGAATATCATCGAAACAATAAAAGAAGCTTATCCAAAGCTAAGCAAAGTTCAAAAACGAATGGCATCTCATTGTCTAGATAATCCAGATATTGCTAGTTATCAGACAATTCGCGAGTTTGCGAAATCAACCCAATCAACAGATGCCACTGTTTTGAAGTTTTGCAACAATGTATCCTGTAGCAGCTATCTTATGCTCAAACGGCAATTACAGGAATATGTACATCATCTTTGGCTCACCCCCCACGATAAACTGCGCAGATCCGCAGAGCGCTTTACAAATAATAAACCTGGATATGCTCAACTAATCGAAGAAGCAATACTGTGCTTGGAATCAACTTCACAATCAATAAAAAAAGATGATTTGGAAAAAGCTGTTCTGATGGTCAGCAACGCAGATAACCTCATCGTTGCAGGACACAGGTTAACTTCAATACCTGCAGAGTATCTTTCATATTTACTCCAATGTCTTGGGAAGAAAGCACAGATGCTCGATATGGAAGATAGAACAAGGATTGAAAGTATTCTTACGCATCTTACCCAGAATGATGCTGTCATTCTATTTAGCCTTCCGCATTATGCAACCATCACATTGCAAGCTGCTCACTATTTATTTGATAAAGACATTCCTGTTGTTGCAATTACTGATAGTGAAAGCGCTCCTTTTACTCGTTATGCAAAAGCAGTATTAACTTGCAACACCAATCATTCTATACTCTTTAATTCATTATCTGGAACTATAACACTTTGCGAATTGCTGGTTTCTAAACTATTGATTGAAAATCATAGTTCTTATCAATCTGATTGGAACAATTTCGAAATCATACGAGGCTATCTTGGAACAACTTTAGAATCAACCAGCATCGACCCGCCCCAAATAATGACGGCCCTTTTTACGCATGAACGGAAAGGAGAAAGCGAATGATTTTAATTAAAAACGCACAAGTTTATTCTCCAGCTCCTTTAGGGCAAAAGGATGTATTAGTTTCTTTTGACCGAATTTTACAAATTGCTGATCATATAGATACGCCGTACACGGATACACTCGTTCTGGATGGAACAAATAAATACTTGGTTCCAGGCTTTATTGATCAGCATGTGCATATCTGCGGCGGAGGAGGAGAAGGTGGATTTCATACCAGAACCCCAGAAATCCAACTTTCTCAGATCGTTCGTGCCGGTGTTACAACGTTAGTCGGGCTTCTTGGAACAGATGGATACACAAAAACACCTAGGATGCTCCTTGCAAAAACAAAGGAACTCAACAACGAAGGCATTACTGCCTTTTGCTTAAACAATCCTGGATAATCATATTAGGCTCCACATTAATCCAGTTCATTTGCAAACTAAAACCCCCGAAAACGCATTAATGGAAATTTTAGCATACTATACAAAAATAGTTAAGAAAATTTTACATTCAAAAAGCGGAAAAATCAGGGAGCACCGCCGCCGTATCCGGTCTCCGGCCTGTGATCAGAAGCTCTCGAGCACGGATCCGTCCAGGGTCTCACAGATCTTCACGGCCAGCTCCACGGCGGCGCGGTAGTCCTGCGCCGTGCACCAGCAATGGTGGGAGTGGATATAGCGCACCGGGATGCCGATGACGATGCAGGGCACGCCCTCGGTGTGGATCATGCCGCCGTCGGTGCCGCCGCCGGAGCGGACGGATTCCTGCACGGGGATGCCGTTGGCCCGGGCTAGGTCCAGCGCGTACTTCTGGAACCGCGGCGAGGTGATCATGGAGCGATCAAAGTGGCGCAGCATCGGTCCCCTGTTCAGCGCCGCCTGGATCATCCAGGGCTCCTGGAAGGTGTCGTCTGCGGGGCAGCCCTCGAAGCAGATCATCAGATCCGGCTGCAGCGCCTTGTAATTGGCGTATACGCCGCGCTCGCCGACCTCCTCCTGCACCGCGAAGGACGCCTGTACGCGGCAGGGCAGCTCCTTCCCCTTCAGCCGTATGAGCGTCTCGATCTCGGCGGCGACGCCGATCCGGCAGTCGTAGGCCTTGCCGAAAAAGAGCCCTCTGTTCTCATCGTAAGAGGCGCGGACCGCGGGCACGGCGAAGCTGCCCACGTCCAGACCGAAATAATCCCTCGTCTCCTCGGCGCTGACGCTGCCGCAGTCGAGGACCATATCGTCGATGCTCTGGGCCGCTTCCCGCTCTGCAGCGGACATGAAGTGGGGCGGCTTGGCTGCCACGGAGGCTTTCACGAGTCGGCCGTCCGAGGCCCTGATCTCGAAGAGCGACGACGGCAGATTCCCCGCCGTCATGCCGCCCAGCGGCAGGAAGCGCATGGTCCCATTGGGTTTGACCGCCTGTACGATCAGGCCTACCTCGTCCAGATGCGCGTCGAACATGATCCTGGGCCCGCTGCCGGACGGATCCAGCTCACCGCGGACGTTGCGCATCTTATCCTCCGTCAGTTCCAGAACACCGTCCAGCTCTTTTATGACAAGCGAGCTGACCTCGTCCTCCATGCCGCTGGGGCCGAAGGCGTCCGACAGCGCCAGGATCCGTTCGATCTCCCGATTCGTCAGTTTTTCCATGTTATAACCTCTTTCCGGACGCTCGTCCGTAAAGTCGGCAGAGAGGATCTCTCCGCTCTGCCGCTGTATCGTTATTGTATTGTCGCCGGTTCGCCGACGTTGTCAAACAGGTGGCAGCACACCGTGTGGCAGCCTTCGATCCGCCGCGGCTCGGGTTCGACCTGACTGCAGATCACCGTGCACTGCTTGCAGCGGGTGTGGAATTTGCATCCGGAAGGCGGGTTCAGCGCGCTGGGGATCGTCCCCTCGAGCAGTACGCGCTCCTTGCGGGCGGTGGGGTCCGGCACCGGGTGCGCGTCCAGCAGCGCTTTGGAGTAAGGATGCAGGGGGTTTTTGTAGAGCTCGTCCCGGGTTCCGGTCTCGACAACCTTGCCCAGATACATGACGACCACGCGATTGCTGATGTGCTCCACCACCGCCAGGTCGTGGGCGATGAAGATCATCGTCAGGTTCCGCTCCCGCAACAGCTTGCCCAGCAGATTGAGGACCTGCGACTGGATGGACACGTCCAGCGCCGAGACCGGCTCGTCGGCGATGATCAGGTCCGGCTCCGTGGCCAGGGCGCGGGCGATGCCGATGCGCTGGCGCTGGCCGCCGGAGAACTCGTGGGGATAGCGCTGGGCGTGGTAGGCGTCCATGCCCACCTCGTTGAGCAGCTCCACGACCTTCGCGTCGATCTCCTGCTTGGTGGAATACATTTTATGGATGATCATCGGCTCCGCGATGATATCGTGGACCGTCATGCGCGGGTTCAGGGAGGCGTAGGGGTCCTGAAAGATCATCTGGATCTGTTTGCGGTAGGGGCGCAGCTCCTTTTCCGGGAGATCGGTGATGTCCCGTCCGTTGAGGACGATCCGGCCTCCCGAGGTGCCGATGAGCTTGCATACGGCCTTGCCCAGGGTGGACTTCCCGCAGCCGGACTCTCCCACGATGCCGAGGACCTCGCCCTTTTCCACGTCCAGCGTGACGCCGTCCACGGCTTTCACGTACAGGACCCGGCCCATCAGTCCCTGCCGAACAGGATAGTAGACCTTCAGATCATCGACCTGCAATACCTTTTCGGACATCATTCGGCCTCCTGTTCTTTAAAATCGGGGAAGCTTCGCCAGCAGCGGGAGAAATGCCCGCCGCCCAGATCGGCGAAGCCGGGCTCCTCCTCGAGACACCGGGCAAAGCAGTATTTGCACCGGTCGGAGAATTTGCAGCCCTTGGGCATGTATTTCGGGTTGGGCACGTTTCCGGGTATGACCTCCAGCTCCTCGGCGCGCACGCCGATCTTGGGGATGGAGTTGAGCAGCCCCTCGGTGTAGGGATGCGCGGTCTTCCGGAAAATGTCCATGACCGTCCCCTTCTCCACGATGCGGCCGCAGTACATCACGACCACGTCGTCGCAGACCTCGGCCACCACGCCGAAGTCGTGAGTGATGAACAGGATCGAGGTCCCCGTCTCCTTCTTGAGCTGCTCCATCAGGGTCAGGATCTGGGCCTGGATCGTCACGTCCAGCGCCGTGGTGGGCTCGTCGGCGATAAGGATCTCGGGGCTGCAGGCCAAAGCCAGGGCGATCATCACCCGCTGCCGCTGTCCGCCCGAGAGCTGGAACGGGAACTCGTTGACGATGCGCTCCACCCGGGGAAGCCCGGTCATGCGCAGAAGCCGTATGACCTCCCCGTCAGCCGCACTGCGGGAGATCTTCTGGTGCTGCAGGATCTTTTCGCGGATCTGCCGCCCGATCTTCATGACCGGGTTGAGCGAGGTCATCGGCTCCTGAAAGATCATGGAGATCTTGGAGCCGCGAAGCTTGCGGCGCTGTTTTTCGCTGTATTTGGTGATGTCCTCTCCGTCGAGAAGGATCTCGCCCTCCGTGATCCGGCCGGTGGTGCCCATCAGAAGGCCGATGACCGAGAGAGAGGTGACGCTCTTGCCGCTGCCGGACTCTCCGACGATGCCCAGCGTATGTCCTCTCTCAAGCACAAAATCCACGCCGTCCACCGCCGGGACGGTGCCGCTGTCGGAGAAAAAGGTGGTGTGGAGGTTTTTGACCTCAAGAACGATATCTGCCATTCCGATCCCCTCCTCAGTCGCTCAGTTTCGGGTCCAGCGCATCCCGCAGTCCGTCGCCGAGCAGGTTGAAGCTCAGCACGGTGATGAAGATCGCCAGGCCCGGGAACAGCGTCAGATGGATGGCGTTGAGCAGGTAGTCGCGTCCGGTGCTGAGGATGAGTCCCCACTCCGGCGTGGGAGGCTGGGCGCCCATGCCCAGGAACGACAGGCTCGACGCGGTGATGATGGAGCTGCCGATGGACATCGTGTACTGTACGATGATGTTCGGGAATGCGGCGGGAAGGATGTGCTTGAAAAGGATGCGCGAGTCCGGCGCGCCGAGGCTGCGCTCGGCCTGGACATAGACGCTCTCCTTGGTGGCCAGCACCGAGCTGCGCACCAGCCGGCAGAAGGTCGGCATGGAGAAGACCGCCACCGCGATGACCACGTTCTGTATGCCGCTGCCGAGCAGCGCGATGACCGCGATGGCCAGCACGATGCCGGGGAAGGCGAACAGCACGTCGCACAGACGCATGATCACGGATTCCGCCGGTCCGCCGTAGTAGCCCGCGATCAGGCCGAGAACCGTTCCGGTCACGGCGCCGACGGTGACGGAGCAGATGCCCACCAGAAGGGAGATGCGCGTGCCGCACAGTATGCGGGAAAACAGGTCGCGGCCGAACTCGTCGGTGCCGAACCAGTGTTTGGCGCTCGGTCCCTGCAGAACGGCGGTGTAATCGAACTCGTTGATCCCGTAAGGCGCTATCTTATAGCAGAAGATCGCGATCAGCATGAGGCAGAAAATGACGAAAAGGGCAAATATCGCCGTCTTCTGCCGTTTGAATTTCCGCAGAAAGTCGTTGAAGCGGGAAAATCTGACCTGTTCGTGTTCTTTGTTCATCTTTTCCCCTCCCCTCAGCTGAGCTGGATCTCCGGATTCAGGATCGCGTACAGGATATCCACGACGAAGTTGATAACGATGAAGTGCAGCGAGAAGATCAGGATCAGCGACTGGATGCACGGGTAATCACGGAAAGACACCGACGTGACCAGGAGCTGCCCGATGCCGTTGTATGCGAATACCGCCTCGGTGATGACCGAGCCGCCCAGCAGGAAGCCGAACTGCATGCCCACTACCGTCACCACGGAGATCATGGAGTTGCGGAAGGCGTGGCGCCAGGTGATCGCCGTCTCGCCGATGCCCTTGGACCGCCCGGTGCGGATGTAGTCCTCCTTGAGCTGCTCGATCATGGAGGAACGGCTGAAACGGGCCAGGATCGCCATGATGTTCGTGCCCAGCGTAAGTCCGGGGAGGATCAGGTTTTTGAAGCCGCCCGCACCTGTCGCGGGGAGCCAGTGAAGCCTTACCGCGAACAGCGAGATCAGCATGAAGCCGATCCAGAAGTTCGGGATCGAAATGCCGGAGACAGCGATCGTCATGCCCAGATAGTCCTGCCAGCGTGAACGGTGCCGCGAAGACCACACGCCCAGCAGGATGCCCACCAGCACGCTCCAGGTGATCGCCACCAGGGTCAGCTTGACGGTATTCGGGTAACGGACCGCCAGCTCCTCCGCCACCGGCCGCTTGGTGCGCATGGATGTGCCCAGATCGCCGTGCAGAAGTCCCTTCATGTATTTGATGTACTGCTGTCCCACGGGCAGATTCAGGCCCAGCGCTTCGCGCACGTTCTCCACGTCTTCGAGCGTAGCCTGTTCGCCGGCGATCATCCGGGCCGGATCGCCCGGGATCATTCGCACGAAAAAGAACACGATCGTGACGACGATGAACAGCGTCAGAAACATCTCCAGCAGTTTTTTTAGCCCGTATCTTATCATAATCCAATCCCCATCATTCCGCTGTGATTCTTCAGGGCTCCGACTGCGGGAAAACCGCATACTTTATTCGCAAATGCCCTCTGTGGACCAGAGGGCACCTGCGTACTGTTGATGACTAAAAGATTACTTGATCGTGGCGTTCCGGACGTTGATGGCGCCGTCGGGGTAGATCAGGATCCCGTCAAAGATGTTCTTGTTGGCCCAGGTGTTGTCCTGCTCCATGAGCGGGATGATGGGCATCTCTTCCCAGATGATGTCCTGGGCGCGGGCGTACATCTCATTCTTCTTGGCCTGATCGGGAACGGCCAGGGCGCCGTGGACAAGATCGTCGTACTCGGCGTTGTTGAAGTAGGCGATGTTGTAGTTGGTCGGCGGGCACATCTCGGAGCACAGCAGCGGACGCAGCGCCCAGTCGGCGTCGCCGGTGGAGGGGGACCAGCCGGTCAGGTAGACGTCGACGTCGGCCTCAGCGCCGGGCTTGGTGCTGTTCTGGATGCGGTCGTTGGTCATGGCGCTCTCTTCGCCCACCAGGTTCAGCGTCACGCCGATCTGCGCGAACTGCTGCGCCATGAACTCGGCGGATTTCTGGTTGGTGGTGTTGTTGGAGTAGTACTGGGTGATGGTGAAGCCGTTGGGGTAGCCGGCCTCGGCCAGCAGGGCCTTTGCCTGCTCAACGTCGAAGGCGACGGGCTCGTTGCGCTTGTAGCCGGTGACCTTGGAGCCCAGGATGGAGGTGGCCACAGAGCCGTGGCCGTTGTAGATCAGCTGCAGGAAGGCTTCCTTGTTGACGGCCAGAGCGAGCGCTTTGCGCACGCGGACGTCGTTGAGGGGCGCCTTCTGGGTGTTCATGTACAGCCAGCGGACAACGATGCCGGCCTCGGAATGGGCGACCAGGTTGGGATCGGCTTCCACGTTGGCGTAGGCCTCGGTCGGGACGGGCCAGATGAAGTCGGCGTCGCCGGCCATCAGCATGTTGACGCGGGTGGCGTTCTCGGTGACGACCTTGAAGTCGATGGTCTTGAAACCGGCGTCAGGCGCGACCAGACCGGCCTCATATCCCCACCAGTCGGGGTTGAGCTGGAGCTTGAGGTGATCGCCGTGCTCCCACTCGACGAACAGGTACTGGCCGGTGCCGATGGGGGCGGAGGCGCAGACGTCGTCGCCGGCCTCGATGACCTTCGGGCTCATCATGACGCAGGCGGGGTGGCACAGGTTGGCGATGAACGCGGAGAACGGGGTGGACAGCTTTACGGTGACCTCGTAATCACCGGTGACCTCGACCGTGTCGATGACGCTGCTCAGAAGCGAAGTACGCTTCAGGTGACGGGTCTCGTCATTGAGCTTGTCCAGGTTGGCCTTGGCGGCCTCGGCGTTCCAGGGGGTGCCGTCGGAGAAGCTGATGCCCTCGCGCAGGGTCAGGACGTACTCGGTGGCGTCGTCGTTGGCTTCCCACTTGGTGGCGAGCATGGGGATCTGGTTCATGTCGTCGTCAAAGCCGAACAGACCGTCCATGATCAGACGCTGGATGCCGCCTGAAAGCGTGTCGGAGGTATCGACCGGGTCCATGGTGGTAAAGTCGAGGGAGACTGCCGCGACCGCGTCATATTCCTGCGCGGTGACCTTGGCGGCCGTTGCTGCCGCGCTGCCGGAAGAGCTGCCGGAGCTTGCCGGGGCGCTGCTGCCGGAACTTGCCGGGGCGCTGCTGCCGGAAGAGCTGCCGGAGGAGCCGCCGCACGCGCTGAGGACCAGCATCATGAGCGCCAGCAGGATAGCGAGGATCTTTCTTGCTTTCATGAGGGATTTCCTCCTTTTCTTTTCTCCAGAATTTTCGTTTTGAAATTTCCTTTTCTCACTATTAGAAAAAACTAATAGTGATTATTTTATAGCATATGCTATGTTGAAATATTAATACTAAAGCAAACGCTTGTCAAGTCATATATTTGGTGTAATACTAAACCGCATCTATACCATAGACAAGCGCATATAAATCTGTTATAATGTCTATGGGTGATGAAAGTGATTCTTTCTTGTACTGCCGTATTGCGATACTACTTGCATGAATGTGTTTCTGCATGAGATGGCAAAGACGTATCCGGATGATGAGCTGCTCCTGGTTTGTGACGGAGCCAGATGGCACAGGTCGAACGGGCTTAAGATCCCGGAGAACATTCACTTTACATTTATCCCGCCGTATACCCCGGAGATGAACCCGATCGAGCAGATCTGGAAAGAGATCCGCAAAAGGGGATTCCGCAACGAGGCGTTCACAAGCCTGGACAAGGTGATCGAGCGGTTGTGTGATACGATAAAGAACCTGCCGGCAGCTGTGATCAGCAGTATCACCGGCAGGGATTGGATTTTGAACATATATTAGATGGGGATTAGTATAAATTGTTCGTTGTTTGGGCAAAAAAGGCGGCGCCGACAGAAAAAACTTACTGCGCCGCCGGAAAAATGTGCTATATTAATACGGTACATTCCTGAAAGAAAGGCGCATCACATGAGACCTGTTATCGGTATTTCCGCACATCCGACACTTCACGATTACCGCGGCAACAAGAGCACCATCCAGTCCTGCGGGGAAAACTACCTCTTCTCGCTGGAGGCGGTGGGGGCCGTTCCAGCGCTGGACCGCTACGTGGGGCTGTGCGACGGCTACCTGATCCCGGGCGGCATCGACGTCAATCCCATCTCCTACGGCGAAACCCCTCACCCGCTGCTGGAGACGACCCGCCTCGACTTTGACGAGTACCAGCTTCATCTCATCGAGCGCATGCGCGTGTCGAAAAAGCCTGTCCTGGCGATCTGCCGCGGGATCCAGATCGTCAACGTGGCCTACGGCGGCACGCTGTATCAGGATGTGTCGCTCCACGGAGAAGGCACCATGCGCCACAGCCAGGTCGACATCACTCCCGGCGGCATCAGTCACCACGTTTCCATAGAGGACGGTTCCATCCTTCACCGCCTCTACGGCAGTGAACTTTGGACCAACAGCTATCACCACCAGTCCATCAAGGACCTGGGGGCCGGCCTGCGGATCACCGCCAGAGCCGACGACGGGATCATCGAAGCCGTGGAGGCCACGGATCACCCGTACCTGCACGCCGTGCAGTGGCATCCCGAGAGCTTTTTTGTCCGGCCGGACAATTATATGCTCGCGATCTTCGAGGATTTCGTAAAACAGTGCAGACCGTAAAAGCGCCGAGCGCCGGGCTTTTTAGTAAGAACAAAACAGAAGACCTCACAGCGGAATGCCGAAGTAGTCAGCGAGGCATGGCGCCGTGAGGTCTTCTGTTTTGCGGCAACACGGCATGAGCGCCGCGGGTCTCATTTGAGGCAGTCAGTCATAGTCGTAATAGTTCTTTGCGATGAGCTCGCCGTCCCGGACCACGATCCTGCCCATGGCCAGAACGTCCGTGATCCGCAGGTCCCTGTCGAGCAGGACCATGTCGGCGTCCGCGTCCCTGGCGATGCAGCCCTTGTCCGGATAGAGTTGCAGTGCGTCGGCCACGTTTTTGGTGATGATCGACACGGCGGTCCCGAGCTCCACGCCCTGTTCCTGCACCAGACGGCGGATCGTATCGAACAGTGTTTCCATCTTGCCCACGCCCATGGCGACGACCCGCTGCCCGTCCTCGGACCACTGGGGGAAGCTGCCGTTGGAATCGGAGCTCAGGGTGATCTGCCGGAGCGGCACGAGGGAAAGCGCCTTTTTCAGATGCGCCGCGCTCTCGGAGGTCCTGCTGCCGGAGGTGAAGTCCAGGTAGCCGCCGGCTCTCGCAAAGGCAAGCGTGCTCTCCGAATCGATATTCACATGGGTCGGGCGGAACTGGGTGACCGGAATATCCGTCTCCTCAATGATCTTCAATACGTCGCTGTACTGCTTCTTTCCGCGCCCCGTGTGCATGTGTACGACCCCCGGCTTATGGGTCAGGAAGGACACCGTACGCACCTGGGTGGCCAGGCGCGCCAGCTCCTCGGCGGAGATGTTGCTGGCGCGGTGCTCGGCGATGGCGATCTTGACGCCGATGATCTCGTCGACAAAAGCCATATCCTTTGCCACCGAGCCTGTCAGCGTGATGGAGGGATAGGTGTAGGAGCCCGTCAGGCAGTAGGCGGTCATGCCCTGCTCCCGGAGCGCCTTGGCCCGGGCCACCAGCGTCTCAACGTGCTTGGAGGTGCAGTCGGTGCCCAGCACGCCCACCACGGTGGTAACGCCCCAACGCACACAGTCGGTCAGCTGGATCTCGCGGATCAGGCTGGCAAAGCCGTCCTCCCCGCCGCCGCCGATGATGTGCACATGCTGGTCGATGAACCCCGGGACCAGGCTTTTTCCTTCGGCGTCGATGACGGCGAAGTCATCCGCATCCCAGGTGAAGTCGATCTTCGGCGCGACCTTGACGATCTTTTTGTTGCAGATCAGGACATCCTGCGTCCCCAGATCCTCCGGGGCATAGACATGGGCGTTTTTGATCAGTATGAACATGGCTTATCCTCCGTATATTCAGTATCGGTTATGCGAGAAAATTATACATCAATCGGCGGGAATGGTCAACACTGGTATATGAAATGTCCCCGGCGTCATTCCGACACCGGGGACATTTCCGTATTTCTTACAGTGCGTTGGTCAGCTTTTTGAGCTCGGACAGGTCGACATAGCGGAAGATAATCATATGCTTGTTCCATCTGTTTACCTCAGCCTTATTGATAAGCTCTTTATCCAATCACATGTATATCGTGCAATGACATTATTCACAATCACAATA
>CADAPH010000107.1 GCA_902789745.1 Oscillospiraceae bacterium | reverse complement strand
TTGTCACCCGCGTTTACGGCGGCAGGGACGTGAGCATCCTGCCCGCCGCGCAGAAGCAGATCGACGAGCTGACAAAGCTCGGTTACGGCGGTCTGCCGGTCTGCATCGCCAAGACGCAGTACAGCTTCTCTGACGATCCGACAAAGCTCGGCGCGCCGGAGGGCTTCACCGTCACGGTGAAGAACGTCAAGGTCGCCGCCGGCGCGGGCTTCATCGTCGTGCTCACCGGCGATATCATGACCATGCCGGGCCTGCCGAAGACGCCCGCCGCCGAGAAGATCGACGTGGACGAAAACGGCAGGATCAGCGGGCTTTTCTGATCTGACAAAAACGACCGACCGCGCCGTTCCCTTACGGGCGGCGCGGCCGTTTTTTCAATCCTCGGCGAGCGCGATCAAATCGCGGTCGAGATAGATTTTCAGATCCGGCAGTCCTTTTTCCTCCGCTTTCTGTTCCAGCAGAAGGGTCATCAGCTCGTAGTAATCGCCGTCTTCGGTGTCCAGGTGTCTGGCCGTGCGGGGGAGATCCTTTTCCAGGCAGTCCCGCAGGGTTTCGCTTTTGCCGCCCTCGTGGTCGAGGATCCATTCCAGCGCCTCACGTTCGCTCAGCGTGCGCTCCAGATAGTATTTTCTGCCGTGGAGACCGTAGAGCACGCGCTTGCAGTCCAGATAGCCGATGGCCATGCGCCTTTTGCAGGATTCGGCGTCGAAGTCCATCGCGCGGCCCAGCTCGTGCCAGGTTTGGATGGTGGTGATGCTCACATCGTCCGGGATTTTGAAGCGGCGCTCCCAGCCGATGGCGGGCAGCCGGACGGCGATGATGTCCTTGTAGCCGTTTTCCACCAGCGCGTGGAGCGGCAGGGAGTCCACAAATCCGCCGTCGGTATAGAATTTGCCGCCCAGCTTCTCCAGCCGGAAGCCGGGGTGATAGGCTGAGGCCAGCAGCATGTCGCAGATCTGATCCTCCGGCAGCTCATTTACGTGCACCTCGAGCCCTTTCATGTCGGTAAGGGAGACGGTGGAGAGATAAAACTGCACGTCGGATCCTTTGATTTTCTTCGTATCGGCGATCTCGTGAACCCAGGCGCGAAGGGGCGCGACATCGAGACCGCGGTTTTTCAGCAAACCGAAAGCCTGGGGGAGCAGCTCCGTCAGGTCCTCGGCCTGAACCTCGCCGGTGATCAGCTTCTTGAGATCGTCTTCGTCAAAGCCCTCGACGTCGATCACCTTCGACAAGCTGATCTCGCTCCAGCAGCGGATGGCCGCCGGCAGATCGCGCATGGTCATGAGTGCGCCGTTGAGCGCCCCGACCGAGGTACCGGATACCGCGTTATACTTTACGCCCGCTTCCTCCAGCGCCTGCCACACGCCGACCTGATACGCGCCCTTGGCGCCGCCGCCCTCCAGCGCGACGGCATAGGTCACACGCCGACCTGATACGCGCCCTTGGCGCCGCCGCCCTCCAGCGCGACGGCATAGGTCGTTTCGGTATCAAAGCAAAGTTCCATCATACGCCTCCTGAAATTTTTTTCTCATTATATCACCGTCGGAAACAAAGCACAAACGGAATATGAAGAAATATGGTATCTATTCAGTCCCGGCCAATTCATTAGAGAAAACGTCCGACTTTCGTCATTGCGAACCAGTGACCGATGTCACTGGTGTGGCAATCCGCATCTCTTTAGCGCAAACAAAATATGCAGCTTGAACAAAAAGAGACGGATTCCCACGCCAGTGTTGCGACACTGGCTCGGAATGACAGGGGTGGTGAATAGATACGGAAATATGAATTTACTGTCAACAGGAAGGCGCCTTGCTTGCAAAACCACAGAAAGACTGTTATAATATAGTTTGTATAATTGTGGTTATTCTTTCGGCTTTCAACGGCTGGTTCTGCTGACGCCGCCGATGAAGCTGCGCGATGGTTATATCGGAGGAAATCTTATGAAGAGCATGCTGAAAAAGCATATCGCCATGCTGCTCTGTCTCTGCCTCTGCCTGAGTTTGTTCCCGGCGGCGTACGCCGAGGATTACGAACAGATATTGACAGAAACGGATGAAGCGCTGCCGGAGATCAATGATTATCAGACAGACGAAGAGATCGTTCAGGCATACCCCGAAGACGAGACAGTATATGAGGAGGTTCTGAACGAAGCGGAGCTTCCGGACGAAGTGACGGATACCGGTTTGGAGACGCCGGAGGAAGAAAGCCCGCACGTGGATCTGGAAACAGTGTTCGCGGGTATTTCGATTCCGGAAATCGAACAGAACCAAATCCCGGTCAGCACGGTGCGCCGGTCGAATGTGAGCGCAGCGGCGGCCCTGCTCACGGCGGAAAGCTACGGCGACGGCCTCTGCCCCGTCCTGTTTTATACGGAGAAGGGCTACGATCCGATCGGCCTTGTTGTCGCGGACAGTGAGGGAAAAGTGCTGGAGCCTGCCGCGACCGACGGCGGATGGACCTATCTGCTCGCCCCCGGCGCATATACATACCGCTACCATGATGATCGCGCTATCTTCGCCGATCTGGAGGAGACCGGCTTCACGGTCGACGGCGCGCTGGAGATCCCGCTTGCTCTCACGGCGGCGTTTGAGGATCGTTTCGCTTTTTCCTGGGATATCAACCCTCTCTATGAGGGGGTTGTGGACAACGTGCTTCTCGATGATTTTACTTATGAGGACGCACTGGACGAAATGATCGAGCATAAGATCGCCGAAAGCGAAAACACCGGCCGGCGCCGTATGCTTCGCACAGTACAGAGTCCGGAAGTCCAATTGAGAAACGCAATGTCTGCCCGACAGGAGCAAACCTCCATCACATTTCAAAGCAGCGAAATGTGGAACAGCGATATTGTGAATGCGACATACGCGCAGGTTTTGAAAGCGGCTGTTCAGCATACAGAAAACCACTGGGAGGGAGACACGCTCTCCTTCGGGTATTATAAGTACGGAAAATCGGCAGAGTGGGCGTTGGAGCCGGACGAGAACGGAATCTATACAAATACCATCATTTTCCTTTTTGTATACCGCACAACAGCTGACCAGGAACAGGCGGTATGCAATGCGGTGGAGGGCATGGCCGCCGGACTTGACGGAATGAGCGACTATCAGAAGGCATACGCGATCCATGAATGGCTATATCAGAATGTCAACTATGACTGGGATCATGTCGGGGATGCGTACTATCAGCCGCAGTTTACGGATTATGCGGCGCTGTTTGACAGAATCTGTGTCTGCCAGGGCTTTTCAATTACCTTTTATCGTCTTGCCCTTGCTGCCGGGCTTGACGCGCGCGTCGTCACAAGCACTGCGATGGGACATGCATGGAACGTGGTGGAGATCGACGGTATATGGTATGAACTGGATGCAACGTGGGACTCCAACAGTCGAGAAAAGGAAACAAGACCTCTGAGTCAACTGCCGTATTACTTCCTTCGGGGCAGTACATGGTGGCTGAGTAATCATAAACATGGAAACATAAGCGTACTCGGCGACCAGTTTGACAGCAGTACGGATTACTATGATCCCAGCTTTGACGCCTATACGCTTTCGACGACCGATTGTGTGCCAACATACATCGTCTCCTACAACGCGAACGGCGGCGACAGCGCACCTGCAAGCCAGGTGAAGATCCATGACATGGATTTGACCCTGACATCAGAACTGCCCACCCATGAGAGTCCCCAGACCGTAACATATACTGTGGTGCTTGATGCCAACGACGGCACTTTGGTATCCAGCGGCGGATCAACGGTGTCATCATTGACGTATAAACCCAAAAGAACTGCAGAGTATTCTTTCTTCAAATGGAATACAACGCCCGCCGGTTCAACGGGAAAGTATTACGCCGCAGGCGGCGTCTATTCCGTGAACGCGGGGGTGGAGCTGTATGCGCGATGGAATACGAGAATAACATCCAGACAGTACGTACAGCTCCCCACGCCGACGCGCGAGGGATACTACTTCGTGGGCTGGGGGACGAGCGCCGACGCCACGACGGGTATTACCGGCAAATTTTACCCGACAGAGGACACCACGCTTTACGCCGTGTGGGTACAGCCCGACTTCGTCATGCCGGATGCCCTGACGGACATTGAAGAGGAGGCCTTTGCGGGTTGCGCGTTCACCTTTGTGAAACTCTCGGAGAATACGGAGACGGTTGGCCCCCGCGCCTTTGCGGACTGCCCGAATCTGAAATACATCTATATCCCGGCAGGGGCGGCGGTAGATGAGACTGCCTTCCAGAATGTCGAGGGCTTGACCGTCTTCAGGCCGGCTGCGTAAAATAACCCCATACGATATACGGCTCCGCTGAAAAGCAAACGTATATCGTATGGGGTTTTCCTGTTACGAAACGGACGCGTCGGGCAACGCCTGCGCTTCCGGCTTCAGGGGGGAGTCAGTCCCCAACACGCGGCAGACAAGACCGATGAGATCCGTTTCAAACCTTGTCAGGTGCCTGCCCTTGCGGTAGCAGACATAAAAATGGTGCTGAAATTCCTGGTTACGGATCGGATAAATATGCATCAGCTCCCGATCGGGGATATCGTCGGAGACATAGACGCCCGGGACGAGGAAGACCGCGTCGGCGCGTGCCGCGATGCGTTTGGCGGCCTCCATGTTATGAGTCTCCAGCAGAATCCGGGGGGAAAGACCGTATTTTTCAAAGAGCTTGTCCTGGATCGTCCGGACGCTGTGACCCTCGGACATGCTGACAAATTTCTCGTCCTTGGCTTCGGTGATGTCCAGGGGCGTGCCGTCCGGAAAGAGCTGGGCAAGCCGGGTGGTTCTGGCGGCGACCAGCACGAGCTGCTCGTTCTCGATCAGCGCGTAGTTGAGCTGATCCCGCTTGCTGGCGGTGGTGACCAATGCCAGATCACAGGCACCCTCCAGTACCCGCCTCTCCAGCATGCCGCTGCCCTCCTCACGGAGCTGGATCCTGACATGCGGATACATCGCAATGAAGTCGGGAATGACCAGCGGCAGAAGCTGCAGGCCGCGCTGCACGGAGATGCCGAGACGGAAGGTGCCGAAGACCTCGTCCTTGGAATCGCTGACGCGGGCGTGGAGGTTCTGATCGATCATCTGGATCTGGCGCACGGATTCGATGTACAGCTTTCCCACGTAGGTCAGCTCGATATGGCGGGTGTCCCGGGTGAAGATCGGCGCGCCCAGCTCCTCCTCCACCTGCTTGATGGTCTGGCTCAGGGCGGGCTGCGAGACAAAGAGCTTTTTGCTGGCCGCGGTGATGGAGCCCTCCTGCACAATGGTCATGATCGCGGATGCGTATTTCAGATTGATCATAAAGGTTTCATCCCTTTTTCTGGTTTATCGCAGCATATGAACACACCGATTTTATCATAAGAAAATGCTTATGTAAAGCATACAAATAAATGTATTTGCGCTTCTGACTAAGATAGGTTAATATGTGAACAGGAAATGAATTTACAGCGGATTTGACAAAAACCAAAGAAGTCTGTGCGTTCATTTCCGTTTATTTTGCTCTTCAAGCGGTCGATACGCTTCAAATCCGGAGGTTCGGCCGCTTAAGGAAAAAATATTTTTATGGAGGAAGAACCCGATGAAAAAAATCCTTGCCCTGGTACTTGTCATGATCATGATGGCAAGCCTCTTCGCTGTGGCTTCCGTCCCGGCCTTCGCCGATGACTGGAAGTTTGAGCGCAAGATCGAAATCGTCTGCCCCTGGGGCCTCGGCGGCGGCGCCGACAGCACCATCCGTCCCATGGCCACCCTGCTCCAGAACGAGCTGGGCGTTCCCGTGGAAGTCCGCAATGAGACCGGCGGCTCCGGCGTGACCGGCGCCACCTACGCCTTCAAGCAGCCTGCCGACGGCTACACCTTCCTGCTCGGCACCCAGTCCCTGTTCATCCAGGACATGATGGACAACATGGACTTCAACTTCAAGGATGAGTTCGAGTGCGAGGATGTTCTGGTTCACTCCATCAACATGCTGGCCGGCTCCAAGAAGCAGATGGACAAGTACGGCATCAAGACCTTCTCCGATCTGAAGGAGTACGCCGCTGCCCACCCCTATGAAGTCTCCGTCGCCATGCTGACCGCCACCGGCGTTGACGGCATGTGCTTTGAGATCGCGACCGACGGCCTCGCCCTGAACCCGAAGAGCTACCAGGGCGGCTCCGAGGTCAACAGCGACATGGCCGGCGGCCACGTCGACCTCGCTGTCGGCGGCTACGACGACATGAGCGGCCTGATCGAGTCCGGCGACATCATCCCGCTGCTGGTCTTCTGCGAGCACCGCATCGACATCATGCCCGACTGCGAGTGCACCGCTGAGCTCGGCATCGACTCCTACGCCGGCCCGTGGCGCGCCATCTTCGCCAAGAAGGGCACCCCCCAGGGCGCGATCGACGCGATCATCGCCGCAGTCGAGAAGTGCCGCGAGGACGCCACCTGGAAGGAATTCACCAAGAACGCCGCTTATGACCAGCGCGAAGTTCCCGCCCCCGGCGAGGATCTGCAGAAGTTCGTTCAGAGCGAGTACAAGGATCTGCGCGACTACATGTTCGAGCAGGAGACCCTTGAGAAGGATTACGACGATCTCGCCTGATTCGGCATATCACAGAACAAAACCGTAACGGGGAAGAGCATCCTCTTCCCCGTTTCAATACTGAAAGAAAACATAAAGGAGCTGACGTCCTTTGTTTGAACTGATCTGCAATGCCGGCCTGTTCGTGTTTCTGGTGTATGCCTACTTCACGCACGTCATCGAGGCCAAAATTCCCAAGAGCTATCTGAAAAACCCCAACGTGATCCATCCCAGCGCCTGGCCCAAGGCGATCATCATTCTTCTGCTGATCTGTCTCGCGGTCAATATGTATAAAATCATCAAGAAGAACAAGGGCAATCCCGAGTTCACCTTCAAGGCGTTCCTGAACAACAGCAAGGAATTCTTCAAATCCAAGATGTTCATCGGCATGCTCATCCTGATCGCCGCGGCCATGCTGCTCGAGACGCTGGGCTTTGTGGTCACCGCCGCGCTGCTGATGTTCTCCTACGGCCTTCTGCTCGGCGAGAAGAAGGTTTGGCGCATGGCCATCATCTCCGTTGTCGTGGCGCTGCTGATGCATGTCCTGTTCAGCGGCCTGCTGGACGTGACGCTGCCGCGCGGCGAGATTCCGTTCCTGCGCAACTTCGCCCTGTTCCTGGAAAATCTGTTCTAAGGAGGAATTGAAACATGAGTATGGGTCAAATGTTTGCTTCCGGCCTTAGCGCAGTCTGGGGCGGCGGCACCATGTTCCTGATGGTCGTGCTGGCCATCATCCTGGGCACCATCTTCGGCGCCCTGCCCGGCGTTTCGGCCACGATGGCCGTGGCCCTGGGCCTCACCTTCACCTACACCATGGGCCCCGTGCCCGCCATCGTCTTCCTGGTCGCGATCTACTGCTCGTCCATTACGGGCGGCTCCATTACGGCCATCCTGTTCAAGATCCCCGGCGTACCCTCCTCGGCGCCCACCACGTTTGACGGCTATCCGATGGCACAGCGGGGCGAGGCCGGCAAGGCCCTGGGCGTTGCGCTGATTGCCTCCGCGGTCGGCGGCCTCTTCTCCGCGCTGGTCATGTTCCTGCTGTCCGAGCCTCTGGCCAAGGCTGCGCTGGCCTTCGGTCAGGGCGACCTCTTCGCCATCACCTTCCTCGGCCTGTCGATCCTGGTCGTGCTCGACACCGACCACATCCTGACCACCATCATTTCCGGTCTGCTCGGTCTGCTGCTGGCCTGCATCGGCCAGGATCCCATGGCCGGCGTCGCCCGCCTGACCTTCGGCCAGGTGAACCTTCTGTCCGGCATGGAGATGATCCCCGTCCTCATCGGCCTCTTTGCCGTGACCGAGGTTCTCAAGCAGACCAACGCCAAAAAGCGCCTCTCCGCTGACGACGGCGTGGGCGGCACCAAGGGCAAGGTCAACACCAAGATGCCCACCATGAAAGAACTGTGGAGCATCAAATGGGTGCTGATCCGCTGCTCCATCGTCGGCACCGTGGTCGGCATCCTGCCCGGCGCGGGCGCGACCATCGCCTCCTTTATGTGCTACACCATGGAGAACAAGCTCTCCAAGTATCCCGAGAAGTTCGGCACCGGTATTATCGACGGCATCGCCGCCTCCGAGGCCGCGAACAACTCCGCCACCGGCGGCGCGATGGTTCCGCTGCTCTGCCTGGGCATCCCCGGCGGCAACGCGGCTGCCGTTATGGCCTCCGCTCTGGCGCTCAAGGGCGTGCAGATGGGCCCCCTGCTCCTGACCAACCAGCCGGAGTACCTGTCAGCGACCTTCATCACCATGATCATCACCAACATCCTCATGGTCATCGTCGCCATCGGCATCGCCAAGGTCTTTGCGCAGATCCTGGCCATCCCGTACTACTACCTCGGGCCGATCATCCTTCTCCTTGCGACCATCGGCTCCTACTCCGAGGGCGGCTTCGTCGGCGTCAAGGTCATGGTCATCGCCGGTATCTTCGGCATCGTCGTCAAATACATGCATCTCAACTCCGCGGCCATCGTTCTGGGCCTGGTGCTCGGCGGCATGTGCGAGGCTCACTTCTCCCTGGCCTTCCAGAGCGCGCATATCGTCACCCAGCCCATGACCTTCAGCGACATTATGCAGAAGATCTTCGGCGCCCTCTTCGGCACCCCCATCGCCGCCGTTGTTATGACCATCTGCATCCTGATGCTGCTCAGCCCCATCTATATGCCGCTGCTGAAAAAGAAAAAGTAATTCCACTATCTGAAGACATCTCAAACGCCCCGTGGAGGCCTGCTTTCGCGGGCTCTCCGGGGCGTCCGCATTTTACGTACTTCATGGCTGCAAAGGAGTTTTCATGAAAACCATCACCGTGTCGGAAGCCTTCGCTTATGCCCCTCCCCGCAGCGCCTGTGTGCTGTGCCTGAAAGGGGAGCGGGGGAGTACGGACATGATTCTGACGGAATGGTTCACCTGGCTGAATATCAAGCGCAATCCGATGATCAGCTTTTCCCTGCCGCGCGGCGCCGCGAAAGATCTGCACGAAGGGGACGGTTTCGTGCTGGCATTCCCGCCCACGGAGACGGCGCTGAAGTATAAAAACGGCATCAACATTTCGTCGGAGAATACGCTGCCCGCCGTCTCGGGAAGCGTGCCGTTCCCCGTGCCCGGGGATACGGCCGTCGCCCTGTACTGCACCCTTGCCGGGGCGTATAACTATCCCTTCAAAAAAGTGCGCATCTTCAACTGCAACCTGGAGGAGGCATACGGTGCGCCGGAACGTATATAAGAATTCTTTACCCTGAAAAAGAGCGTGATCCTATGATAATCGACAGCATTTCCCGCCTGGCCCTGTATGAAGGGCTTATTCCCGACGCCGCGAAGATTGCGGCGGCGTTTGCGACGCAGACCCCTGAGCGCGCCCCGTATGAAGTGCGCGAAAAAAGCTATGCCCTCAAGGAGGACTTAAAGCGCCGCTTTGAGGTACACGGACACACCATAGACCTGATGATGGCGAAAGACGGAGCGGAGACGATCCATATCTGTCCGGCGCAGCGGCTGATACCCGCCGAAGCACTGCCAAACGGCGCGGACGGGCGCAAGCTCGACGGCGCGCCGCAGGGAAGCGCTGT
>CADAPH010000106.1:10817-13692 GCA_902789745.1 Oscillospiraceae bacterium | reverse complement strand
TGGCAAGGTGGCGCTCTACCGGATGAGCTAAAGCCGCGGATGGTGCCTCAGGCCAGAGTCGAACTGGCGACACGCGGATTTTCAGTCCGCTGCTCTACCTACTGAGCTACCGAGGCAAATCCTGTGAAGGGAAGGGGCATGGTGGGAACAACTGGACTCGAACCAGTGACCCCCTGCTTGTAAGGCAGGTGCTCTAACCAGCTGAGCTATGCTCCCTCGTCACAGCTTGGTAATCATACTAAATATTCCGGGATTTGTCAAGGGGCATTTTCGGATTTTTTATTTTTCTCCGCAAGAATTTCGCGCAGCGCATCCGGCGAGAAGGCATACACCCGGTCGCAGAACTGACAGGAGACCGTAATGTCCTCCCCTGCCGCGATCATCTCCTCCAGCTCCCCGGCGTCGATGACCGTGAGGGCGGACTCCACCCGCGCCCTGTCGCAGTAGCAGCGGTACTCCACCGGATACTCGCCGACGGTGTGCCAGTCAAAGCCCTTCAAAACCTGCTCAAAGATTGCGTCCGCCCCGTCCTCGTCCAGGATCGTGGTGAGCTGGTCCATGAGCAGGATGTTCTCCTCCAGTTTTTCGATGAGCGCCTCCTCGGCCCCGGGCATGAGCTGCACGAGAAAGCCGCCGGCCGCGCGGATGGTGCGGTCTGTGTCCACCAGGACGCCGAGGGCGCAGGCGGAGGGGACCTGCTCGCTCTCCAGGAGATAGGCGGTAAGATCCTCCGCGATCTCCCCGCTCTGCAGCTCCACAGAGCCGATATAGGGCTCGCGCAGGCCGATGTCGCGGCTGACCGTGAGCATCCCGTCACGCCCGACGGCGCCGCCCACATTGAGCTTGCCGTCGGCTCTGAGGGGCAGGTCCACACGCGGGTTTTCCACATAGCCGCGCACGTTGCCTTCATGATCCGAGACGGCCACGACGCTCCCGATGGGGCCGCCGCCGTTTATACGGATGGTGAGGCTCGCCCGCTCCTCCTTCATGGCCTGGCCGAGAAGGGACGCCCCGCAGAGGGTCCTGCCGAGGGCGGCGCAGGCCGTGGGGCTCAGGTCGTGGATCTGCCGCGCCCTCTCCACCGTGTCCCGGGCGGTGATGACCGCCATTTTGACAAAGCCGTCCGCCGCTGTCGCTCTGATGATTTTATCCATGTTTATCGCCTTTCCGCAATGATATAAAGTCTGCCCGCGTCCCCCTGCGGCCCGTCCCGGCGCAGGCGGATGCCGCCGAAGCCCGCCGCCTCCAGGGCCGTCTGCAGGGCCTCGGGCGCGTGGGCGTATTCGACATGCTCCTCCCCCCGGCGCTCCCAGAGACGGCCCCGGCGGGTGAAGAGATCCATGCCGTAGACAAGCGCGCCGGCGTCCGCGTCAAAGTCCGCGCGCCAGAGACAGAGGACATCCTCCCGCTCGTCCACGAAGACCTGGCCGTCGAGAGAGCGGAGAAACTCGGGCGTGCGCACGTCGAAGAGGAGAAGTCCCCCGGGGCGCACGAAGAGACGAAGTCTGCCAAAAACTTTCCCCAGGGTGTCGAGCGGGATGTAGTTAAACCCGTCGAGACAGCAGACGGCCGCGTCCACCGTGCCGTAAAGGTCCAGCTCCTCCGCCGCCTGGCAGAGGAAGAGGGGGCGCACGCGGCATTCTTCCTGCTTTGCCTGCGCCTGCATGAGCATCTCCACCGAGCGGTCCGCCGCGATCATCTCATACCCGCGGCGCGCAAGCTCCCAGGTCATGGAGCCCGTGCCGCAGCAGAGATCCAGCAGGAGGCGAAACTCCCCGCCGTCGGCCTTGAATTCCTCCTCATAGAGATCCGCGATGGCGCTGTAGGGCACATCCCCCGTGAGACTGTCGTACCAGGGGGCGAGAGCGTCGTAGCAGCTCACGAATCCTTCTCCCGCAGGCGGTCAAACACCACGGCGTAGCCGCCCTTGCCGTACTGCAGGGAGCGGTTGACGCGGCTGATGGTCGCGCTGGAGGCGCCGGTCTGGGCGAGGATGTCGTTATAGATCATCCCGTCGTTAAGACAGGCGGCCACCTGATAGCGCTGCTCCATGGCCATGAGCTCCGACACGGTGCAGAGATCGTCAAAAAAGCGCATACACTCGTCCATCGTCTCCAGCTTCAAAATCGCCTCATACAGCTTTTCGTTGCGGGGCTTCCGGATATGCTTGTTCATGTCCACCTCCGGCCGCCAGAAACTGGCAGCATTTTCTATTCGCTTCACACTTTACATCATTACACTGAAAAAGTAAAGGGGCTTTTGCGAAGTTCACCAAAAATTCAACATCGCGGAAAGCGTGATACTATCCCTTGATAGAAAACTTGACCATATATCTCCATTATGCTCTGCGGGCTTCGCCTTGTCTGGCACAAATTTTCCTCGGGAATCCAATAAAGCTTCTTATCAAGGAATAGTATGAAATCCGAAACCGCCTCCGCAGGGAGGGGTTCGGATTTCGTCGGGATAAGATTGCAGCACAGCGCCCCTGCCGAGAGGTCAGCCGGGACTCAGGCCTGCTTCTGGCCGGTATAGGCGTCAAACACCATGTCCAGATCCTTCTGCAGACCCTCCAGGGCCTTGGGCGAGGCCTCCATTTGCAGGAGCTTCTGCAAATCCAGTCCCGGCATATTAAGGCCGGGGATAGACGCGTCCTTCTGCCGGGCATTCGCGGCGTTCACGGCGCGGTCCGAATAGGGCAGCGGCTTGCGCGTGCCCTTTGTGGAGCCGGAGGTATGCGTGATGACGGCGATGTGATTCTCTTTATATTCGCCGTAGGCGATGGGCGCGCTCTCGTACCGTTTCAGAAGATCCCCCATGAAAACGGTGCCGTCCATCCGCCGCAGCGCGTGATGGTTGAATTCATCAAACACCAGCT
>CADAPH010000106.1:0-10773 GCA_902789745.1 Oscillospiraceae bacterium | reverse complement strand
TCCGATGCACGGGCCGCCGAGCCGCGTGTGCAGCAGGATCACGTTGCGAAGGCCAAGCTCCTCCCGCGCCGCTTGGATCTCCTCCCACAGCGCAGGCATTACCATCATGTCCGTGATGACAAGGTCGGTGATGTGCTCAGCCTTCACCATGGCCTTCCACTGTCCGCCGGAGAGCAGATCGGGATAGGAGAGCATGGAGACCTCCGCCCCCGTCATATTGAGGGCATAGAAGCTGAAGAGCGGCTCCGCCGCAATGGCGCCGACGATGCCCACGCGCGCGCCGTTTTCGCCGGTCATGCCCAGCGCGGAGAAGACGCGGGCATAGCGCTCCCACTCGGCAAACATCTGTTCAAAGCTGTAGGCGCGGGTGCAGTCAAGGATCGCGGTGTCATGCAGGGTTTTGGGGTCCACGGCGCAGAGCTCCCGCATATACCGCCAGACCGGCTGTTCGTTGAGTGTCCCGTCCGCCATGCGCCCTTCCAGCGCGGCGCGGCGCTCTGCCGCCGCGGGATCCGGCTTTCTCCGCTCGATCTCCAGCACGGCCTGCTCCTCAAACCAGGCGAGCATCTTTTCAATGCAGTCCAGGGTTGAGGGGTGATAGGTCTGCAGGGTGAGATAAGCGTGGGCCAGCTCCCGCTCGGGATAATAGACAAGGCGGCTGACGCGGCCCGCTTTTTTCATGGCCTCGTGCATCATGAGGCTGTAATTGTTCAGAAAGTCACCGCGGCTGGTGCTGAAAAACACCGGCGGCAGGTTCTCGATGATTTCAGGATGCTCGGGATTCATGTACTGCAGGAAATTTTCATCTGCGCGCTTTTCTCCGTAGATCTGCTCTGCCAGCATCCAGCCGCCCGGGTCCTTCCTGTTGGTGTAGAACATGCCGCAGTTGAGGCCGAGTGCCTTGAAGCGCAGACGGCTCGGCTCATAGCCGATGGCCTCCTGCAGCTTTTTCGAGCCGCGCATTGCCGCCACATAGGCCGCGAGATAGGCGCCCGCGCTTTCGGCCGCCATAAAGATGCGGTTAAAGTCCACATTGTAATCCACCAGCATACGGCCCACCTGGTCAAGGCCGGCGCACACATCGTCCAGCTCCTCACAGATATTGGCCCTGGGGGCAAGCCGATATTCCACCGAGAACACCAGATAGCCCTTGTGCGCCAACAGCCGCCCGAAGTTTCTGGAGATGCTGCGGTCGCCCAGGGTCAGGCCGCCGCCATGGATCGTCACGATCACCGGCAGCTCGGTCTCCTCCGGGCGCACGGGCTTGAACACATCCATCGCGAGGGGGACCTCGTCCCGGTTGATGTAGGGGATATTCAGCCGCTGCTCCACATCGTCGTAAAACACGGCCTGTGAGCCGGCCGCAGCAGGCATCATGCCCGTCACGTTCATGCTTTGGGAACGCTCCAGGATCGCACGCACCAGCTCACGCTTGACAGTCATCGCGATCCCGTTCTTTTTTCCGGTCAAACTGCGTTCACCCCTTTGTCCCGCCGATGCTTCAGTTTTCCGCCGGCGCGGGAGCTTCGCCCTTCCCGTCGGGCTTTGCGCCGGAGGCAGCGTCCATCATTGTCTTGCAGAGATCGCCCATCATCTGCATGTTCTGATTGAACATCTGCTGCATCATCTGGGCGTTCTGGCTGAACATCTGCTGCATCATCTGGAGACCCTGCTGGTTCATCTGATTCATGCAGGCGAACATCTGGTTCATCTGCTGCATCCAGGAGGCCATATCCTGGGGGAAGCCGAAAAAGGCGGGATTCTGCCCGGCCTGGTTCATCTGGCTCATCAGCATGTTCATCATCTGGCTTCCCATCTGGTTCATGCCGTTGAAGCAGGCAAAGGGATTCATGTTTTTCATCGTATTCTCCTCCGTTGTATTGTCGTTTTTATGATACGGCAGTGCGGACTTCACATCCGCCGCGATATCCTGAAAGACGCTCCGGATCATATCCGCCGCCTCGTCCCCGAGGGGCAGAAGCCTAAGATCTGTGACGCACTTTTTGACGCGGACGGTCTCCACCCGGTATGTCTGTCCGCTGACCGCCCCCTGTGTGATGGCATAGAGGTCGAGCTTGCCGTTTGCGTTGCGGGGAAGCTCCTGCGCAATCAGCACGCGAAGCGGAAGCTGGTCGAGCTCCAGCGTCTTCTCCACGCAGAAAACCTGACGCAGCGCTTTCCGCACCGTCTCCGCCGCCCCCTCGCCGCCCTCCAGCGTCTTGACGCAGAGCATGGGGATGTTGTCGTGGTGCAGCTTGTGCAGCACCGGCACGATGCCGCAGCTTTCAATGCCGGACTGTCTCGCGATCTCCGTCTCCACCCGGCCTGACTCGTATTTCCGCCCGTCCTCGTGCAGAAAATAGCGGTTGGCCCGGCCGAGATAGGTCATTTTTCCGTCGGCGTCCAGCCGCACGAGATCATTGGTGGTGACAAAGGGCTTGCGCGATATGGTTTCCAGCTTGAGAATTTCGCGCCCGTCCAGCATCGGGGTGGCAAGCGCGCCGGAGCTCAGGTACAGAACGCCGGTGCAGGGCGCGTCCGCCCGGGTACGGAACACCTTCTCCTCCTCGTCATAGAGCCGCAGCTCCACCCCGGGCACGGCATAGCCGATGGAGTCATCCTCCGTACCGCTGCCGGAGATGCAGCAGGCGCCGCCCAGCTCCGAGATGCCGTAGCCGTTGAAGAGCAGGACATCGCCCGCGCCGTGTTTTTTGAGGAATTGCGCATAGCGGCGCTTGTCCTTTGCGGACACGGCAGACCCGCCCAGAACCACGCCCCGCAGACTGGAGAAATCAAAGGCCGTCTCCTCCGGCAGCTTCATCCAGTGCTCAAACATGGCATTGATGCTGAAAAGGAAGGTGATGCCGAATTCCGGGATCGCGGGACAACGGCCACCGTGCCGCCCAGGGAGAGCGGCAGATGCACCTGGTCGATCAGGCCGTAGACATTGCTCAGATCTACGATCAGGCCACTCACCGGCGATTCCATCAGGGGAGACAGCTCCTCCAGCTTTGCCAGGCCGGAAACCGCCGCGTTAAACGCCCTGTCCGAGAGCACGACCGGCTTCCCCACGCCGCCGGTCGTGCCGGAGGTGTGCAGGATGAAGGCGGTGTCGCTGCTGTCCCGGGGGGCAAAATAAGCGGGCTCTTCCCCATAGGTGCTCAAAAGCGTATCCATGCAGACGGGCGCGCACCAGCCTTTTGCGTTCCGGTACTTAGCCTCCTGCGCAGCCCCCAGCATGGGGTGCACCGCGCAGCCGCCCATGGGCACATGCAGATAGATCACATTTCGCAGCCCGAGCTCCTCCCTGCGCATAAGCAGGGCGCTGAGCAGATTCGGCTGTGCAAAATCATCGGTGAAGATAAAGTCTGTCAGCTTCTCATCCCGGATGGTCTGCATGACCCTGTTCGGATTGAAGGCGCTGTAGGCGGCCATGACGGAGACCGCCGCGCCGGTCATGTTCAGCCCGTAGACGGCAAAAATGACCTCCGCACAGTCAGAGCCCAGAATGCCCACGCGGGCCCCCTGCCGCTCAGTCATGCCAAGGGCGGTAAACACGGCGGCATAGCGCTCCCACTGGTGAAACAGAGAGCCATATGTATAATTGCATCGCCCGTCCCGTACGGCGACCCGGTTCAAGTCGCGCAGATCGGCGCTGTTCAGGGCCCGGAGATAGCTCCACGCCTTTTGATTCTGTCTGATTCTCAGCCCTGCGCGCCTGGGCGCGGAGCTGCCTGCTGCTTCCATAAGCGGAGCCTCCCGTCACTCTTCGTTCATCTGTCCGGCCAGTTTGATCCATATCTATTTTTTGAGCTTGGAAACAAGATGTATTTTTTGCTTTTTTGTTTTCCCGTTTATGGTTTTTCCCATGTTTTCAGAAAATTCAACAAACGGCGGGGAATCCCACTTGCGGTTTTTCCCGCGGCATACTATAATGTCTGTGTATAGACAAAGCCGGGGATTTCCCCGCGGGAAGGAGGAGCCATGAACATTGGCGGAAACGGACTGGGTATGCCCGCGCTGTGGCTTGCCGCGACGGTGGTGCTGCTCATTGTGGAGGGCCTCGCGCCGGGGCTGGTTTCGATCTGGTTTGCGCTGGGGTCCTTTGCCGCGCTGATCGCGGCGGTGCTGGGCGCGCCGATCTGGCTGCAGGCGGTGTGGTTTTTTGTCGTGTCGATCGTGACGCTGCTGCTCACGCGGCCCCTTGCGAAAAAATACGTCAACGGCCGCGCCGTCCCGACGAATGCCGACATGGTCCTCGGCCAGGACTGCGTGGTGACAGAGGCGATCGACAACGTCCTCGGCACCGGCGCGGTGTCGGTCGGCGGCAAGATCTGGACCGCGCGCATGGCTCTCAGCGACGGGAAGGCCCCCAGGGGCGCCGTCCTGCGGGTAATGCGCATTGAAGGCGTCAAACTCATCGTTGAGGAAAAATCTGATAAACTGGAGGGTACAACATGAATTCTGTCATTCTCTTCGCCGTGATCCTGCTGCTCGTCATCATCATCGCCGTGCGCTGCATCCGCATCGTACAGCAGGCGCGCGCCTACGTCGTCGAATTTCTCGGCGCGTACAAGACCACCTGGAATGTCGGCATCCACTTCAAGCTCCCCTTCGTGGAGCGGATCTCAAAGGTCGTCTCCCTCAAGGAGCAGGTGGCGGACTTCCCGCCCCAGCCCGTGATCACGAAGGACAACGTCACCATGCAGATCGACACCGTCGTCTACTTCCAGATCACCGATCCCCGCCTCTACACCTACGGCATCGAGCAGCCCATGCTCGCCATTGAAAATCTCTCCGCCACGACGCTGAGAAACATCATCGGCGACCTGGAGCTTGACCAGTGCCTCACGAGCCGCGACATCATCAACTCCAAGATGCGCTCCATCCTGGACGAGGCCACCGACCCCTGGGGCATCAAGGTCAACCGCGTGGAGCTCAAGAACATCCTGCCGCCCAAGGAGATCCAGAACGCCATGGAAAAGCAGATGAAGGCCGAGCGCGAGCGGCGTGAGTCCATCCTGCGGGCCGAGGGCGAAAAGCGCGCCGCCATCCTGGAGGCCGAGGGCGAGAAGGAATCCGCCATCCTCCGGGCAGACGCCAAGAAGCAACAGCAGATTCTCGAGGCCGAGGGCCAGGCCGAGGCCATCCTCAAGGTCCAGACCGCGACCGCCGAGGGCATCCGCCTCATCAACGAGGCCGCGCCCTCCGACGCCGTCATCAAGCTCAAGGCCATGGAGGCGTTCTCCAGCGCCGCAAATGGCCAGGCCACCAAGATCATCATCCCGAGCGAGATTCAGGGCGTCGCGGGCCTCGCGGCGGGGCTTATGGAATCCGTGAAGGAGAAGTAAACCCCATAAAAATACCGGACCGGCGGCCCACCCCGCCGGTCTTTTAACGGAAGGAAAAAAGCTATGACAGTGAACGAATCAGCCCGCGCGTTTCTGGAAAAGCACGGCATGGCGCCCGAGAGCGTCGATCCCGATGTGTGCATCTACCGGATGCTCGCCGAGATGCGCAGCGGCCTTCAGGGGGACGCCTGCTCCATGGACATGATCCCCACCTATCTCTCCAATGACGGGGAGCTCCACCCCGGCGTCAGCGCCGCCGTGATCGACGCGGGCGGCACCAATTTCCGCAGCGCCCTTGTGCGCTTCGAGCCCACCGGCTGCACGGTCTCCGACATGATCAAGCGCAGGATGCCCGGCACCGAGGCCCCCTGCACCTGGGAGGAGTTCATCCGCTTCACGGCGGATGCCATTGAGCCGCTCATGGACCGGGCGGACGTGATCGGCTTCTGCTTCTCCTACGCCGCCACCATCACCCCGGAGATGGACGGGCGCGTCATCACCATCGACAAGGAGGTCGTCGTCACCGGCTGCGAGGGGCAGCTCATCGGCGCGTCCCTCCTCGCGGAGCTTGCCCGCCGCGGCATCGAAGGCAAGCGCATCGTCATTCTCAACGACACCGTGGCGGTGCTGCTCGGCATGGCGGCGGGGCTTGACAAGAGTAAATACGGCGGCTTCATCGGCCAGGTCAGCGGCACCGGCACCAACACCTGCGTGTCGCTCCCGGTCTCGGCCATCGGGAAGCTCGGGCTCGAGGGTGAGCGCGGCATGATCATCAATCTTGAATCCGGCAAGTACGACGGCATCAAGGGCGGCGATTTTGACCGCCTGCTCGACGAGCGGAGCCACAACCCCGGCCAGAAGCACTTTGAGAAGCTGACCGCCGGCGTATACCTCGGCGAGATCTGCCACCTGATGCTGAACGCCGCCGCCGAGGAGGGACTTTTGAGCGCGGAGTGCGCCGCAAAGGTGCGGGAGCTGCCGGTCTTCGACTCCGCCGTGATCGACGCCTGGGCCTGCGGCGAGGGCTTCGACATCCTCGGCGGGAACGAGGAGGACCACAGCTTTGCCCAGACCCTGAGCCTTGCGCTCTTCCACCGCTCGGCCCGGTGCATGTGCGTGAACCTTCTGGCGCTTGCGGAGCTCATCGGCGGGCGCGAAAAGCCCATCTGTATGCTGGCGGAGGGCTCCCTTGTGCAGAAGGGCCGCTGCTACCGCCCCGAGCTTGAGCGGCTTTTGCAGCTCTACGGCACGGAAAAGCGCGGCATCGCCTTTGAGCTGCATGTGGGGCAGGAGACGACGCTGCCCGGCTCCGCCGCCGCGGCGCTCTTAAACACATAATGATTAAATAACTTGTGTTTGTATAAAATACATGCTATAATGCCCCAGGTTTGACCAAATACGTAACGGAGTTGTCCCTATGATCGACTGGCTGACCGGCACCGACGCCGGCAAAATATGCGCGACCTTCTTTCTCTCCATGCTCCCGGTGGGCGAGCTGCGCATCGGGCTGCCCTATGGGATCGCGCTGGGGCTGGAATATCCGCTGGCACTGATGGCGGCGCTGCTCGGCAACATGGTCCCGGTGCCCTTCATCATCGTGTACATCAAGCGCGTTTTCGAGTGGATGCGCCGGCATATGCCGCGGCTCGACGCGCTGGTCACAAGGCTTGAAGACCGCGCCAACCTCAAGGGCGAAACCGTGCAGAAGTACGGTCCCTGGGGGCTTTTGCTCTTCGTGGCGATCCCGCTCCCGGGCACAGGCGCCTGGACGGGGGCGCTCATTGCGGCGCTGCTGGATCTGCGCACATCCAAGGCCGTTCCGGTCATCATGCTGGGCGTGTGCATCGCGGCGGCGATCATGACCCTTGTCACCTACGGCGTGATCCATATTGTGCTGTGATCGAAAAATGGGGCCGTGAAAAAAGACTCAGCCTTCGGCGAATTCGTACATTGCTATGTACCTTTTCGCCGAAGGCGTTCTTATTATTTCAGGCTATACCGCGCGGGGCGTCCGGGAGGCCGCCCCCTACGATGTCCATTGACTTTCTTCAAAGCCATTTTTATTTAATTGAAGCTGTCGGCGTTCATCTTCAGCATCCGCTCCACGCTCTCGCGCAGGGGCGCGTGCTCGGGGGCCTTGAGCTCCGGGTCCGCGGCGAGAAGAAGCGCCGCCTCCTGCTGGGCGCGCTGCATCACGTTCACGTCCGCGCCGAGGTCCGCCACGTGCATCTCCGGCAGACCGTGCTGGCGGGAGCCGAAGAAATCGCCGGGGCCGCGCAGGCGCAGGTCCTCCTCGGAGATCTTGAAGCCGTCGTTGGTCTTGGTCATGATACTGAGGCGCGCGCGGTTTTCCTCCCCGTCGTTGTCAGAGACGAGGATGCACCAGCTCTTGTGCCTGCCCCGTCCCACGCGGCCGCGGAGCTGGTGGAGCTGGCTGAGGCCGAAGCGCTCGGCATTCTCCACGACGATGAGGGCCGCGTTCGGCACATCGACGCCCACCTCAATGACCGTCGTGGCGACGAGGATATCCGTCTCCCCCGCGACCATGGAGGCCATGACCGCCTCCTTGTCCCTGGCCTTCATCTTCCCGTGGACGCACGCGACACGCAGATCCGGGAACTCCCGGCGCAGCTCCTCCGCGTGCTCCTCGGCGCTCTTGAGCTTTTGGGGCAGCTCGTCGTTTTCCTCCACCATGGGGCAGACCACGAAGACCTGCCGCCCCTCCCCCACAAGCTTTCGGATGAAGCCGTTGAGCCGGGCGCGGTAGCTCTCATCCACGGCGAAGGTGTCCACCTTCCGGCGGCCGGGCGGCAGCTCGTCGATGACGGAGACGTCGAGATCGCCGTAGATGATGAGGGCGAGGGTGCGCGGGATGGGTGTCGCCGACATGACGAGCACATGGGGCTTCTGCCCTTTGCCGATCAGAGCGGAGCGCTGCCCCACACCGAAGCGGTGCTGCTCATCCGTGACCACAAGGCCGAGTCTATCATATTCCACATCCTGGCTGAAGAGGGCGTGGGTGCCGATGACGAGGTCGAGCCCCCCCGTTTTGAGCTGCTCCTTCACAAGGCGTTTCTCTTTGGCCGTCATGGAGCCGGTGAGCTTCCCGATACGCAAACCGAGGGGGCCGAGAAGCTCCGTCAGCGTGTGAAGGTGCTGTTCCGCCAGGATCTCCGTCGGCGCCATGAAAGCCGAGAGACAGCCGTTTTGCGCCGCGTACCAGATGAGGGCC
Source organism: Oscillospiraceae bacterium (assembly GCA_902789745.1). Lineage (GTDB taxonomy): Bacteria > Bacillota > Clostridia > Oscillospirales > Oscillospiraceae > Limivicinus. The sequence goes on along the minus strand of CADAPH010000106.1, from coordinate 2,190 downwards.
GCCGCGACCAGGGTCTTGCCGCTGCCCACGTCGCCCTGTACAAGGCGGTTCATGACCGCGCCGGAGCGCATGTCCCTGAGCCCGTCCTCCACCGCGCGGCGCTGGGCCCCGGTGGGTTCAAAGGGCATGGCCGCCCAGAATTTTGCAAGGTCGCCCCGGGACATGAGAAGCCCGCTCTCTCTCGCGCGCTCCCCGCGTATCCGGCCGAGGGCGCAGGCAAGGATGAAAAGCTCCTCAAAAATAAGCCTGCGGCGCGCAAGCTCCAGCGCCTCAAAGTCCGCCGGGAAGTGGATGTTTTCAAAGGCGTAGCCCGTCTGGGCGAGGCCGCAGCGCTCCCGCACCGCATGGGGCAGGACGTCCGGCAGCTCGTCGAGACAGGCGTCGAGCCCCTGGCGCACCGCCTGCAGCATGGTCCGCTGGTTGAGACCATTTGCGACGCGGTAAACCGGGATGATGCGCCCGGTGACCCGCCGCTCTCCCCCGGCCTTCTCATAGACCGGGTTTACCATGCTGCGCCGCGCGCCGTTTGCCTCGATCCGGCCAAAGAAGACATAGCTCTCCCCGCGCTCAAGGTTGTCCTTGGCGTAGGGCTGGTTAAAGAAGGTGATGTCCAGCACGGCGCTCTCGTCCACGGCGCGCAGCTTCACAAGGTCGAGCCCCCGGCGCACCCGGGTAAGGCGCGGCGTATCCGCGACCATGGCCTCCACGCAGACGGTCTCCCCCTCCGCGGTGAGGGCGATGGGCTTTGTCTCGCTGCGATCCTCGTATTTCCTGGGGAAAAAAGAAACAAGGTCGCGCAGAGAAAAGACGCCGAGCTTATTGAGCGCCTGCGCCTTTTTCTCTCCGATCCCCTTGATGTATCGAACGTCGGTATTCAGATCCATACTCACTCCACGTAGCGAAGCGTATAGTTGTTGTTCGTGAGGGTGAACTTTTCAATGAGGCCCTTGGTGCAGATGATCTCATTTTCGTTGTTGATGAGCACCATGTCGAAGGGGGTGTCCTTCGTGCCGTACTGCCGCCAGTAGTTGAGGGCCTTGCTCTGCCCGAGGACGAACATGGCGGTAGAGAGGCAGTCGGAGAGGGTGCCGTCGGCACAGACGATGGTGACGGATTTGAGGGTGTTGTTGATGGGCCTGCCGTTTTCGGGGTTAATGAGGTGGTGGTAGGTCTTGCCGTTCTGGATGAAAAAGCGCTGATAGGTGCCGGAGGTGACCACTGCGGTCTCCCCCACGGAGAGGACGCCCACATAGCTTGCGGTGTTGTTCGGGTCCTGCACGGCGACATTCCAGAAGGACCCGTCCGGCTTGAGTCCGAGTGTCTGGACATTGCCGCCGAGGGAGACGATTCCGCTCGTCACGCCGACGTTGCGCATGGCCTGGATCGCGTTCTCGGCCGCGCAGCCCTTGGCCACCGCGCCGAAGCTGAGCGCGGTCCCCTCCGGGAAGGAGACTGCGTAGGAGCCGGAGCTTGGAAAGCTCGTGAGGGTCATCTTGTCGAAGGACTTGCGCGCGAGATCCTCCCACAGCTCCTCATCCGTCGGGACATAATAGCGCCCGCTGTCAAAGCCCCAGCGCTGGATCACGGGATAGATCGTGAGATCGAGGGCGCCGCCGCTCTGCTTATACACCGTCTGGGCGGTAGAGAGCATGGTCGCCACCTGGCCGGAAACAGAGACGTTTGCGCCGTTTGCGTGGTTGATGGCGTAGGTGGTGCTGGTCTCGATGTCGGGGTCGAGCATGTCGTTCATGGACTGGATCACACTCTGCGCCGCGGTGAGGCCGCGCTCGGCATTCTTGCCGTAGGCCGTGAGCGTCATGACGGTGTCCATGGCGAAGACCTGCCGCTGGCTCATCTTCGTCTCCCCGCAGCCGGCGAGGGGCAGCACCATCGCAAGGCACAGGCAGGCGATCAGGATTCTATGGGTCAAAGTGAGCTTTTTCATCGTTGCAACCCTCTCGGTGTCGAAAGATTTCTCGGGCAAAGTGCAAATCAGCTCTTGCCATTGCCCGGAAAGTTTGCTATAATACCCTTTGCCCCAAGGCGGAGCCGGGGATTTTCGGGTATCTGGATTATACCAGAAATCGCGGCTCTTGTAAATACGGGCGCATACGCGGCTGTAGCTCAGCTGGATAGAGTGCCAGACTCCGACTCTGGAGGTCGTGGGTTCGAATCCCGTCAGCCGTACCA
>CADAPH010000105.1 GCA_902789745.1 Oscillospiraceae bacterium | reverse complement strand
TATGGTATATTCTCAAGGCTGAATGGGGACGACGTGCGGGTGTAGTTCAATGGTAGAACACCAGCCTTCCAAGCTGGATACGTGGGTTCGATTCCCATCACCCGCTCCAGCGCAGGAAGAAGCAGACTCCATTTTGCTTCCCCGATTTGTTGGCGCGGTCAGCCTATATGCGCCAATAGCTCAGCAGGATAGAGCAACTGCCTTCTAAGCAGTAGGTCGGGGGTTCGAATCCCTCTTGGCGTGCCACGTCAGAAGAAACTCGCTTCGCTGGACTTTGATTTTCTTGGTGTGGGGAGTGAGTTTTTGATATAGCCTCTCCGAAAGGAGAGCGCGGTTGGAAAACAACTTCAAAGCCTTGCTTTGAGTTCATGATAGGACGCATGGGAAACCATGCGGACAGATTTGGTGGGATTAGCTCAGTTGGTGGTGGGATTAGCTCAGTTGGTAGAGCACCGGATTGTGGTTCCGGGTGTCGTGGGTTCGAGCCCCATATCCCACCCCACTGAAAACGAGCCGAGGCCGGCCTCGCCGGTCTCGGTTTTGTGTAACTCCATTGGGATGTAGTGTAATGGTAACACACCGGACTTTGACTCCGATATAGTGGGTTCGAGTCCCGCCATCCCAGCCACGGCGTCAGAGGAAGCCCGCACCGCTCCCTCTTCCTTTCCAAATCGAAACCGCTTTGTCGGGTTTCGATTTGGGGAAGGCGAGGCAGCGAGGCAAATCAAGTGATCTGCCCCAGTAGCTCAGGAGGTAGAGCACCTGCCTTTTAAGCAGGGTGTCCGGGGTTCGAGTCCCCGCTGGAGCACCAAAAACCCAGACCGCCACACGGCGGCCTGGGTTTTTTCATCGGGGACTTGATACTAAGTCGCCGCCCCCTGCGGGGTCGACCGGTCCGCAGACCTGATCGTTTCCTCCGTTTACGCCGATCTCCCGCAAAGGCTGCAAAAACCAGTTGACCATAACGGCGGATAATGATAAGATATTACCTTAGAAAAATGAGGCTGCCGCCTTCCTCCGTGAGAGGCCGGCGCAGATTGGGAGGACAGCATGAAAAACCGAGTCGGAAGAGCGATTGTCGGCATCCTTGCCCTGCTCCTGTTGGGCTTTTATATCTACAGGCAGGAACAGATCCATTGGCACAGCGCGGACGTTGAGTCCTGGGGGCCCGCCACCGGCCTGCACCCCGAGGGCTTTGAGGCGGGCGTGGTCATGAACGCGGAGCCTGAGGCGCCGATCCAGATGGATTACGCCGCCCCCGCGCCTGCGGAGCCCGCTCCGGCGGAGGCGCCCGCGGAGATTCCGACCCCGGAAGCGGCCCCGACCGAGGCGCCGCTGCGCTTTGACTTGTCTGACTGGAAGTACATGCTGGTCAACGGCGACAATTCCATCGACCAGTACGAGCCGGAGAACCTGGTCTATCTCAACATGACGGCCGACGAGACCGACCTTCAGACCGCCTATAACCCCAACCGCATCGCCGTGGATGCGCGCATTGCCGAGCCGCTTCTGAATATGGCCCTGGACTGCAAGGCGGCGGGGCTGCCGGTCTTTCTCTCCTCCGGCTACCGCAGCTATTCCGAGCAGGCGGCGAACTTCCAGCGCATCTGCCAGAACAACGGCATCACCGACGGCAAGGATGCCAACGGCCATTACATCACCATGCCCGCCGGCTGCAGCGAGCATCAGACCGGCCTGTGCTGCGATATTACCGACCGCTACCGTGAGATCAAGAACAACGATATTTTCCAGACCGAAACCTTTGCCTGGCTGCGCGATCACTGCGCGGACTACGGCTTCATCCTGCGCTTCCCCACCGGGAAGGAGGATATCACCGGCGTCATGAATGAGGGCTGGCATTTCCGCTATGTCGGCGACGAGGCCGCGCGCTATATCATGGACAACGGCCTGACGCTGGAGGAATTCTGGCAGCAGTTCGGGGACGGCGCAAACGTATGAAGATGAAAAAAATCCTTCTTATGCTGACGGCTGTGTGTCTGCTGCTGGCGCTCCCCTGCTCTCAGGCCCTGGCCGAGAAGCCGGCCGCGATCGAGCTTCCGCCCCTGCCGGACGTCGATATCACGAGCTGGGAATTTCTCTACGCTGGCCCCCACCTTGGCGTCGGCCGCTATCACCCCCACGTCGGAAATGTGGAAAACCAGTATATGGACGAGCGCTGCGCCGAGGCGACCATCGACTTTCTGAACGCCGCGCGTGAGCAGGGCTTCGAGGTTTATATGTGCACGGCCTACCGCAACTGGGAGTACACCACCTTCTGGTATGAGGAGGAGATGCGCAAGTACGGTGAGTTCGACGATGAGTATTGCCATTTCCTGCCCGGCGCCTCCTATGAGGCTGCAAAGCACGGTTTTGCCGCCGGCTGCAGCGAACATTCCACCGGCCTCGCCTTCGACATCACGGACGAGTCGATCTATTGGGCCGACATGAATTACAGCAACGTCCATGACGAAACCGTGGCCGATACCCCGGTCTGCAAATGGATGGACAAGCACTGTGCCGAATACGGCTTCATCGTGCGCTATCCCGAGAGCAAGAAGGAAGTCTACGGCATGGCCTGCTACCCCGGGCACTACCGCTATGTCGGCAAGGAGGCCGCGCAGTACATCATGGACAACGACCTCTGTCTGGAGGAGTTTCTTGCCCTCTACGGCAAGACGATCCGCGGCGTCAACTATGTCAACGAATACGTTGTGAAAGCGCAATAAAAGTCCGCAATGCGCGGTGAATTTGTATGCTTCTGCGAATTCACCGCGCTTTCTGTTCCCACATATATCAGGAAGATGAGGATCGGAGGAACTGTCTTATGTTCTCTGCACTTCTGGATCCGGCGCGAAACGACAGCCCGCTCTGGCTGCCGGATCTGCGCGACGCCTTTCTCAGGAACCCGGCGGCGAGGCCGCTCCTGTTTCGGCTGACCCTGCACGACGGGACGCAGCGGGACTTTCCCTGCGCCGTTCCCCGCTGGGAGACGGAGGAGGAACGCCGCTTTGCGGAAGAGTATCTCCACGCCTGCGTCTATAACATTCTCGCCGCGAACAGCGGGCAGGAGCTCCGGCTTTACTTTGATCGGGAAGACACAGAGCTTCGCGCCCTGTATGACAGGCTCGATGAGGTCTTTCAGCTTCGGGAAACCGTCCGGCACGGCTACGGAAAAGTTATCAGCATCGCCGGACGCATCGCGAAAAGCTACGACGGCCCTCCCTTCCGCTTCGCCTTTTCCGATCTCAGCGAATACGCCCCGCTGCCGGAAGCGGCGGCGGAACGCCCCGCGCCGCTGGACGAAAAGCTGCGCGCGCTGTGCCGGGGCGTGTCGGGGCTGCGTCTCTGCGGGATAGACGTCGGCGGTACGGACATCAAGCTCGCCGCGTCCTGCGGCGACCGGCTTGTCTGTACGAAGGAATTTGACTGGAATCCCGCCGCGTATGGGACGGCGGAGGAGATCATCGAGCCGATCCTGCTGCTCACGCGCCTCATGCGCGCCTGTCTCCACGGCGCAACGGGGCTTGGCGTTTCTTTTTCGGTGGAGGCGCTGCTGCTGGAGGCGCTGAAAAAGGACGCGCCGCTGTCCCTGATCCGCGAGGCGGTGGAGGAGGCGGAGCGCCTTTATGGGACGGACCGCAGCCTGCTCGACGGCGTAGGGCTGAGCTTTCCCGACATTGTGATCGGCGACCGCATCCTCGGCGGCGAGACCCCGAAGACCGACGGTATGCGCCGCAACACGTCCGTCGATTACGAGACCGCTTTCGCCAGGATTTCGGATCTGAAAAACGAGCTGCTCGCCCTCTGCAAGCCGGGCGGGCGGGTGCGTATCACCAACGACGGCAACATGGCAGCCTTCACCGCCGGCGTTGAGCTTGCCCACAGCGAGGACGCGGCGCAGCTCGCCGAAGGCGTCATCGCCCACAGCCTGGGCACCGATCTCGGCACCGGCTGGGTTCGGGCGGACGGGACGATCCCTGCCCTGCCGCTGGAGATGTACGACATGATCCTCGACCTCGGCAGCTTCCGCTCCCGTGCTTACCCGCCGGAGGATCTGCGGAGCACGCGCAACGAAAACTCCGGCCTTCCCGGGGCGCGGCGCTATATGGGTCAGGCCGCGGCCTATCGTCTGGCACAGAAGCTCGACCCCGCGCTGCTTGCGGGCTTCACCGTATGGGACGGGGAAAGGCTCGGCATCGCGACAAGCCCGCAGGATCTGCGCAAGCCCTGTCTGGAGCATCTGATGCAGCGCGCGGAGGCCGGAGACCCGGCCGCCTGCGAGGTCTTCCGGGAGATCGGCACGAGCCTCGCCGTGGTTACGCGGGAGATGGAATACCTGCTCTGCCCCGGTGTGGACGCGCGCTTCCTCTTTGGCCGTTTCGTCAAGCGTCCCGGCGTTTTCCGCCTGCTGGACGAGGGCTTTCGCGCCGGCGTCCCCGGCGTGCGTCTGATCCCCTCGGACGAGAATCTGGCGATGACGCCGCTCATGCGGGCGCTGGCGGAGCGCCAGGACGTGACGGTCGCCCAGTTCGGCCAGGCCGTCGGCGCGATCTGCTTTGCGCTGACGTGAGCGCTCTTGCCTCCCTCTCCGAGGGAGCCTAAAGGAAGGAGATTTTATATGAAACGCAGTGAGATCAACACAGCGCTCCGGGAGATGGAGCGCATGATTCAGGATTACCGTTTCTCCCTGCCCGACTTCTGCCATTTCACACCGGAGGACTGGCAGACGAAGGGGCACGACTATGACGAGGTGCGCGACAACCTGCTCGGCTGGGACATCACGGACTATGGCCTCGGGCGCTTCGACGAGGTGGGCTTCTCCCTCATCACGCTCCGAAACGGCAATCTCGCCATGAAGGATCAATACCCCAAGCCCTACGCCGAAAAGCTTTTGTACCTCAAGGAGGGGCAGTATTCCCCCATGCACTTCCACTGGGCGAAGATGGAGGACATCATCAACCGCGGCGGTGGCACGGTGCTGATCCGGGTCTACAACTCTCTGCCGGACGAGGAACTGGATCAAGAGAGCCCCGTCACCGTCCACATCGACGGGCACGCCATGACCGTCCCCGCCGGGACGCAGGTGGAGCTCCGCCCGGGACAGAGCATCACGATCTACCCCTATCTCTACCACGATTTTGAGGTCGTTCCCGGCACCGGCCCCGTTCTGCTGGGCGAGGTGAGCCAGGTCAACGACGACGCCAACGACAACCGCTTCAACCCGCCGGTCGGCCGCTTCCCCGCCATTGAGGAGGACGAGCCGCCGTATCGCCTGCTGTGTACCGAGTACCCGGAGGCCAGGTAAGCCCACAGGAGGAACACCATGGAGAAAAAACCGCTGATCGATGCCGGGCGCATTGTCAACACCCACGGCGTCCGGGGCGAGGTCAAGATCGAGGTCTGGCTGGATTCGCCGCAGTTTCTGAAAAGCTTCAAGCGCTTCACGCTGGACTCGGGAGAAGAGCTGAAGGTTCTGGACGCCAAAACCCACAAGGGCTTTGTCATTGCGCGGCTTGAGGGTGTGGACGACGTGAACGCCGCCATGCGCCTCAAGGGGAAAACGCTCTTCGTCCGCCGCGAGGACACCGCCCTGCCGAAGGGCGCTTTCTTCCTGCAGGACATTATAAACGCGCGGGTTGTGGATGAAAGCGGCGCGGAAATCGGCACGCTTGTCGATATCATGGAGACCCCCGCCTCCAACGTCTATGTGGTCAAGGGCGCGACCGAGCATCTGATCCCCGCCGTGCCGGAGTTTGTCAAAAAGACCGACCCTGACGCGGGCGTGATTACCGTACATCTCATTGAGGGCATGTAATGAGAATTGACATCTTAACCCTTTTCCCCGACACGGTCAGCGCCGTCCTGCATGAGAGCATCATCGGCCGCGCGGCAAAAAAGGGCATCGTAGAGATCAACTGCGTGCAGATCCGGGATTTTACGGAGAACAAGCAGAAGCAGGTGGATGACTACCCCTACGGCGGCGGCTTCGGCTGTGTGATGATGGCCCAGCCGCTCAAGTCCTGCCTTGAATCTGTGACGCAGAATACGCAGAACCCGCGCCGCCGCGTGATCTACCTCTCCCCCCAGGGGCAGCCCTACACGCAGGAGACGGCGAAGCGCCTGAGCCGGGACTGCGACCATCTGGTGCTGGTCTGCGGTCACTACGAGGGCGTGGACGAGCGCTTTATTGAACAATGCGTGGACGAGGAGATCAGCCTCGGCGACTTCGTGCTCACCGGCGGCGAGATCGCGGCCATGGCGGTGGCGGACTCCGTGTGCCGCCTCATCCCCGGCGTGCTGGCGGACGAGCAGTGCTACATCGGCGAGAGCCATTGGGACGGCCTGCTCGAATACCCGCAGTACACCCGCCCCGAGAGCTGGGAGGGCCGCGCCGTGCCGGAGATCCTCTTAAACGGCAACCACGCGAACATCGAGCGCTGGCGGCGGAAGAAGCAGCTCGAACGCACGCGGGACAAACGGCCCGACCTCTTCGCCGCCTTCGAGCCCGCGACGGATGAGGACCGGCAGCTTCTCCGGGAGCTGGAAAAGGAGAAAAACCGCAAAAAGCTCACCGGGCCGGTGACGTACCGCCCCGCGGCTTCGGAGGACATTCCCCGCATCCTGGAGATCGTGCAGGACGCCCGCGAAAGCCTCGCGCGCCACCATGTCGACCAATGGCAGGGGAACTACCCGGACGCCGCGCGCTTTGAGGAGGATATCCGCCTGGGCGAGTGCTTCGTCTTGGAGCACGCGGGCGAGACGATCGCCTTCTTCGTCCTCAGCACCGCCCCGCAGGAAAACTACGACGCCATCACGGACGGCAAGTGGTCTGCGGATCTGCCCTATTGCGTGCTGCACCGGGCGGCAGTCGCGAAGGAATACCGCGGCAGCGGCGCATCCCAGGCGCTCATCCGCTGCGTGGAGGAACAGGCGAGGGCATACGGCCTCAAATGTATAAGAGTGGACACCCACAGGAAAAATAAAGCGATGCAGACCCTGCTGCGCGACAGCGGCTTCCGCTACCGCGGGAACGTTCTGGTGGATTCCGAGCCGGGGCACGATCCCCGCCGGCAGGCGTTTGAAAAGATATTGAAAGAACGAAAATGAACTTGACCGATTACAATGAGATCCGCGCCCTGCTTGCGCGGCATAAATTCCGCTTCTCCAAATCCATGGGGCAGAACTTCCTGACTGCCGCCTGGGTGCCGGAGGATATCGCCGCCTCGGCCGGTCTGGACGAGCATACCGGCGTGCTCGAGGTGGGTCCCGGCGTGGGCTGCCTGACGAAGGAGCTGTCCGAGCGCGCCGGAAAGGTCGTGAGCGTGGAGCTGGACAAGGCGCTCAAGCCCGTCCTGGCCGAAACCCTTACGGGCTGCGAAAATGTGGAGATCGTCTTCGGGGACGTTTTGAAGCAGGATCTGCCCGCCCTCGTGGAGGAGCGCATGCCCGGCATGCGGCATGTGGTCTGCGCAAATCTCCCGTACAACGTCACTTCTCCCCTGCTGACCGCCTTTCTGGAGGCGAAATGCTTTGAGACCGTCACCGTCATGATCCAGCGGGAGGTCGCGCGGAGGATCTGCGCGGGGCCGGGCAGCGCGGACTACGGGGCCTTCGGGATCTTTGTTCAGTGGCATGCGGCGCCGGAGCTCCTGTTCGACGTGCCGCCCTCCTGCTTTGTGCCGCAGCCGAAGGTGACAAGCTCCGTCATCCGTCTGACGCGCCGGGAAAAGCCGCCGGTGGAGGTTATGGACGAGGCGCTGTTTTTCCGCGTGGTGCGCGCCGCCTTCAACCAGAGGCGCAAGACGCTGGTCAACGCCCTCAGCTCCCAGCTTCCGGGGCTTGAGAAGGGTCAGGTCGAGGAGATCCTCGTCTCCCTGGGCTTCGATCCGCGCGTCCGTGGGGAGGTGCTGGACATTGCCGGTTTTGCATCAATTTCGGACAAAATCACCGAAATCGAAACTGCCGATTTGTGACGAAAATGTATTGCGAAAAAGCCACAAAATGTGGTAAGCTATAGAGACGGAAGACCACTAAAAAAATAATAATTTTTTCTAATGATGGAAAGGAAAGACAGCATGAGCAAAAAGTATGTGTATCTCTTCTCCGAAGGCAATGCAAACATGCGTGAGCTGCTCGGCGGCAAGGGTGCGAACCTCGCCGAAATGAGCCACATCGGCCTGCCCGTTCCCCAGGGCTTCACCATCACCACCGAAGCGTGCACGCAGTACTACGAAGACGGCCGCCAGATCAATGACGACATCATGGCTGAGATCATGAAGAACGTCGAGATCATGGAGCAGATCAACGGCAAGAAGTTCGGCGACCTTGAAAATCCCCTGCTCGTCTCCGTGCGTTCCGGCGCCCGCGCCTCCATGCCCGGCATGATGGATACCATCCTCAACCTCGGCCTGAACGACGATGTTGTCGCCGCCATGATCGCCGGCAACCCCGATCCCAAGTTCGAGCGCTTTGTCTACGATTCCTATCGCCGCTTTATCCAGATGTTCTCCGACGTCGTCATGGAAGTCGGCAAGAAGTACTTTGAGCAGCTCATCGACAAGATGAAGGAAGAGAAGGGCGTCACCTACGACGTCGAGCTCACCGCCGCCGACCTCAAGGAGCTGGCCGAGCAGTTCAAGGCCGAGTACAAGAAGCAGAT
>CADAPH010000104.1 GCA_902789745.1 Oscillospiraceae bacterium | reverse complement strand
AATTCAAATCCCTCCTTCTGCGCCATGAAAGACACCTGATTTGTCTATCAAATCAGGTGTCTTTCTTGTATGGTCGGAGTGGTTTTGGTATAATCATTTCAACAAATCGGGATTGTGAGGAGCATTCTTATGCGAGCACCATTTCAGATATTGGCAATTCCATATAGGCTGAAGCCGGATCTTCAATACTGTGTTTTACATCGTTCAGACAACGATCAATATCAGTTTGTGGCTGGCGGCGGCGAAGATGACGAAAAGCCGATGGAAGCCGCAGCAAGAGAAATCTGCGAAGAGACATCTGTCAGAGCGGTACATATCATGCCGCTGACTTCTATGGCATACATCCCCGCCAATGTCATATCAAAAAAGCACAGAGATTTATGGCCGCGTGATACAATCGTTATTCCGGAGTATTCATTTGGCTTTGAATGTGCTTCGGAGATGGTTCTTTCGAGTGAGCATACCGGTTTTGAATGGATGACTTACGATGACGCCATGTCAAGGCTGACATGGGATTCCAATAAAACCGCACTGTATGAATTAAATTGTCGCTTGCACAAAGAATGACAAATCCAGGCTTGCTGCGATGTCTTTTACGCGGACTTCCTGTGGTTTGGCGTCCTTTTCCGCGGACTTTGGCGGCAAAACACCAAATCCCGGCTTTTACCGTAGGGGGGAGGGTTCATTTGCAGAGATTCTGCGTTTTGCTGCAGTCTCTTCTTCTGCGAAAAGACAGAACCGGGAAGCGCGTGCTTCCCGGTTCTGTCTTTTCGTTCTCAGCGGATGCGAAGGATCTGACCGACGCGGATCACGTCGGGATTCCTGATGCCGTTGAGCGCCTGGATCTGGCTCATGGGAACCTGCGCTCTCAGGGCGATCTCAGAGAGGGTATCACCGGAAACGACACGGTAGTAAATTGCGCCGCCGTCGGACCAGAAGTTGCCGTTTGCGCCACCGCCGGAAACATTTTCGATTTCCTGATCGTTGAGGATTTTCATTTCATCAGACATTGTTATATTCTCCTTTTCTTTTATTTGTTTTTTTATTTATCATCCTTGGACTGTCGACATAATATAATAAACCATATCAATTGTCAATCCGTTCCGGCCCGGTTTAAGAGTTCTTTAGATTCAACGCGGGCAGACTGTTTTGAGGGCAGTGCGAAATTCTGTGCTTTTACTTGAAGCATCCGGAGCAATATGGTATAAGTATATAAAACAGTGCTGTCGAAGGGAGAGTTCGGGAGTGACAGGAAGAAATAATCCTGCGAAGTCCAGCCTCCATATCATAAAACCGTTGTTGGCAACCGGTGATAGTCTATGAAAAAAACACAATTATTGGACGCGCGACGCAATATCCGCAAGGAGCTTGTTTCATACATATCCATCGTGATTATCGGCATGCTGGCGTCGCTTTCGTATCTTGGCATTACCTATTCCGCCGCGACGCTGAAAAAAGACGCGCTGCGCTTCTTCAACGACTATGGTCTGTGGGATATCGAGGTCGTCTCCACCACGCTGCTGGACGAGGACGATCTGGAGGCCATACGGGCCGTTCCCAATGTAGCGGAGGCGGAGCCTGTCTGGCAAATTGATACTAGGCTTCGCGTCGGGGGGAAAGATACGAATGTCAGCATCATCAGCCTGCCGGGCAATATTTCCCGCCCAAAGCTCCTGGAGGGCAGGCTTCCCGAGACAAGCACGGAGTGTGCCGTGGAGAAAGAGATTATGGATCTCTGCGGCTTTTCCGTCGGGCAGCGGATCGATCTGGACTGCAAACCGATCTCGGGCGTCGATCCGCTTCTTGAAAAAAGCTTTGTGATTACCGGCGTTTTCCAGACGCCCGATCATATTACCTATATGATTCCAGCCACGCCGTATATTCTCGTGTGTGAGGACAGCTTTAACCGTGAGGGACTTGCGGGCGCTTTCATGAAGATCCACGTCCGTGTCGACGGAACGCCGGAAAACCGTTACAGCGACGCCTACCGGAACGCCGTCGCGTCGGTGGTGGATGCGATCAATGCCATGGCCGGAGAACGCGCGGAGCTGCGCCGCGAAAAGCTGAGAGCAAATATTGATGAAAAGCTCGGCGAAGGCCGGCAGAAGCTCTCCGAAGCCGAACAACAGCTCAAAGACGGTCGCCGTCAGCTTGACGAGGGGCGCGCGGAGTTTGAAAGCAAGCGCGGCGAGCTCGAGGACGCGCGTTTGAAGCTTGCGGACGGACGGCGCGAAGCCGAGGACGGGCGCAAGAAACTGGAGGACGCGCGCCGCCAGCTTGACGAAGGCTGGGCCGCGATCCATGAGGCGGAGACAAAGCTTGACGAGGCAAAGGATCAGCTTGATCAGGGCGGAGAGCTGCTCACGGAAGCGGAATACCAGCTTGCCGCCGTGCCCGGTTATGTTTTCCAGGCTGTCTCGATCTTAGAGGGGATCGAGCAGAAAACCGGGCCGATTTCTCTTCCCGGCTCGCTGGACAGCCAGCGCTCACAGCTTGAAGACGGCCTGCGCCAGTACAGTGAGGGCCGCATGCTCTGGTACTCCAAGGGTGAAGAATACCTTGACGCGGTAACCCTCTATGAAAACAATTTGAAAAAGCTTGAGCAGGGCGAGGGCGAATATGCCGAAGCGCTGGCCAAATACGAGGACGGCCTGCGGCAGCTTGCGGACGGCGAAAAGCAGCTCCGCGACGGCGAAGCGGCGCTTCAAGACGCGGAGAGGCAGCTTGCGGACGCAGAAAAAGAGCTTGCCGACGGGGAAGCGCAATACCGCGACGGAGAGAGAGAGCTGCGGGACGCGGAGGCCGTTCGCGACATGTTGGAGCTCGGCCGCTGGGTCGTGCTTGACGACAAGGGCAACCCTGGCTTTATCTACGCCGAAGCAAACTCCGACAAGCTTTCGTCGCTGAGCATGTCCTTCTCCGTGATCTTTCTCGTTGTCGGCGCGCTGGTGATCTATGCCACTATCGGGCGTATGGTCGAGCAGCACCGCACGATCATCGGCGCAACCAAGGCCATGGGCCTGTATAACCGTGAAATCCTTGCGAAGTACCTGTATTTCGCCTGCACCGCCACGCTGCTGGGCGCGGGCCTCGGTATTGTTGCGGCGTGGCTCCCGCTGCAGCGAACGATCCTGAAATCCTATGAAAAGCTTCTGACCTACGGAGAAGGGACACGCAGCTTTCTGCCTCTGCAGTCCGGTCTTGTTGTCGGCGGCGCGCTTACGATCTCCGTCGTTGCCGTGTATCTGGGCTGCAGCCAACTGCTCCGCATGCCGGCCATTCACCTCATGCAGGGAAGCGTGTCTGCGGGAAGCGGCAGAAAGTCCGGAAAATCCGCGCAGGGCAATCTGTATGTCCACTTGATCCCGCGAAATATGCGGACGGATCTGAGACGCGTGCTGGTCACGACGGTCAGCATTGCGGGCGGATGCGTACTGATGGTGATCGGCTTCACGCTCCGCTACGGCATAAGCGGCGTGCCGGATCGCCAGTTCGGCGGCATCCTGACCTATGAGGCGGAGGTTTTCTACGATCCCGCCGAGAACCCGGAGGCTGCGGCGGAAATTGAAAAGATCCTCGACGAAAACGGGCTTTCCCATGTCGGGGTACGCAAAGCTTCAGGTGTTTTTGAGGCGGACGGCACCCTCAACGCGCTGACCGTGATCGTTGCGGATAGAGGAACGATGGACGGATACTTCGCGCTGCGCAGTCTGGACGGCCGAGACAGTCTTGAACTGCCGGACAGCGGCGTGCTGGTTCCCAGACGCTTTTCGGAATACTACAGTCTGGACGCCGGGGACAGCGTGACGATCTACGACACCGAAATGAATCGACGCGAGATCAGGGTTTCCGACGTCTTTGAAAACTTCTACGGGCAGCTTTTCTTCACATCGCCCCAGGCTTATGAGGAGGTTTTCCTGTCCGCCCCGGAGCGCAACTGCTTCTTTGTCAAGACGAACGGTATGGAGCTTGACACGCTGCGGGAAAAGCTTGCGGGCATCGAGGGGCTTCTGAAGGTCAATGACGCCTGGGCTGAAAAGGCCGTGATCGGACAGTTTACGTCATCGCTCAACTTCGTCGTCTGGCTGATGCTCTTCATTGCCGGTCTGATGGCCTGCTTCATTGTGGCGAACTTCACCATGACCTATGTGCAGCGAAAGACCCGGGAACTTACGATCATGCGCGTCAACGGTTTTTCCGTCCGGGAGTGCATCATGTACGCGGCGGTGGATCTCATCGTCACAACCATTCTGGGTACAATTCTCGGCCTGGTTCTGGGCGGCTTTCTCGGTCATGCCATTCTGAGCACCACGGAGACGCCGTATATTCAAATGATCCGCAGGCCGGTTTTGCAGACCTATCTCTACTCCGCGCTTATTACCTTTGGCTTTTCGCTGCTTACCAACAGCTACGCGCTGCGGAGGATCAAATATCTGAAGCTTTCGGATCTGACCTGATTATCCAAAAATGATTGAGGGCGAATACGTCTGCACGTATTCGCCCTCAATCATTTTTAGCGGGAATCATTCAATGCTTCATCCGGGATTTCAAAAATGCAGTACTCATAGGCGTTGATCACCGTTGTGCTGCCGTAGGTGCAGCGCTGGGGGATCTTCATACCATAGTTGCGGTGTACGTGGCCGTGGACAAAATACCGCGGCTGCCAGCGGTCAAGAAGCGTCCGAAAGCAATTGAAGCCGCGGTGCGCCAGCGTGTCGAGATCGTTGAGACCGTGCATCGGGGCATGGGTCAGCAGGATATCGAAGCCGCCGCTGCGCTTTAAGCGCCAGCCGAGCCGAAAGAGCCGGGTTTTCATCTCCCGCTCGGTATACATATACTTCCCGTCCCGGTAACGGTAGGATCCGCCGAGACCCACAATGCGCAGGCCCCGGCAGGTATACAGCTTGTCGTCCACGCAGATGCAGCCCTCCGGCTCCCGCTTGTAGCGGTCATCGTGGTTGCCGTGCACATACAGGACCGGACAGTGGGACATCGTGACCAGAAACTCCAGATACTCCGGGTGCAGATCACCGCAGGAGAGGATCAGGTCGAAACCGTCCAGCGCGCCGGGTCTGTAGCAGGAAAAGAAGCGTTTGGACTCTTCGTCCGAAACGGCGAGGATTCTCATCGGCGTTGTCTTACCTCTCTTTGCTCTGGGCGCGCATCATGGCCTCTTTCTGTACCTGCAGCTGCTCCACGCGCTTTTTGGACAGCGGGTACATGAAGCGCAGCGTCAGATAGACCAGCAGGAAGAGGACGGCCGGGATCATAACGGAGAAGTTGTACATGCTCTTCAGGGCTTCCGCGCTCAGTCCCTCGGTTCTCAGCTCACTACCGCTGTAGCCGATGCGCAGCAGGGGGACATTGATGAGGATCGTGGCGACGGTGGTGCCGAGCTTGCGCATGAAGGAATAGAAGGCGTAGGAAGTCGCCTCATCGTTCAGGCCATAGGTGACCTTGTTGTAGTCGATGGCGTCGGTAGCGAGCACCCAGACCAGCAGGAAGAGGAACGCGGTGCCCACGCCGGAGGCAAGGCACGCCGCCAGATAGAGCCACACCGGGGTAATGCCGAAGAGTGCCAGCACGAACAGGGCGATGTAAAAGATTGCCGCCACCAGGATGCCGAGGGAGCAGACCTCGCGCCGCCCGTATTTGTTGCCCAGCTTCGTTGCGAAGAACATGACGACCGCGACCGGCAGATACTGGAACACGGTGGGCAGCATGGTCAGACCCGGCTTGTTGAAATAGTGATGGAACAGATAAGTGTTGTAGCCCTGGCCGAACATCTGCGCCGCCAGGAAAAGCATGCTGGCGATGCTGACTGCCATGAAGGGGCGGCTGTGCAGCAGGGTCTTGATGACCTTCGCGGTCTGCCCCTTCTCGCGGGGCGCAGGCTCGGTATCCACGCGCTCCTTGCTCCACTTATAGCAGAGGAAGTAGAACAGGACGCTGAGGGCAGCAATGACGCAGGCGCCGATAAAGACGCGGTTAAAGTCCATGACCTTTCTGCCGTCGGCCAGCTTCGCATAACAGACGGAGGCCAGCACCATCGCGGGCAGGGCGCCGAAGGTGGAGCCGATGGAGCGGAACACGGACAGGGACGAGCGCTCCTTATCATCCGAGGTGATAACCTGCGCGAGGGAACCGTAGGGGATGTTGATGCAGGTATAGAGCATGCCGAAGAGGATGTAGCTGAAATAGATCCAGGCAACCCGCGCGCCGGTGGAGAAGCCGCGCACATCGACGAACATCAGTACCGCCGCCAGCGCCGTCGGCACAGCGAAGACCTTTATCCAATGGCGGTAGCGCCCATCGGGGTATTTCTTCGCCCCGTCGATGATGCGCCCCCAGATGGGGTCATTGATCGCGTCCCAAATCCTCGCGATGATGGTCATGACCATGACGCTCAGGACGCTGATCTCCAGAACGTCGGTGTAGTACTTGTTCAGCACGCTCTGCGTCAGGCCGAAGACGAGGCAGGAAGCGAGGTCGCCCATGGCATAGCCGATTTTGTCTTTAGCCTTGATGCCGCTCGTGCGGGAGATGTAGGAGTTGTCCATGTCTGTGTACCTCTCTCTTGTTTATTCAATCTCCGCGATGCTCCGGAAGAGCGCCGCGTAATCGCTCCCCTTTCGGTAGAACACCGGCGGATAACCGAGGGGCGCTTCAACGGTGTGGCGTCTCTCTCCCTTGAGAACGTTGCCGCTCCAGAGATGCACCCACTCCCCTTCCGGGAGAAAAACCTTTTTGCGTTTTGCGCCCTTTCGGATCACGGGGCAGACGAAGAGATCGTCCCCGAGGAAGCAGGCGTACGGCTCCCGGCTGTCGCCATAGTCCTCCGCAAACCAGAAATCGGGCCGCAGGGCGGGAATTCCCTTTTCGGCGTCAGCCGCAACATGCGCGATATAGGGCGCGAGGGCGGCGTGGATCTTCGTCAGGCGCACGGTATGGGCCTTGACCCCGGGCGCGTCGAACTGCGCGTTTGCCCAGGGGCGGATCGACTCATGGCTGCGCATGAGCAGGGAAAAGGTTCCCATCTCCATCCAGCGGGTAAACAGCTCCTCGTCCCGCTTCATTTTGCCGAAGGAGAAGAATCCGCCGATGTCGCAGTGCACCATCGTCACGCCGGAAAAGCCCAGGGAAAAGCTCGCGGGCATGACGCAGGGCATACCGTAGTCCTTCGTGTAATCCGTGTGCTGGTCGCCGTTCCAGAGGAAGGGGGCATAGCTCTGAATTCCGAGATAGCCGGAGCGGGTGAAGAACAGGACGTCCTTCGCGCCGTACTCCTCGATCGCCTCGCGGTTGATCTTCGCCCAGAGAACCGGCCAGGCGTTGTGCAGCTCCGCCGGGTCGCCGTCGTGGAGCACGCAGTCTGTGGGGAGGTATTCGCCGAAGTCCGCCATCCACCCGGACACGCCGAGGGACAGCATGTTTTTCCCGATCAGGGTCTCCTTGATGTACTTCACCGCGTCGGGATTCGTGAGGTCGAGCATGCCCGCGTCGAAGGTGGTGGATTTGATATGATAGACGCTGCCATCCTGCTTTGTGATCAGCCAGCCCTGTTTCCTGCAGTATTTGTACAGTCTCCCGTCCTTGACGAGATAAGGATTGATATAGGCCAGGAACTTCACGCCGCGGGCATTGAGCTTTCGGATCGCCTCTTTGAGATCGGGATAGAGCTTTTCGTCGGCCTCCCAGTTCCAGTATACCTGCTTGCCCATGACGGTGCGCTTCTCTCCGGACCAGTCCTGGCTCCAGACGCCGCAGATCTTCGCGCCCGCGTCCAGCATGGCGAAGGTTTTGTCCAGAACGGTCTGCATGCCGCCCTGGATGCCGAGGATCATGCCCTCCGCGCACCAGGCGGGGAGGTACTGGCGGTTTGGGAACTGGTTGTTCATAAGCCCCGCAAGTCCCTCATAGCTTGCCGCCTTCAAAAGCAGCAGGCGCTTCGGGCAGGCGTC
>CADAPH010000103.1 GCA_902789745.1 Oscillospiraceae bacterium | reverse complement strand
CCGGTCTTTTCCCGGGAAATGTATACCTCATGCTCCATGGCTTATCCCCTCTTGTACACGCGCTTCGGCGGCAGCTTCTTCGCGGGCTTTGCCTCCGACGGCGCGGGATTCTTTTTGTCGTAGATCTCGTAGGCCTCGATGATTTTCTGCACCAGGCGGTGGCGCACCACGTCCGAGCCGGTGAGCTGGCAGATCGCGATATCGTCGATGCCCTCGAGCACCTTCATGGCGACCTTGAGACCGCTGGTTTTGTCCTCGGGCAGGTCGATCTGCGTGATGTCGCCGGTGATGACGACCTTGGAGCCGAAGCCGATGCGGGTCAGGAACATCTTCATCTGTTCTCTTGAGGTGTTCTGCGCCTCGTCGAGGATGATGAAGCTGTCGTCCAGCGTGCGGCCGCGCATGTACGCAAGCGGCGCGACCTCGATATTCCCGCGCTCGAGATATTTCTGGTAGGTGTCCGCGCCCAGCATATCGAAGAGCGCGTCATAGAGCGGGCGCAGATACGGGTCGACCTTGCTCTGCAGGTCGCCGGGGAGGAAGCCGAGCCGCTCCCCCGCCTCCACCGCGGGGCGCGTGAGGATGATGCGGTTGACCTCCTCCGCGCGGAAGGCCGCCACCGCGGCAGCGACGGCGAGATAGGTCTTGCCGGTGCCTGCCGGGCCGATGCCGAGGGTGACGGTGTTCTTCTGGATCGCCTCGCAGTAGGTCTTCTGGCCGAGGGTCTTGGGCTTGATGGGCTTGCCCTTGGCGGTGATGCAGATGACGTCCCCCGCGAGTTCATTGATCTTGGTCTCCTTGCCTTCGGAGACCAGCTTCAGGATATAGCGCACGTTCTGGGCGTCGATGCTTTCCCCTTTGGCGGCGAGGGTCAGCAGCCCGTTGATGGCCTTTTCGGCGAGCATGACGTTTTCCGGCTCGCCGCAGATATGGATCATGTTGTCGCGGTCGAGCACCTTGACGCTCAGCTCGTTCTCAATGATCCGGAGATTCTGGTCGAAGGAGCCGAAGACGCTGATAACATGCTCCATCCGTTCGACTTCTATGGTTTTATCGATCATGTAAAAATCCTTTCGCCGCCTCAGCCGGGAAGCTCTCTCGGCATGGCGATGTTCTCTGTACAGTGTGCCCGCAGCGTGAGCACATAGAGCTCCCCCGATGTGCCGGGACTCAGGTTTTGGGAGAGGATCTGTCCCTCCGTCATACTCTCCAGCATGGCGTACAGCCGCCGCCCGGACTCCGCCGGATCCCAGGCGCTTCCGCTCTCGATCCGATAGGGGATAAAGTGTTCGCGCACCAGGCGTATGGGCGTGGAAAACAGCCCCCTCCATCCGAGGGTATACTCCGAAATGATTTTATCACATCCGTCAATAGTTTTTCCACTACTTAGATAAAGATTTATGCGTCTTTTTCCGAATACCAGGGCGAAGCGGCTGTGCGGCAGTCCGGCGGAATATTTCAGCTCTTCCTTTTTCGGGCAGACGGCGCTGACCTCATACCAGGTGTCGGCCATTACCGCGCCCTTCGCGCAGACACGGCGGTATTCCCCCGTGAGGCTCTCCAGCTCGCCGCTGACGAGCTTCTCCCCCTTTGCCACGATCTGACCCTCTCCGGCGACGGGGCTTCCCGCCAGGACGCTCATGCGCCGGATCAGGCCGTCGCGGGAGGCGATCAGATCCGACGCCGCCTCTTCGCCGTACAGCTCCGGCTTCTCCGTTCGCTCCACAATCGCCGCCACCGCGCGCGAGCCGCTGACGTTCACGCTCATCCAGCCGATCTGCGGCAGGCGCAGCATCACCTTGCTTCGGAGCTGTTCGGTATCCAGGCCGGGCCAGAAGCTGCCCGTCGTGAGGCCGCAATCCTCCAGGGCGCACAGAACCTGCGCACGGCTGAGGGTTTCCGTCCCGCGCACCTCCACATCCCAGACGAAGAGAGACGACGCAAGCAGGAGCAGCAGCATCACGCACAATCCGGCCAGCAGCACCGGACGGTGCAGGAGCCGTCTCCGGCTTTTCTCTCCGCCGAGGCGCCTGACGATCCGCAGCTCGCACCCCGCGCGCCCTGCCAGCGCTTTCAGCGCGTTCAGCCGATTTTCATAGGTATTCAGGCGCAGGGCGTTGTCGTTGAGACTTCGGACGCCCCAGAGCTCAATCCCCTCCGCTGCTGCGGCGTTCAGCACGCCCGCCGGAGAGGCGCCGAAGAGCTCCACGCGGACGCTGCCGCGCATCCAGTCGCTGATTCTCTCCATGGTCACCCCCATTCCGCCGCGCGGATGCGGCCTGTGACAAAAAGCTCCCCGGCGTTCATGGCGCGCAGGAGCAGACCGTCCCCCATGATGCTGAGCTTCTCGCGTCCGAAGCTGACCACGACGCGCTCCGGCGTGTATTCCAGAATCCCCCGGTGTCCCTCTACGAGCGCCTGTCGGCCGCCGCTCAGAGTCAGGCGGCCGCTGCCCGGCAGCAGATCCTCCGGCAGATCCAGACGCTCGGCAAGCTCGGCGGGCAGCTCTCTGACAGCCTTCAAATCACAGCACCTCGCTTTCTTCGTTCTATCTCTATGCCCGTCCTCATAGTTTGATACATGCATGGACAAGGGGGGTGCGATGATGGAACGATCACGAAACGGACGCAAGGGGGTAATGCTGATTGCTTTGGGGCTGCTGCTGTTCGCGGCGCTCGTCAAAAATGCGCAGATCGCAAGCGCGGCCTGCCGGGAGGCGCTGGAGATGTGCTTCCGGCTGCTGATCCCGTCGCTCTTTCCCTTCTTCGTGCTCTCCGGGTTTTTGAACCGCGTGGGGCTTCCGGGTCTGCTGGGGAAGGCGCTTGCTCCCTTTGCGTCCCGGCTTTTCGGCGTCAGCGGCGCGGGCGCCTCGGCGCTGCCGATCGGCCTCACGGGCGGCTACCCCGCGGGCGCGGCCTATATCGCCGATATGGAAAAAAGCGGTAGCGTCTCCCGGCAGGAGGCGGAGCGTCTGCTGGCCTTCTGCAACAATTCCGGCCCCGCGTTTATTGTCGGGGCGGTAGGCGTCGGCATATTCGGCTCCGTCCGGCTGGGGCTGCTGCTCTACGGTATTCACATTCTCTCCGCGTTTCTGACCGGGGTCTTCTTCCGCGGAAAGCACCCCTGCCCGGAGATTCAGGACGAGCAGCTCGACGCCGTCGATCCCGCCATCGCGCTGGTGGACGCCGTGAAGCAGGCAATCTCCGCAATCCTGAGCGTCTGCGGCTTTGCCGTGTTTTTCAGCGTTCTGCTGCGGCTTCTCGACGCGGGCGGCGTTATCTCCGCACTGTGCAGGTTCCTTGCCTCCCGCTTTGCCTTTGATCCTCGTTTCGTCCGTGCCATGCTGACAGGCCTCTTCGAGCTCGGCAGCGGAACTGCCGCCATGCAGGGGCTCCGGCCGTGTCCCGAGAGTCTGGCGCTGGCTGCGTTTCTGCTCGGCTGGGGCGGGATTTCGGTGCAGTTTCAGACCCTTGCCGTTTTGGCGGAGAGCAAAATAACAGGCGCCCTGCATCCGGCAGGGCGCCTCATGAGCGCGGGGTTCGGGGCCGTACTGGCCTACGTTGTCGGCCTGGTAATTTAAAATGCGAACACAATGCCGACCACGGCGGAGGCGAGGATGAAGAAGATCGGGTGCAGGCCCTTGAGCTTCTTCACATACCTTGTGCAGACAAGCAGCACGGCTGCAAGCGCGATGGCTTTGAAGTCAAAGAGGTCTAAAAGCTTCCCGCTCGCCTGATACAGCTCCGTATTGAACAGCGCAAGCTTGACCACGAGAAAGCCCGCCGCCGCGATCAGGCCCACCGAGCAGGGGCGCAGACCGTAGAACGCCGCCTCCACATAGGGGTTTTCGTGGAAGGCTTTCAGGGCGCGCGCGATCAGCAGAATGACGATGACGCTGGGCGTAATCAAACCGAGCGTCGCGATGATCGCGCCGGGGATGCCCGCGGTCACATAGCCCACATAGGTCGCCATGTTGACGCCGATGGGGCCGGGGGTCGACTCCGAGACGGCGATCATGTCCGCCAGCATCTCGGTCGTATACCAGCCCGTGCGGGCAGAGATGTCGTAGAGGAAGGGCAGCGTCGCCATGCCGCCGCCGACGGCGAAGAGGCCGGTCTTGAAAAACTCGAAAAACAGTCGAAGGAGGATCATTTGCCCTTCACCCCCATTCTGGTCAATACGATGCCGGCGACGGCGCAGACCACCACGAAGACGATCGGCGAGACGCTGAAGAACACAGACAGCAGGAACACGCCGAGGAAGAGAACCAGCGTGGCCTTATCCACGACGGCCTTTTTCCAGAGCTTCAGCACCGCGTTAAAAATCAGCACGCACACGCATATGCGGATGCCCGCGAAGGCGCTTTTGACCGCCGGAACCTCCGCAAAGCTGGTGAGGATCCCGGCGATGAGGGTGATGATGACGAGGGACGGGAAAACGACGCCGAGGGTGGCAATTATGCCGCCCAGGTTGCCCGCGACCTTATAGCCGATAAAGGTGGCGGTATTGACGGCGATGACGCCGGGGGTGCACTGACCGACGGCGTAGTAATCCATCAGCTCTTCTTCCGTTGCCCAGCCGTGACGATCCACGATCTCCCGTTCCAGAATGGGGATCATGGCATAGCCGCCGCCGAAGGTCATGACCCCGACGCGGGCGAAGGCCAGGAACAGCTGCCACAAATCTTTCATCTCTTAAAACTCTCCGCGTAAACCTTGTATTTTTCGATGCGCTCGGCACACTGCTCTCTGTCCGCGCCGCGCACCAGGAGATAAATCTTGATCTTCGGCTCCGTGCCAGAGGGTCTGACGATAAAGCTGCTGCCGTCGGCAAGCTCGAAATACAGCACGTTCGAGCCCGCGAAGGGCGTCGTCCCGACCTTGCCGAGATCGGCCACATAGATGCTGCCGTCGGCGTAGTCGCGGGTGCGGATCACCTTCTGCCCGCCGATCTCCTTCGGGGGATTGGCCCGGAGCTGCGTCATCAGCGCTTTCATCTTCTGCAGGCCGTCGAGCCCCGGCATGACGAGATTCAGCGTATGCTCCATAAACCAGCCGTATTTCTCGTAGAGGGCGTCCATCGCGTCGAGAAGGGTCATTCCCTTCTTATGGTAGTAGGCGGCCATCTCCGCCACCATCATGGAGGCAGTCACGGCGTCCTTGTCGCGCACATAGTCGCCCATCATGTAGCCGTAGCTCTCCTCATAGGCGAAGATGTACTGATAAGTCCCCGCCGCTTCCCAGGCGGCGACGCGCTCGGCCATGTATTTAAAGCCGGTAAAGGTGTCCTCAAAGTGGACGTTGTTTGCCTCGCACACAGCGCGGGCCATGCTGGTGGTGACGATGGACGCCACGACGCCCGGGTTTTCCGGCATGGAGCCCCTGGCGCGGCGGCCGTTGATGATGTAATCGATCAGCAGGACGCCGAGCTGGTTGCCGGTGATGGGGACATAGCCGTCGCCCCTGCGCACCAGCGTGCCGATGCGGTCTGCATCCGGATCGGTGCCGATGATGAGATCGCTGCCCACCTTTTTGGCAAGCTCTACCGCGAGATAGAAGCCCTCGGGATTCTCCGGGTTGGGACTCACGACCGTGGGGAACGCGCCGTCAATGACCATCTGCTCGGGAACGGGGTAGAGATGCTTCACGCCGAGCCGCTTCAGCACCTCGGGGACAAGCTTGTAGCCGCAGCCGTGGAAGGGCGAATAGACGATCTTGAAGTCATCGGCGACCTCTTTGACCACATCCGGGTCTACAGCCTGGGCCAACACGCGCTCCAAAAACGCCTCGTCCGTTTCCGCGCCGATGAGCTGGATCATGCCGTCTTTTACGGCTTTGTCAAAATCGCAGGATTTGAAGCCGGTAAAGACGTCGAGGGCCGCCATCTGCTTGGCGATGGCGTCTGCCTTCTGCGGGGGCAGCTGCGCGCCGTCAGACCAGTACACCTTGTAGCCGTTGTACTCCTTGGGGTTGTGGCTGGCGGTGATGTTCAGTCCGGCGGTGGCGCCGTAAAAACGCACGGCAAAGCTCAGCTCCGGCGTGGGGCGCAGATCCTCAAACAGGCGGACGCGGATACCGTTTGCGGCCATGACGCAGGCGGCTTCCCGCGCAAAGGTTTTTCCGTGGTGACGGCAGTCGTGGTCTATGACGATGCCGCGCTGTTTGGCCTCTTCCCCTTCGGCGGCGATGACATTTGCGAAGGCCTGGGTCGCGTGCCGGATGACATGGATGTTCATGTGATGCAGACCGAGCTTCATCGTGCCGCGCAGGCCCGCGGTGCCGAATTCCAAAGGCGCAAAGAAGCGGCTTTCGATCTCCTTCTCATCGCCCCGGATCCCGTCGAGCTCCGCCCATTCCGCCTCGCTGAGCGCGGGGCTGTCCAGCCAGTGGTGATATTCTTCCAGATACGTTCCGGGCATGACGGTATCATCTCCTTATGCAGTATTGTCCGTTTTCAAAACCGCGTACGCGGTCAGTTTTCCAACTCGTAATCCCCCTGATAGGCGCACAAAGCGGCGGCGTCCTCGGCCATGCTTTTGGGGACATAGATGTCCGTGCCCTGCCCGCTCATGCCGAGGATGAGCTTGCCGAAGCTCCCGTCCCCCGGGTAGAGGGTGAGGCAGGGAATGCCGCAGGCCTCCAGCATGTTGACCGTCAGCTCGTCAACCAGGTTGAGGTTGATCACCGTGCCGAGGCGCACCGGCTCCTCCGGCTCGCCGTTTTCATCCTTGGGCCAGCGCGCAAGCAGATCCCCCTGGAGCGCCTTGCCCCATTCGCCCATATCGCTCATACGTTTGAGACCTCCTGTGTGTTTTGTTTTGGTAATTATAGCATTTTGCGCGCGGGCTTTCAAGTGCTGTATAAAAGCCCGGTCAGCCGCGCCCCGGGGGACGCGGTTTTCCGGGCTTGTTGGATATAGGGTTCTTCTGTCTTTTGAATCAGAAATCAGTTTGCAGCGTACTGGTAGGGGATGTTGTTGTTTTTGCAGCAGGTCTCCGCATCACTGCCCTTTACAACAACTGCGACAACAGAGCCGGAACCGGAGAAAACATTGCTGTTGAACGTCGTTACACTCGCCGGAATGTTGATCAGCTTCAGATTTGCATTGTCAGCAAATGCGCGGTCACCAATATCAGTCAGCCCGTTGGGAAGCAATGCGTACTGTGCATTGCTGCCCGCGAAGGCTTCGGCTTCCAGCTTCTTCAGGGCGGTCGGAAGCGCCAGGCCTTTCAGGTTGGAGAGAACCTCGACCTCAACCTCGGCAAACTGGCCGAACGTACTGGAATAAACCGTAACAACAGTATTGCCTGCCTTTTTCGCAGTCACCACGCCATCGGCATAGCTTGCAATATTCGGGTTGTCTGACTCTCCGATCAGGGAAGCATCCTCGATCAAAGCCTTATCTGCATAGGTGACGCCGAGTGCCAGGCGCAGGCTGTCGATCACGAGTTTAAGCACCAGCTTTGGGCAGTTTGCAAAGTTCGTCCTGTATGTGCTGATTGCGTTTGCGCTTGTCAGACCCTTCACGCTCTCGAGGTTCGGGCAGTTCCTGATTGCGCCCGGCTGCACATTCTCAACGCCTTCGCCGAAGGTTATTTCGCGCAGACTCGTAAAGCCGTCGAACAAGCCGGTGGGGATGACCTTTACTGCACCGGGAATGGTCACTTTCGTCAACGAAGCCTTCACCGAATCAAACGCGCCGTTGTCAATGGCCTGTACACAAGCCGGAACAGTTTTTTCGTCGGTCAAGTCTGTTTCTGTACCTGTGTATTCATGCAGCGCCAGAGTTTCTCCGTCTTCTCTGTACAGGAGCGCAAAACTCGGTGGATTTGTCGAATCCGGCGCAGAAGACAGCCGCGTTGCAGTTTCTGAAAGCGTTATCGCTGATGTTGCTGACATCGTCAGGCAGCTTGATCTTTGTCAGTGCCGTGCAGCCGTAGAAGGCGTCCGCGCCGATGCCGGTCACGGCATTCGGGAGGATAATACTCGTCAAAGTCGTATTGCCCCTGAACGCGTCGGTATAGATATACTTTACATGCTCCGGAATATCACCCTCGTCAATTTTCGTGGCCGTGCCTGTGTACTGATACAGTGCCAAGGTCTTCCCATCTTCCAGATAGATCAGTTTGTACTTCGCGTCATTATCATTCGTATCATAAAACGCGAGTCCGGCAGCAGACAAGCTCTTTGCGGTCTTACTGTCATACTTGCAGAAAACCTTCACGGGACTGCCGAAAGAATTCTGGCCGATCGTCTTGATCGTGTCGGGCAATTTCAGCTCCGTCAGCTTGGGACAATTGACGAAGTTATAAGAACCGATCTCCGTGACGCTGTCCGGGATCGTCACGCTCTCCAAAACCGGGCAGTTTATAATCGCCCGCGCTTCCAGTTTCTGCACGCCCGCCCCGTTCTCGTCCTTACCTGACAGTATGATCGTTTTCAGCGCCTTAAAGTTGTCGAAGAGACTCCCGGGAATAACAGATACCGTGCTCGGAATCGTCACTACCGTCAAGTTGTTCTTCATCGCATCAAAGGCTCCAGCCGCAATGACATGTACGCCACCAGGAACCTCGACGGTCGGATTTGTACCGGTGCATCCCAGAAGCGTCAGTTCGACGCCGGCTTCATCCCAGCACATCCGGAACTCATTATCGCCGGTCTTGGTATAAAAGTCATACGGTGTTTTGGATATGGCTTTGGCTGTTTTGGTCTCCGGCTCGCAATAAATCTTCAGTTCATCCGGGCAGCCGGAAAAAGCGTCCGCGCCGATTGTTTCAATATTGTCGGACAGTTCCAGTGTTGTCAGCGAGACGCAGTCTTTAAACGCGTTCGTGCCGATGGTCTTAAGAGCGGATTGTCTCTGAAACTTGATTTCTGCCAGATTGGTGCAGCCTGAGAAAACGCTGGAACCGATTCCCGTCACAGCGGCCGGTATCGTCACGCTTTCAATTACCTCGTTGTCCTTAAAAGCGTTGTTGTTAATATATTCGACGCCTTCCGGGAAAACGTCAGCCGGTTCCGATTCCGGTTGCGGATTCTCAGACGCAATTGCAATTATTTTTTTATTGCCATTGTATTTATAGAGCGTCAGTACATCGGGATCCCCGCCTTCGTCTTCCTCTGCGTCCTTCCTGATATACAAAAGCTCGAACACTGCCTCCGAATCGTTTGTGTCAAAGAATGTGTGGGGCGACAACTCTTTGGCCGTTGTGCTGTTCTTAGGGCAGAAAACCTTTGCGGAGCAGCCGGAAAATGCGTTCGTGCTGATTGATGTGATTCCATCCGGCAGATTGATGATCTCAAGCGCATAGCAGTTGTCAAAGGCCTTTGCGCCGATAGTCTTAACGCCTGCCGGAACTGTCACTTTCGTCAGCAAGGATTTATTATAGAACGCTCTCTCGCCAATCCCGGTCACAGCGACACCTTTGACCTGTTCAGGAATTGTGATCTCGTCATCCGCGCCAATGTATGCGGTGATCACGCCGTTGCTGTCTACCACATAATTGCTGAATACGACGGACACATGAGCGCAGTCACTGACATTGCCTTGTGAATCGGCCGCCGTTACAAACGCCTCATAGGTGTCGTCCTTGCTCACAGGAACCTGAAAGCTGTTTGCGTATGTTGTGCCGTATTGGATCAGTTTTCCGGTACTGTCATAGACATGAAAACGATAGGAAACATATCCTTCCCCGCCTGTCGAGGAGCACTGAAATACCAGTTGATTTCCCTCCTGTCTGGCGTCGGTAAACGAAGCGGTGAAGGATCCGCCATAGGAAACATTAAAGCCATATAGCGCAACAGTTGTACCGGACTGACCGGGGACTCTCGCGTAAGCCAGCGAAGCGTCCATATAGATTTTATTGTCTATAAAGCTGCCCTTGTCAAGTGTAATAACAACGTCATTGCCCTCAGTACCTCTCGTATAAGTATAGCGATCGCCTGTCGTAACATAGATATTTTCATTATCCAAGAAAAACCATTTCTCGTATGGCTTGCTCAGTTCCGTGCGTGCGTATAAGCTGTTTCCATTCCAGGAATGCTCCAGCCTCGGCAGATCTTCGTCCGCATACGCAGAGGCGCTGAACAGCGTCACGCAGAGCGCTGCCAGAACAAGAAGGAAGAATAAACGTTTTTTCATTTTTATATCCTCCGCCAATTTTTTACTGATTTGTAACCATTTTTCATTTTAGCACATTTTTTTCATTTGGCAAGTATTTTTTGTAAAAAAAAATTGTGCCTGAAAAAAGGCATTCAGGCACAATCTTCAGACTACTTGTGATACACGGAGCCCTCGTTGATCTTGAAGCCGCGGTAGAGCTGCTCGGCCAGCATGACCCGGGCCAGGTGGTGCGGAAAGGTCATCTGCGACATGCTGAGCTTTCTGTCCGCCCTCGCCTTGACCGCGGGGCTGAGCCCGTAGGAGCCGCCGATCACGAAGCAGAGCTTCGGCTTGCCGGAGTTTTCGCGCGCGGCGATGAGCTCCGCCATCCCCTCGCTGGGCATCTGCTTCCCCTCCACGCACAGGGCGGTGAGAAGCGCGTCCGGCGGGACGGCCTTCAGGATCTCCTGTCCCTCCCGCTCCAGCGCAGCGCTGATCTCCTTTTCCGAGGGTCTGTCCCCCAGGCGCTGCTCCGGGATCTCCAGAAGCTCCAGGCGACAATAGCCCTGCAGACGTTTCGCATATTCGGCAAAGGCGTCAATATAGAATTTCTCGCGCATTTTCCCTACGCAGATCAGTTTTACATTGAGCACGGCGGCACCTCCTGTATCTCAAGGCTCAGACAGCCCCAGACCGGGGCGCAGCAGAGCCGCAGCCCGCGGCCTTCCAGCGTCCGGCCGGTTGTTCTCCCGGCTGAGGTGACCGAGGATCACCGTCCCCGTCCCGCTCTCCGCCAAAAGCGAAACCAGTCTCGCGCAGTCGGCGTTGGAGAGATGGCCGCGGTCGGAGAGGATGCGCCGCTTGAGATAGACGGGATAGGGGCCGTTATACAGCATATCCAGATCGTGGTTGGATTCGACGAGCACCGTGTCCGCGCCCATGAGCCCGTTCAGCACCTCGTCCGTCACATGGCCCATATCGGTGGCGAGGGCGAAGACGCCGCGGCCCTCGACACGGTAGCCCACGCTCTCGTCCGTGTCGTGGGGCGTGTGAAACGCCCTCACGCTGAGGGAACCGACGCGGAAGTCCTCCCCCGTCGGAATCACGCGCATGGAATCCTCCGCCTCCGGCAGCATGCCGCACAGTCTCGCGGCCACGGTATGCGGGGCGTAGAGCGGTACGTCGCAGTGATGCAGCAGCGTTTTGAGCCCAGAAACATGATCGGAGTGCTCATGTGTGATGAGCACTCCGCCGATATCCTGTATGTCCAGGTCTGCCGTGCGCAGGGACTGTATGATCCTGCGGGCGGAAATTCCGGCGTCGATCAGGAGATGTGTTCCCCTGTCGCTGATCAGCATGCAGTTGCCGCCGGAGCCGCTGGCAAAAACCTTTATATTCATCCCATCATGGAGAGGATCTTCTCTCTTCCGTTCGATTCCTCGGGCTCATCCACAATGCGGATATCCGCGCCGAGGGCGTTGAGCTTTCCGACAAAATTCTCATAACCGCGCTCGATAAAGCGCACATCCTCCACCACCGTGGTGCCGGAGGCGCACATCCCGGCGATCACCATCGCCGCGCCGGCGCGCAGATCGCAGGCCGTCACGGGTGCGCCGCTGAGGCGCTTGCCGCCCTCAACCACGCAGACTCTGCCGTCGACCTGAACCTCGGCGCCCATTTTGCGAAGCTCGTTGACGTATTTAAAGCGGTTGTCATAGACGCCCTCCGTAATGACGGAGGTGCCGTTTGCCACGCACAGCAGCGCACACATGGGCGGCTGCATATCCGTGGGGAAGCCCGGATAGGGCAGGGTTTTCAGATTGATCTTACGCAGCGCGCTCGCGCCCTTGACGAGGACGGAGTCGCCGTTTTCCAGCACGATGGTGCCCGTCTCGCGCAGCTTTGCGCTGATGCACTCCAGATGGCGGGGAATGACGTTTTTGATCAGGACCTCGCCCCCGGTGGCAGCGGCGGCGACCATATAGGTGCCCGCCTCGATCTGGTCGGGGATGATGGCGTAGCTGCCGCCATGGAGTTTCTCCACGCCGTTGACCTTCACGGTATCGGTGCCGGCGCCGCGGATGTCCGCGCCCATGGAGTTGAGGAAGTTTGCAAGGTCGACGATATGCGGCTCGCGCGCGGCGTTTTCAATGATGGTTCTGCCCTGAGCCAGCACCGCGGCGAGGATGATGTTCATCGTCGCACCGACAGAGACCTTATCCAGATAGATCCTCGCGCCGTGGAGCTTCCCGTCGCGGGCGTCGGCATAGACGAAGCCGCCCTTCACGTCCACGTCCGCGCCGAGGGCAGTCATGCCCTTGATGTGCTGGTCGATGGGGCGCACGCCGAAATTGCAGCCGCCGGGCATGGTGGTCTTGGCATGGCCAAAGCGCCCGAGCATCGCGCCGATCAGATAGTAAGACGCGCGGATCTTGCGCATCAGGTCATACGGCGCGTCCTGCATACAGACGCTCGTACAGTCGATCTCCACCGTAGAGCGGTTGAGATAGCGGATCTTCGCGCCCAGCTCCCGCAGGATGGTCAGCAGCATCTCCGTGTCGCTGATCTGGGGCATATTCTCTATTACGCAAACGCCGTCCACCATCAAAGCCGCCGGAATGATCGCGACCGCGGCATTTTTCGCGCCGCTGATTTCGACCTCACCGTACAGGGTGGTACCGCCGTTTATCACATATTTTTCCACGTTTTACACCTTCCGTTCATACGGCCGACGCCACAGGCCGAGCCGACAAGAGCTGATTTTACCACAAGAGCAGCTTTGTGGCAAGCTTTTATTTCAGTCCTTCCAGATACAGCTTCGCCTTGGAGACGGCGATGACGGTCTTGGCGTCAATGATTTCGTTTCGCATGACCATACCGAAAAGCTCCTCAAAGGGCATTTTCTCCACGTTCAGGAACTCGCCCTCGTCCAGATGGCTTTTGCCCTTGTGAAGGCCGCGGGCCAGATAGACGTGGATGATTTCATCCGTGTAGCCGGGCGAGGTATAGCAGCAGCCGAGATCCACATACTCGTCCGCCGAAAAGCCAGTCTCCTCCGAAAGCTCCCGAATCGCGGTGGCCTGATGATCGTCGTGGTGGTCGATCTTCCCCGCCGGGATCTCCAGCACCGGAGCGCCGACAGGATAGCGATACTGGCGCACCATATAGCAGTTCCCGTCCGTGTCGATGGGCAGGACGCCCACGCCGCCGGGGTGATGCACCACCTCGCGCAGGGTCTGCTTGCCGTCGCAGAGCTCCACCTCGTCAAGCGTGACGCTGATGATCACGCCGCTGTATTTCAATTCCCCGCTGAGTCTTTTCTCCGTCAGATCCATGTTGTCCCCTTCTCCCGCGCCGCGGGATTCTCTTCATATATTGTTGACGTTAATTTGATTTACATAATTGCGCTTTATCAGTATACCATATACTTTTTGCAATTTCCATATTTTTTGCGTGGAATTTCAAAAAATTTTTGCTTATAATCGCTTATAAGAGGCTTTTTTGTATCGAAAAAGTTTACATATGGAGGCGGAGTTTTTCAATATGGTTACAGTGTGTGTTTCCAAGGATACGCTTGCTCTGCTGCTGTCGGAGGAGGAGCTGCGGGATGTGCGGGCCGTCGTCCGTCTCAGCCTGGAGGCGGCGGGGCTTGAGCCATGGCACGATCTGGAGGCAGAGTTTTTCGAGCGGCCCGGCGGTGGTCTGCTGCTGGCAAGGCCGCGCCCTCCCCTGCTGACGCGCGGCGCCTTCCAAAAGCGGGCGCGGCGCAGGAAATAATCGGTCAAGTTAGCATTTTTTTCTTTTCTTCTCACACTCTATGTGCTATAATGCTTCTTGCGCTATTAAAAAGGCTATCCCCGGAAGGATGTGAGAGAAGTGCCGAAGCAGACGGGTACCAGGCAGATCGTGCAGAACCGCAAGGCTTTCCATGAATACTTCGTGCTCGAACGCTTTGAAGCCGGGATCGAGCTTTTCGGAACGGAGGTCAAATCCGTCCGCGCCGGTCAGGTGAATCTCAAGGATTCCTTCTGCACGGTCAAGGATGGGGAGCTCTTCGCCCGCGGCATGCACATCAGTCCCTATGAGCACGGCAATATTTTCAATCGTGATCCCATGCGCCCCAAGCGCCTTCTAATGCACAAGCGGGAGATTTTGAAGCTCCAGGCCCGCGTCATGCAGGACGGCGCCGCCCTGATCCCCCTGTCGCTGTACTTTAAAGACAGCCGCGTGAAGGTGGAGCTGGGGCTGTGCAAGGGCAAAAAGCTGCACGACAAAAGAGACAGCGCGGCTGACCGCGAGGCGAAACGCGATATAGACAGAGCAATGAAAGAGAGGAATTATCAGTGAGCAATCCGATTGTCACCATTGAAATGGAAGACGGCGGCGTCATGAAGGCGGAGCTCTACCCCGAGATCGCCCCGAACACCGTCAACAACTTCATCTCCCTTGTCAAGCAGGGCTTTTATGACGGCGTGATCTTCCACCGCGTCATCCCCGGCTTTATGATCCAGGGCGGCGACCCGAAGGGCGTCGGCGTGGGCGGCCCCGGCTACTGCATCCGCGGCGAGTTTGCCGCAAACGGCTTCAAGAACGATTTGAAGCATTCCCGCGGCGTCCTGTCCATGGCGCGCACCATGGCCCCCAACTCCGCCGGCAGCCAGTTCTTCATCATGCATGAGGATTCCCCCCATCTGGACGGACAGTACGCGGCCTTCGGCAAGGTGATCGAGGGTATTGAGGTCGTGGATAAAATCTGCAGCGTTCGCACAGACTACAACGACAAGCCCCGTATCCCCCAGGTCATGAAGAAGGTCACGGTCGAGACCTTCGGCGCGGACTACCCGGAGCCGGTCAAGGAATAAATCTCTCTATCGTTCTTTACGAACTTGAAGCCCAGCGTCAGCGGGTTCAAGTTCGAGAGGAAGACGGAGACTGCGGATACGGAGTTTTCCCGGCACTTACGCAAACCGGGGAAACGGAGTGGAGCAGGCTTCGTCTGACGCAGGGGGGTGTAACGGTTTCGACGGGGGCGTGGAGGCAGGAATAGCGGGCGGATGCGCCTGGCATCCATAAAACGGGCAACTTTATAAATTAAAGAACAACACTAACACTGTTGCTGTCGCTGCTTAAGCAGTGACCGTTCCGCCCGGGAGTACCACGGCCCGGGACGGAGCGTCGACGAGTGGTGAACGTGAGTACGTTAAGCTTTGCGCGTGCCACGCATCATGAAGCTACCGAGTCCCCGAGGGTGACGGCTCCCGCTCGGGCAAGGGAATGCAAATAACCGTCTGCGCCCGGAGAAGTTCCTGTTAAAGTGCTTTCGGACAGGGGTTCAACTCCCCTCACCTCCACCACACCTGAAACACCGATTGATACAATGTGTCAATTCGGTGTTTCTTTTTTTATGCCCTGAAAACCTTGCGGCGCAACGTCTCCAGATTCATATCATTGCAGTATGTTTTATGATTTTAGAAAAGAGAGGGTTTGAATCCCCTCGGGTTTGAATCCCCTCAACAGGTGGGAAGGAGACGCAGTTAGAGGTGACAAATCGTTTGGTTATTGGGGTTTCGTTTGGTAGTTAAGGATTTTGAAGTGATTAGCCCCTACCCCCCTACTGATTGCAAGTGTTGACGGGGCTATTGTATATTCGCCGCTGAAATGATCCAGTAGGATGCCAGGTTCTTTACCATCTATTTCTTTTCTGCTCTTCTTCCCAAATTCTCTGATTGATGAGGCATTGTTGTAACTGCTTTTTGGTCATAGACATGACCTCTTTCCGTATTTGCTCGCATTTGGCCTTCCATTCTTCTTCGGCCTCCCGTTCCCAATCCTCCGCTTCTTTTTCCAACGCGACGGCTTGCTCGGGTTCTGCTGTGAATAGCAGTGCAACCATGTGCTTGCATATAACGCGCCGCCCTTTAGCGAAGGGGCAGTCACACGTTGAACGCCGCGGATTGGCAATATTGATACTTACGTGGTAGATATCAGTGCCTCGGATGACTCCCTCGTATCCAACGTCGGTGGTCACAAATGCCTGGACTCGCTTTTCCTTGAAATAATCCAGTCCGTGCCACAAGGAACTACCGCTAGCAAGTTGAAGGAACTTGATCATTGTTTCTCCCTCAGTAGATTTCATTTATGTGGTATTCCGGAATAAAAATCTCTGCCGCTTGACAAACCGCGCCCGCATGGTATAATGAAGATACAAAAGGGCGCTGTTGATTTGACGGTTGGCCCTAACGGCACAACATTTTAGTTGACCGCTCGGGGTCCAGCCGGGCGGTCAACGAGCTTTTAAAGCTCAGTAAGCTTTAGGCGCTATGTACAGCATGATCAGAACGATCACGATGAGGCACAGCACAAAGCGAAGGATTCTCCGCTTATCCATAAGCCCCACCTCCCCTCCGGGAAGTGGCCAACCGCCAGATTATCAACAGCGCACCTTTCGCCGGATAGCTCCGGTGGCCTCTTGCGAGGTTGCCTTCATTCTACACATTTCGCCATGTTTTGTCAATTGATTCATACCCATCCCAACAGGCTTTTCAAGATAAGGCGGAGCTGCCGTCTCTCTATTCTGCTGGATATTTTTTCCTTGTTTATCAACTGAAACATGATAAAAATGTGATAACTCTTGCTCATCATCCTTGCATTATCCCGTAAAGAGAGCAATATAGACATGCAATTACCTATTTAGGAGGTTTGAAACATGCTCTATGTTGAATTCTTGATTGATGACGAGCCCTACGAACTGGAGCTTCGTCCCGGCATGGTTTTCACAAAATGCGCCAAGTGCGGAAAGAAAATCTATGGGTATTGCGATATTGACGCTGAAATAGAGCCGTTATGCGAAGCATGCACTCCCCCACCGCCTGATCCGAAGAAAATGCTCATTGAATACTTGAGGAAACACGTGGGTATCACGTTTACCGAAGAGGAGATGGACACTTTTTTTGAGAAGGGCGACACTGAATTATTACTTGAAGAAATTTACAGGCGTCAGAAGGCTTCTCTCCGTGGGAAGGGCTGTCGTTCCTCTGCGAAGACCGGTGAGAAGAACCATGAGAAAAACCATGAGAAAGACCACCATCCCTCTGTGAAGATTATTCCTGCCACAAAATAGCCCCGTCAGAGCGATTTTTGATGAGAAAAGCAAAAACATGAGTTA
>CADAPH010000102.1 GCA_902789745.1 Oscillospiraceae bacterium | reverse complement strand
CAGCGCGATTTCCTTGCCGGTTTTGATCCCCTCGATCACGACGCCGTACCGATCCGGGAAGACCATGCGCCGTGTCTCCTGATCTACCAAAGCCCACAGCGCGCTTGCGGAGACGAGGGCGTTTCCTCCCTCGTCCAGCACCCGGTAGTAGCGCGGGAAGAGCAGGTGCATCGTGTCGCCCGGCCAGGATTCAAGCGTGATAAGCTCGTCATACTCCGGCATTCTCGCGATCTCCGCGCGCTGGAGCGTGACCATCCAGAGAAGCCCGCGGTCAAGGGTCATCTCACGCCCCATGCCGAGCTCCTCCGTATGGCGGATGGACGCCTCCTGCATCAGCTCGAACAAAACCGAGGTGCGCAGGCGCCGGTGCAGGCTTACTTACGTCCTTGTTGCGCAGGCGAAGCTGCGTCGCGTATACATTCATTGCTTCGGCAGATACTTCATGATGGCGTCGGTCACGTCCCCCATGGTGGAGAGCTTCTTCCACTGCCTCTCGGGGATACGCACGTTGAACAGCGCTTCCAGCTTGCAGATGACGAGGATGAAGCCCATGGAGTCGATGGCGGTCTCGGTGTTGATGACGGTGTCCTCATTGAGTTCCTCACCGACCATCTCGGGCACGCAGTCGCGGATAACCTGGCGGATCTTATCAAGTACTTCTTCTCTTGTCATAATGTCTCCGTTTCCTGTTGGAGTTCCCAACGTTTTATTTTTCCCGTTGCCGTGCGCGGCAGGGGGTGGTTTACAACGTATACGGCGGTGATTTGCCTGCCCCTCGGCTGATCGGCCATGAGCGGGCGCAGGCGCTTTTCGATATCCTTCGCGTCCGCCTCGCCGGAAAAGACGAGGACGGGCTTGCCGTTTTTGAGGACGACGGCCAGCTCCTGGTGGTCGAGGGCCTTCATGATCGCGCTTTCGTATTCGGGCAGGAAGAGCTTGGTGCCGTCGGGCAGAACCAGCATGTCCTTCTTGCGCCCGGTGATGTGGAGTTTCCCGTCCTCGTCGAAGCGTCCCAGATCACCGCTGTACAGGACGCCGTCCTTCAATACCGCGTCGGTATCCTTCG
This sequence comes from Oscillospiraceae bacterium, assembly GCA_902789745.1. GTDB lineage: Bacteria > Bacillota > Clostridia > Oscillospirales > Oscillospiraceae > Limivicinus. The sequence continues at coordinate 10,277 of CADAPH010000102.1, read as the reverse complement.
GCCGCTTGTAGTAGCCCTGCATCATGCAGGTGGGAGCCTGGATCAGGATCTCCCCGTCGTCGGCGATGGTGATGGTGTCGTCCGGGCAGACCTCCATGGCGAAGGGGTCGCCCGAGACGCTGATCGCCACGCCGGAGCTGGTCTCGGTCAGCCCGTAGCCGAAGCTGACGCGCAGACCCTTTGTTTTGGCCGCCCCGAGCAGCATCGGCGGGCAATCGCCCGCGCCGACCAGCACAAGCTTCATCTCCGGATTGATCAGCTCATGCTGCAGCAGAAAGCCCAGCAGCAGCGGCACGACGGACACGGCAGTGGGGCGGAAGAAGGCGCAGTCGTCGGCGTAGTGCCGTGCGCCCCGGCCCAGCGCGACGGACGCGCCGCAGCTCAGCCCCCACAAAAGCCCGCACACGAAGCCGAACACATGCCCGAGCGGGAGCATGCACAGAAGCGTGTCCTCCGGCTTCAGCGGCAGCTTGGCCCCGCCGTTGTAAGCGCTCTGGCAGAGGGAGTGATCCGTGAGCACGACGGCCTTGGACTGCTCCGTCGTGCCGGAGGTGAAGAACAGGAGCCTGCCCGCGCCCTCCTTTACGCCGCCGGTCAGGAAGGGACGCAGTTCCTCACAGAGATCCTCGTCGCCCCAGAGCCGGTCGGCGTCCGTATACCGCAGCAAGCCGCCCAGCGTCGACTCCGGCAGATCGGCGCTCAGCATCACGATCTGGAGCCCCGCTTCAGCCGCGGCGAAGATCTCCGTCACGCAGCCCAGGCTTCCGTCCGTGAGAATGCCGATGCAGCTTCCGCCGTCCCGGCGCAGTTCCTCAGCCCGGCTTTCGACCGCATCGCGCAGTTTGGCATAACTGAGGGACTTTTTGCCGCGATCCTCATAGATCAGCGCCGGACGATCCGGCGTTTGTTCCGCCCAGTGGCGGAGCATGTGGGAAAAGGAATCAAAGCGCAAGCACTCACCTCCAGTTCAATTGGTGTTTTTCTTGTTATGAATATATCATAGTCTCGCCCGAATGCAAAGAGCTTTTTTCGTCATTCTCAATAAAATTAGACATTTCTCTATCAATTGTATAATGCAATTTGAGGGGCATCGTTGTATATTTAGCATAGAAAAAACCGTGTAAATTTTCTAAACTATTACAGGAGGTTATTATGGACAAAAATACGCGTATCTGCATTATCGGCGGCGGCCCTGCCGGGCTCTCCGCGGGCATGTATCTGGAACAGAAGGGCTATGAGAACTACACCATTCTGGAACGGCTTGACCGCGTCGGCGGCAAGTGCTGGTCCCCCTACTACAACGGCAGACGCTATGAGATGGGCGCCATCATGGGCGTTCCGTCCTACTATGCCGTTGAGGATGTGGAGAAGTTCTGCGGCATCACCCACGACGGCCCCAAGCTCAACCGCAACTACAAGGACGACCAGGGCAACGTGATCGAGCCCTTCGCCCGCACGCTCTGGAACATCCTCAAGAACCCCTGGCTGCTGCAGATGAAAAAGCAGCTCACCAAGTTCGGCGAACTGCTGGAGACCAAGTACAAGGGCTATGATGTGAACGGCCACCGCGGCGTCGCCCAGGGCCGCTACGACGGCTACGCCGTGACCCCCGGCCGCGAGAAGGTCGAGGGCGTCAACCCCAACCTCAAGGATCTGGCCCTGCCCTTCAAGGAATTCTGCGAAAAGAACGGCTGTGAGCTGGTACAGAAGATCTGGATCGGGCCCTTCACCTCCTTCGGCTACGGTTACTTTGACGAGATCCCCGCGGCCTATGTCCTGAAGTATCTGGACTTCCAGACCTGCATGAACTTCGTCAAGGTCAACCTCTGGACGTGGAAGAACGGCACCCAGTATATCTGGGAGCAGCTCAACGAGCATCTCAAGCACCCCGCCCGCCTCAACTCCAACATTGAGAAGGTCGAGCGCAAGGACGGCAAGGTCTATGTCACCGTCAACGGCCAGGTCGAGGAGTACGACAAGATCATCGTCACCGCGCCGCTCTTCATCCCCAACAAGCGCCCCGACGGCCAGAGAGGCATGGTTGAGTACTTCGACACCCGCGACGACGAGATGGAGCTCTTCTCCAAGATCGACTATGAGCGCTACGACGTGCTGGCCGTGGAGACCAAGCCGGAGCATCACCCGGAGATCTCCTATTACGTCTTTGAAAACATGGTTCCTGAGAAGCTGGGCCACCTGATGGTTTACTACCGCCGCTGGAAGGACGACATCAACCAGGTCATCACCACCTACGCCCCAACCCCGCCTCCAACGTCGTCAACGAGTGGTCGGTCTACTACTTCCCCCATGTCTTCTCCGAGGACTACGCCGCCGGCTGGTACGACAAGGTCGAGGCTATGCAGGGCAAGTACGACACCTACTACGCGGGCGAGGTCATGTCCTTCGGCGACATGGACGAGACGGCCGAATACTCCCGCGAGCTGGTGGAGAGATTCTTCTGATCAATTTGAAGGCAATGCCTTCAAATTGAGGGGCTTGCAGTCCGCTGCGCGCACTCGCTTGCGGGGGACGCTCGCACACTTGCGGACTGAGAGGTGTTTTTCGCGAGGTACACGCCCCCGCGAAAAACGGATTTGATTGCTTTTTCGCCGTGCGCGGCGAAAAACTCTGCGAGGCTCTTTTGGAAAAGGCATTGTTCTTTCCTGTAAGCTATAAACAGGGGGCAGTTTTCCCTGCCCCTCTGTTTTTTGAAAGGAAGTTTGTATGAAATTCTATAAAGACCACTACGACGTCGTCATTATCGGCGGGGCACTGGCCGGCATGTCCGCCTGCCTGCAATTGCAGGCGTGGGGCATCAAGGATATCCTGATCCTCGAAAAGCACAACATGCCCGGCGGCCTTGCCACCGATTTCGTGCGCAACGGCTTCGAGATCGAGGCGACCCTGCATGAGATGATGTCCATCGGCCAGCCCAACAAGCGCCTCAAGGTCGGCAAGTTCTTCGACGATATGGGCGTCAAAATCGACTGGCTGCCCGTGCCCGAGTGCTACCGCGTCGCCCTGCCGAACTCCGGCATCGACAAGGTGCTCCACCCGGACTATGACGACACCTACACCACCGTCGCCCGGGAGATCAACGAGGTCTGCCCCGGCACCTACGAGAAGGTACACGAGCTGATGCTGCTCTGCCGCCGCGTCTACGACAGCATGAACACCCTGTCCGTCACGCCCATGAGCAAGCCCATGATGCTCCTCAAGCACCCCGACTTTGTCAAAACCGTCGGCTACACCGCGACCGAGGTCATCAACACCTTCGATCTCCCCAAGAAGGCGGTCGAGATGCTGACACCCTACTGGATCTATGTCGGCAACCGCATGGACGATCTGCCCTTTACCATCTATGCCTTCCTGATGGCCGACTACTTCACCGGCTCCTACGTCTGCCGCGGCTTCAGCCATGAGATGAGCATGAAGCTCCAGGCCAGGTGCGAGGAAAACGGCGCCCAGTACGAGTTTAACCAGGAGGTCGAGAAGATCCTGGTCAGGGACGGCAAGGTTTACGGCGTCCGCACCGCAAGAGGCGACGAGATCCACTGCGATTACGTGATCTCCGGCGCTTACCCCAACCGCGTCTACTCCCAGATGATCGAGCCGCTGAGTGAGGTGCCCGAGGGCGCGATCAAGATGATCAACAACCGCAAGCTCTCCGTCGTCCCTGTCTCCGTCATCATGCTCATCGAGGGCACGCCCGAGGAAAACGGGATTACCGATTACTCTACCTTCTCCGGCACCACGATGGACACCAACGAGATCTGGGAGAACTACGCCAACATCACCGAGCCCTATAACTACATCACCACGATCTGCCTCAACTACGCCAATCCCACCCTGCCCGAGGGCTATACCCAGCTCTCCATCACGGCGCTCGTCCCCTCCAAGCCCTTTGAGGACGTGAAGGAAGAGGATTACTTCGACCTCAAGCGCCGCCTCGCGTCCGAGATGATCGACGAGTGCATCAGGATCACCAAGGTCGATTTCCGCCCGCGCATCACCGAGATCGAGGTCACCACGCCCATGACGGTGTCCCACTATGTCGGCGCGTGGAAGGGCAATATCTACGGCTACCTCCACTCCATGGAAGATCACGCCGTGGCGAGACTCCAGATGAAGGAGCAGGATCACTTCATCGAGGGGCTTGAGTTTGCCGGCGCGCACGGCATGTCCGGCGACGGCATGGGCCCGCAGATCACCAACGGCCGCGCCGCAGCCAAGGCCGTCAAGGAAGATATGGAGAAGAAAAAGGAGGCGGCGAAGAAATGAGTATCAAGGTCAAAGGCTTTTTCCAGGACATAGGCGGCGCATCCCGCGTCGTAAAGCTCCGTGAGGAGAACTTCGCCAAGGGCTCCACCGTCCCCGATCCCCACGATCCCATCCGGGAGCTGGCTGACAAGCTGCACCCGGAGCACATGCTTTTCAGGGTCGTGAATATTCGCGAGGCTTCACCCTCCTCCCGCGTCTTCCGCTTTGAGTCCGCCGACGGGCATATTCCTCCGTTCCAGAGCGGCCAGTATGTAAACTTCCGCCTCAAGATCGGCGACAGCGTACTGTCCCGCCCCTACACCATCTCCTCTGCCCCCTTCGAGGCGAGAGGGGAGCACCCCTTCTTTGAGATCACCGTCCGCCGCAACGTGCCCTACCTGGTTCCCGATTACCTTTTCGAGAATGTGAAGATCGGTGACATTCTCGAGGGCGCGCTGCCCTTCGGCTTTTTCTACTGGGAGCCCCTGCGCGATTCCAAAGAGTTGGTTGCCCTCGCGGGCGGCTCTGGCATCACCCCGTTTCACTCCATGGCCAAGGAGATCGCCTACGGCAAGATGAAGGGCTGCAAGCTCACCATCCTCTACGGCTCAGTCAAGGCAAACGACATCGTCCTCAAGGATGAGCTTGCAAAAATCGAGGCCGACTGCCCGGATGTAAAGGTCGTCCACGTCCTCTCCGACGAGCCCGACTGGGAAGGCGAAAAGGGCTTTATCACCAAAGAGATCATTGAGAAGTATTCCACGCCGGACTGCACCTATATGTTCTGCGGCCCGCTGCCCATGTTTCGCTTTGTCAAGAAGGCACTGGACGAGATGGGCGTGCCCGTGCGCCGCTTCCGCCATGATGTGGTGAACAATCCCGCCGACGTCTCCACGCTCCCCGGCTACCCCAAGGGCACCGAGGAGAAGACCTTCAAGATCACCGTCCTGCGCGGCATCCACGAGGACGTGATCGACGCGAAGGCCTCTGAGCCCGTGGCTGTCGCGCTTGAGCGGGCGGGCATCCCGATCGACACCCACTGCCGCAACGGCGAGTGCGGCTTCTGCCGGAGCCACCTGCTGGAGGGTGAGATCTTTGTCTCCCCGATCGGCGACGGACGCCGCAGAATGGACAAGGAGATGGGCTGGTTCCATGCCTGCTCCTCCTGGCCGCTGACCGATCTCAAGATCAAAATTCCGATTATGTAATCGAAAAAACAGACCGCAGTATTGCGTCCCAGCTAAAACCTGACATGTCATCTCGACCGAGCGAAGCGAGTGGAGAGATCTATACCGTTTAGTTATCTTTGTTCTCAGATCTCTCGACTCCACTTCGTTCCGCTCGAGATGACAAGTTTTAGCTGGAATGGTAGGGGCCGACACCATGCCAACACTCATAAGAGCGTTTTGAAGCAAAAATGACTTGGTAGCTGTCTGGCAGGATTGGAAGAGCATCTTCAAGTCAGGGCAGATTTGATACAACAAAAACGACGAACCCCTTTGAACCCTCCCAACGTGTGATCGTTCAAAGGGGCTTTGCCATGTATCTGCGTGAAAAAGAGCGCCTCCTCCGCAGAAGAGACGCTTTTGATGATGTTCTTTACAAGCGATTGCCAGATGCTGACCCGATCCTCCGGCGCGAGATACATGGCGTCGCCCTCGGTGATCCCGTAGAAGTCCAGAAATTCATCGAACTGTTGCAGCGTTGTTCATGAGCTTTTTCTTCCTTCTGAACGGAGAATGTTCACGCTGCGTCATTCACTTCGGTTCCCGTCTTCAGGTAACCGACGATCCCTTCAAGGATTTCGGGGTTTTTAAAACTGCCGTATCCGTCGTCCAGGTGGGTGATGGCGAAGGCAAAATTGGAAGCCATCGCCTCCTCGGGGTCCTCCACATAATCCGTGTTCTCGCCGACGACTTCCCAGAAATCGTCCACCTCATTTACCCGGTAGACCTTTGAGCCTTCCAGCGGAACGATTCCTGTATACATGCCGCTGAAGAAGTTGTCCCCGGCCTTCTCAAAAACGCTGTCCGTCAGGAATACGAGATAGCAGTTCTTCCTCTCGCCATTGATGGTAAAGCTCGCGCAGCTGTTATGATGTTCCACGTCCGGGTTGGCGATGATCTGCTCCCGGATCTCCTCCGGCACTTCGATGTCCTCATCCAGCACCGTGAAGTGAATCAGGGAATACAGCGCCTGACGGTACTCGGGGAACAGCCTGGACAGGCAATGGGACAGCTCGTGTACGACAGTCTCGCGGAACGATTCATCCGTATAGTATTCCGGGGAAAAGGTGAACCACGCCAGAAAGACCGTGCCTTCGCTGGTATAGCCCGCGGAGCCGACCGCTTCCTGACCCGTGGTTTTGACAAAGGTGATCTCTCCGGGGTCGGGCAGACGCAAGCCGTGCTCCTCCAGTTCATTCCGCAGCCAGGCCAGCGTGTCGATCACCCGCTGCTCCTCCTCCGGGGTAAACTCCATGACCTGCGCCTCGGAATATTCGATATAATCCTCCAGCGTTCCTCCTTTTTTCTGGAGGAAAAAGGGCAGTATACTTTCGGTGATCTGGTCGTGGAACAGCGTGCGGTCGCGCATCCGCTGCTGTCCTTCTTCCATCGCAGCAAAGCGCGCGGTGATCTGCGTGGTCCAGACTGCCTCGACAGTTGCGCTTTCCGCGAAGGCGAGGGCGGGACTGAGCAGAAGGACAAGCGTTATCCAAACGGTCAGGGCGGCGACAAACTGCCTGTTCATCATAGGGCTCCATTCCTTTCTTTTCTCAAGGTGACAGCGGCGCGGTTTCCCGCGCCGCCATATGTCGTATTACCACACGGCGACCCGAGCCTCCGGCGCGAGGTACATGCCGTCACCCTCGGTGATGCCATAGAAATCAACAAAATCGTCAAACTGCGCCAGTGTCGCGTTGATCCGCATGTAGCGCATCGGATGTGTGTCCTGCGCGGCCAGCGCAATGAGATAGGCAGGCAGCGCCTGCGTGCGCCAGATGGTGGCGAACTGCCGGAAGAAGGCGTCGTAATCGAAGTCCTCCTGCTGCGCGGCGATGGCGAGCAGGCACTTTATGCCGCCCATGTCCGCAATGGCCTCGGTTTGCACCTGCTGGCCGGAGTAATTCGCGCCTTCCCAGGGAATGAAACCGTCATACCAGGCCGCCAGCTTAGCCGCCCGCGCCTGGAAGGCTGCGTAATCCTCGTCCGTCCACCAGTTGGCCATCGCGCCGTCCTTGTCGAACTGCGAGCCGTTGGTGTCAAAGGCGTGGCTGATCTCGTGGCCGATGACTGTACCAATGCCGCCCAACTTCTGCTCGTAGCTCATATCCTCGTTGTAGATCTCGCCGCTGAGGATGCCTGCCATGATGTTGATGGAGTTGTTCTGAGGATTGTAGAAAGCGTTGACCTGCGCTGTCTGCATCATCAGTTGATCCCACTTGTCCTTGTCTACAGCGGTGTCGATCTTATCGGACTGGAGGGCGATCACATAATCCTGAACTGCTGCGTTTGCCGCCAGCAGGCTGCCGCCGTCCTCGATCCCGGCGAAGTCCAGCGCCGACCAGTCGCCAAGCTCATCCGGATAGACCGCATTGACGCGCAGATTGTCCAGCTTTTCAATGGCCTTTGCGCGGGTCTCGTCGCCCAGCCAGTCCACCGATTCCAGCATCGTTCGATAGCAGGCTACAACATCCTCGATGATGTCCAGAATATCCTGGCGCTGCTGCTCGGTGCAGTAGGCCTGAATATACAGATTGTCCATCGGCACGGACAGGAGCCCCAGCACGCTGCTGAGCGCGTTGTCGTCCTCGCTGGTCTCGCCGGACACGCCCATAATGGCGTTTGAGATGGCCTCGGTCTGTTTGCTTGTCTCCTTATCGAGCGAATCTGCCACGGATAACGCGGCCTTCAGCGTCATCCAGTCCCGCATCAGCGGTACGTTTTCCTCTGTGTAGAGTTCGGGCAGCGCGGCAATATAATCGGGCTCCGTGACCATGAAGCTCTGGCCTGCCTTCAGTCCGTAAGCCTGCAGCATGTCCAGGATCGGGAAGTTACCCGCGAGTGCTTCCAGCTCCTCCGGGCTGTAGTAGTTGAGGAGGCTGGCAAAGTAGTCCGCCTGGTAGTGCGTCGCCACGGGCTTGATGTGCTCCGCCAGCAACGCGTCAAAGGCAAAGGCGTTCTCGATCACCCTGGCGCTCTCTTCCGCCGAAAGACCCAGTCGCTGGAGCATGTATGTTCCAAGCTGTTCGAACAGCGCGAAGTACAGTTCGCCCGCCTGTGTGCGCTCTTTGTACTCTGCCGAATCCTGGAGCATGAGGCCGGGCGTCCCGATCTGCGTAATGTAGATGTCGGGATTGATAAAGTCGGTGGAGACAGCCATGACCAGCGGATAGTAGCGCTTGAGGTTGTTCCTGTCGTACAAATACGCGGTCAGAGCCTCCAGACTGTCAATGTTCCGGATAGCCTCCATGATGGGCATGGCGGGCTCCACGCCCTGGGCGTTGCGGTAGTCCCAGTCAGACACCAGCGCATACAGCTTATGTACAAGCTCAGCATCGTGTCCGGTGAGGCTCTCGTCCTTCAGCAGCGCGATCTGCCGATCCTTCAGCGTCCGAATGACATCCTCCATTGCGCCCGCGGAAGTTTCGCCGTCGGGGATCTCCGCCTGGAGAATCCATTCCTTGTTGACATACAGGCCAAAGTTGTCCTTGAGCACGGCGGGGGTGTTTTCCGTCACATTGCCCTGAATGTCGGCGCACAGCCAGCGTCCGTCCAGGATCGCGCCCGTCTCTTTCGCTGTTTCATCAGCAAAAGCACAGGCTCCCAGTCCTGCCAGCAGCAGGAGGACAAGCAGCATGCTGATCATTTTCTTCATGGTTTCGGTTTCCTTTCTTTTTTCAGACTTTTATAAACCGGAGATAACGCTGGGGCGTTTGGGCTGCGCATACGAAAACAAGCGTTGGTTACCACCTGTAACAGCAGTCCATGCAGTAATGTTCCAGGAGGGCAAGATCCATAGTGGTATTTGTGCTCCCGCAGTTCGGGCATCTGTCCCCGTTCGTCCCGGACGCTTCTCCTCCCGCAACCTTGTTCAGCTCTTTGTCATTCAGTGCTTTCTCTTCTTCCATGATTTGTTCTCCTTTCTCACTTTATATGTACCTGAATCATAATGCTTTAGCCTTCTCGCGTTGTATTCATTTTATTTTATATGAGGAAGCCTCGTTTTTCAAGACTCGTGGCACGAGTGGTATTGATTCTGGCACGAGCAGTACGATATAATGGGTTTATCTGCTGTATAATGTAGATTAAGAGCACAAAACTGGCGAATAGTAAAAAGGAAGAGGGCGAATCAGCCATGTCAATCGGATTGTACCTGCGCAGTTTCTTCGGCTTTGCTCTTCAACTGGTTCCCTGCGCTATGCTCCTGCTGGTTCCTTTTCGGGATGGAGATTTCGCGGGGGGCAAGCGAAGGGCCTATGCGAGTCTGGCGGCGCTTTCGCTCGGCTTTTCCCTGTGCTATCCGCTGAGCGTCTGGTGGAATATGGGCCAGGCAGTAAGCAGCAACCTGGACGACAATCTGTTTATGCTGGCAGCCATCGCGGGCGTCACGGCCCTCTATGCCCGAATCACGCGGGTGAATCTCATGCGGAAGCTTTCCGCCCTGTTCATTGTAATCAGCTACGCCGCAGTCCAGTTCTTTCTCGCCAACATGCTGATGGATTTCCTGCCGCTTGCAAAGCAGGACATGATCTACAACGACGCCACGCTGGCGGCTTACCTGATCGTGACCGCCGTGCTGTTGCCGCCGGTCGCGCTATTTATGCGCACCAGGCTGAAGAATTATCTGGAAATCCTCGGGCATACCGACCATTCCCGGCTGGAGCTTGGCTTTCTCGCGGTGGTGCTCGTGCTGTACCTGGTGCTGAACGCGCTGTACTCGGCGCTTTGGATTCAGCTGAGGGATGCGCTCCGGCTGAGCTCCGTCTACTTCATACCGTTTTCGCTGTTTCTCTC